>CAIRBT010000114.1 GCA_903876875.1 uncultured Geobacteraceae bacterium
CCAATCATTCTCCCCCAAGGAGAAGGTGGCCGAAGGCCGGATGAGGGGATAAAGCAGTGGTTAACAAATAGGCGAATTTATAACCGGACTACTTTTACACTGGTATGTTGGAACTATTTCGATTATAATGTCTGACGGCTTAAAACGCATGACATTCGTAAGATGAATGAAGCCGCAGTATCGAAATTTTCCTGTACAACAATTAATCATAGGGGAGCAATACATGTTCGACAATTGGAATCCACAAGTAGCCGCATCTTTTTTCCAGGCAGACGGTGACACTAAAACCGGAAAATATGCAAAATTTACCGCAGGGCCTTTCGAATCTGGCTTTGGGACGATCATTGGTAACTCCCTCAGAAGAGTTCTGCTTTCTTCGATACGCGGTGCTGCCATTACCTCGGTGCGCATCAAAGAGGTTCCCCATGAGTTCACCTTTATTAACGGAGTCAGAGAGGACGTCACCGAAATAATACTGAATCTGAAAAACGTCAGATTCAAATTACATTCGACAGATCAGGTGACGGCCTGGATTCGGCAAAAAGGTGAAGGTACTATCACAGCAGGTAGCATCTCTACCGGTCACAATGCCGACATTATGAATCCAGACTTCTACATTGCAACATGCGGAGCAGATGCTGATCTGGAAATTGAAATGACTGTTAAATCGGGGAAAGGCTTCACTTCAGCAGATCGAAACAGGAATGAAAGCACTTCGGTTAATACCATTGTCCTTGACTCAAGCTACTCTCCCATCAGGAAAGTCAACTTCTCTGTGTCACAAGATGACGCAGGCTATGACAATCTGAACCTTGAAGTATGGACAGATGGCAGTGTTATTCCGGAGGATGCAGTTGCCTACGCCGCAAGGATTATGCAGAGCCAGCTGTCATTATTTGAGAATCAGGACATCGTGGATGAGTCAACCCTGGTGGTGGAAAATCAGCCCCTTGCCAACAGTGACCTGGATGAACTCCTGTATCGCCGCCTGGCCGACTTTGAACTGTCCGTGAGAGCGGTAAATGCACTCACCGGTGGCAATATACGGTATATTGGCGAACTGGTTACAAAAACAGAACCTCAGATGCTCAAGTTAAAAAACTTTGGACGGACAACCCTTACAGAATTGAAAGAGGTTCTTGCGGATTTGGGACTGTCATTTGGCATGAGCCACGTTGAATTTACCCCACCGGAAGGTGACGAAGAAGAGGAAATCGAGGGAGATGACGCCGAATAACGGTGGCTGTCTCTGTTAGAGAATCCATCCGATGAAGTCAGGAGCAGTAAACAATATTTTGTTTACTGCTCTTTCGTTTTTATTACTCCGTAGCAAGTGGACATCCTTTGACAGAGACATGGTGTGCTTTACATCAACAGCTGGTTCCCTTCCTTAGCCCCCGTCTCAATCAACCCGTTGCCGGTATGCATTCAAAAAGCGTGCGTCTTCCGCATAGGTAACCGGATAAATAAACGGCACCGGCAGGGGTTCCATATCGTTGCCAACATTTCTGAACGTAAACAGACATGAATTTGAAAGTGCTTTCACACCATCGGTACGGCCAGACCGTTCTATATCCGATTGAACGGTAATGGAAGTCTTGCCGGTATACACCACCCGTGCGGTGAATTTCAGTTGGTCGCCCAGAAGAACCGGCTGATTAAAATTAATACGATTCACCTGAAAAGGTATCACCCGATCGGCAGTAACTTTTTCAGCAGTGAGTGCGGCCAACTCATAGGCCTTTCGTATCAAATACCCCCCAAAGACCGTCTTAGGCACATTTTCCTGTTCGGGATACGCTCTGATAGTGGATTCCAGCACCAACTCATTGGCACGTATCCCCTCAATTTCCGCCGATTCCTGTTCCTTGTGCAGTTTTTTGAGAAAGAGATATTCATCAAGCGATGGCATCTGGTCAGCCTTTGCCAAACCCTCACGATATGCCAGGCGCCGCAGTTCAGCCTTGCTATGACGTTTTTCCTCTATCTTTAACTGGTAGTGTAACGGAGGCAAGATCAGGCTTTTCCCCTCTCCGCTTTCGGTTGAGCGAGCAACCATCGTAAAGTAACAGCTGGCCACATGATGTGAACCAACACCAAGGCACTCCACCCTGATCCCGACCTCCATTGAGGACTTACCCACATGGTTGATCTGAGCTGAAAAGACAAGATCATGGGTAGTATCGGTAAGGTCTCTCACGACAATGCTGTCAATTGCCGCAGTGACCACCCGTGCATCGGGATAGAACCTGTTTACGTAGGCCAAGGCAGTATTTTCAGCAACTTTGTCCAAGGTCTCAAGTAGCTTGCCAAACCGCATGTTACCAACGATATCACTGTCTCTTGCCAGAAAACGCCTGGCAAGTGCATGATCTGTTGAAAATGGCAGGACAAACAGATACCTTGTGTCAAAGGGGGTAATCTGTTCCAGTTCGTTGTGTTCACTATCGTTATGCCGAGTGGCTATTGTCATGCTCTTTCCTTTTTATGTAGTACTCTGACAAAAATGGATAGTGCTGAAGGGATTGATCAAAAAAACAGCGTATCCAGCATCATCCCCACAGTGCATCATTGAGCCCGGATTTCCGGTCTATCCGCCTTGAAACCGCACCCAAAAATACATCCCTATCTGCCCATACGTCAACTTCATTCTTCGCCCGGGTCATACCGGTGTAAATCAACTCACGTGCCAACGCCTCTGAATCACGCTCCGGCAGGATCATCAGTACCCGACCAAACTCCGATCCCTGGCTTTTGTGTACCGTCATGGCATACACCGTTTCATGGGAGGGAAGGCGAACCGGGGAGACACTGCGAATGCCCCCCTCCGGCGAGGGAAACCAGACGCGGGGATTTCCCTCATACTCCGGGTCAGGAAAGACAATGCCGATGTCGCCATTAAAGAGTTTCAGATGGTAATCATTGACCGTGACCATCACCGGTCTCCCCGAATACCACCGATTATACTGGTCAATCAATCCCTTTTCCGCAAGGATTTCCTCAACCAGCACATTTAAACCGGCCACTCCACGGGGCCCCTGACGGAGGGCGGTGAGGATTCTGAAATTATCGAAGAGCTTCAAGGCTTCCGCAGCTGTTCCGGCAGCCAGATAGGGGCCGTATTCGGCGATAATCGTGGCTGCCAAGGCCTTTTTAAGTTTGTCCGGCTTCGGGATATCCAGCCAGCTAATGCCAACACTTTGCTCATTCCTGAGCAGCTCAAGGGCTCTTTTCCCCTCTCCTCCGTTTACTGCACGCGCAACCGCCCCAATGCTGCTGTCGGTGTTAAAGCGATAGTTTTTCTTCAGCACGACCAGCGAGTCGGCAAGCACGCACTCGTCCGTTGTGGCACCGCCAACAGGGAGTATGTCACCGGTGAGCCGTGCCACAAATTCCGCAAATTTCCCGGAAAAGGGTTCCTGTCGCCCCCCGCCACAGATATCGCCAAGCACGGCTCCCGCTTCCACCGAGGCCAATTGATCCCGGTCGCCGAGAAGAATAAAGCGTGCATCACGCTTAAGAGCCACCACAAGCTTTGCCATCAGGGGAAGCGCAACCATGGACGCCTCGTCGATAATGACCACATCATGGGGCAACAGGTTGTCACCGGAATGCCGAAAGCGTACCGAACCGGCACGGACACCGAGCAAACGGTGGATGGTGGTCACATCCTCAGGGATGCGTGCTTTTAACAAGACACTGCAATTCAGAGAACTCTTCATAAAACGAATTGATTCTTTCAAACGTGCGGCGGCCTTGCCCGTTGGTGCGGCAAGGGCAATGCGCAGGTTATTATCCCCCGCCTGCTCCAGCAGCAGGGCAAGAATTTTTACTACCGTTGAGGTTTTACCGGTACCGGGCCCGCCGGAAATCACACAAAACTTCTTGCGTACCGCCGCCAACGCTGCAATTTTTTGCCAGTTGGTCACCCCCTCCGTACTGTCAGGAAAATACCGTAGCACCCCCGTACCGAGCAGTGCCTCGTCAAGAGTAATCACCTCTGCCCGGGCTTTTTCCTGAATAATACGTTCCAGATCCGCTTCGTATTGCCAATAGCGATAAAGATAGAGCCGACCATCGCCATCGAGCACCAGCGGCTTGAACTCACCCGGTGTCCCAACAACCGAGGAAGCTGCTAACGCCGCCTGCACTGTTTCGAGGTGAGGAAGCCGCAGTTCCGTACCATCCAACAGTATATCCTTCCCGGCAAGAGCGGCCAGATTAAGACAGATATTGCCATTGCCCACCGAATTGCTCGCCAGGGAGACGATAACACCAAACCAGGAGGGGACATCACCCGCCTCACGGGTGATAAAAGCAGCAAAATGGCGGTCGGTAGCCGTCAATTCATAGGTGGTCATCGTTCTCCTACCCTCCGGCCTGAATCAGGCACTCTGTTAAATCGTTAATCATTGCCACCGGCGGAAGATCCCGAAAGATGCCGCACTCTTCACCACGTTCAGGTCTCACACCCCGCAGGAAGAAATAGATCACTCCGCCAAAATGACGTTCATAGTCATAGTCTGTCACCCGAAGGGACAGGTACCTGTTGAGGGCCACCGTATAGAGGAGATATTGCAGGATATAGAGGTTGCGCACCATCTCCTGTTTCAGAGTCTCCCGGTTATAATCATCCACTCGATGCCCCAGGTGGTTTGATTTCCAGTCAACCAGATAATATCTGCCCCCCTGTTCAAAAACCATGTCCATGAAACCACGCACCATCCCCTGCACCGGCTTGAAATTGAGTGCCGGGCAGAGCTGTGAAAGCTCTGCTGTTTCGGGTAGACTCCCCCATTTTTTAAAGTACTCTTTTAAGGTGCGGGAGGTTATGAATTTGAGTGGGAAGAAGAATTCAAACTCCACTATCCATCTCCCCCATTTCAGTTCAGCAAGGGTGAAGGTGCCCTCCGGTGAGCTGAGGGGTATCGAGACGACTGAAGTGACCATTGCAGAGATACAGGGTTCCCATTGTGCCGCATAGCCGGACTTTTCCAGTCCCTTGGTAACCAGGTCGCGTATTGTCTTCTCTGAACAGTCTGTAAAATCGAGTTTCTCAAACAGACTGTGAAGGAAAATTCCGGGTTGGGCCCCTTTGTAAAAGGTGAAAATACCCATGCCGGTTGGGCGTTCATCCACGGTCGTCGCAACGCTGAGTGAGCTACCCGCAGCGGTTTCGTCCCGGTCTGGCAATTCAACCGAGCGGTCGCCATGGGCGGTAAAGGAGGTAAAACTTGATACCCGCCAGTCACTTTCGATGGTTCCGGAAAATTTCCTGTTTTTGAACTGTGAGGGGTTATCTCGCGGCGTATAGCAGTGGGCAACGGAGTCCAGGGACATCTCTGCGACGGAGATGTTTCCCTCCTGCTTTTCTGCACGGCTTGTTAACTGCTTTGCCATCTCCTGCCAGGAAAGGGCACCAACCTCCGCTGCGAGTTGGGTGACCACATCCGGCGAGCTTTTCACCGCGTCGGAAGCGTGAAGAAGGTACGCCAATGAGGAGGTCTCCGGCTCGCTCACACCTTTCCTGCCGACGACTTTCCCCCCGATCAGATAGCAGCGGTATTTTGCCCGTGTCAGGGCCACGTAGAGGAGTCGGAGACTTTCGGCCAGGGATTCCTTCTGCGCCAGCACCCGGTGTTGTTCAATGTCCGGTGAGCCGTAATCCTTAACCATTTTAAAGTTTTCATGAAACGTTACCACATCCGTATTCCCCTTGAGTCCACCCCACATGAACGGACAGAAGACTACCGGATATTCAAGCCCCTTACTGACATGTACCGTGACAATCTTCACCATCTTTTCATCGGTTTCCAGGCGAATCTGGTATTGGTCGCCCGTCTCCCTGCTGGTAACCCGTTCACCGAACCAGGTAAGAAGCCCATCGCTCCCGAGCCCCTTTTCATGGGCAGTCTTGTGGATCAATTCGAAACAGTGCAACACGTTGGTCAGTCTCCGCTCTCCGTCAGTCCGGCGCAGCAGACGCCCCCGCACCCCTTCACTGGCCATCAGCGACTGGGACATCACCATAAAGCCCCGTTCCAGCCAGAGGTGGTGATAGGCACGGAAATTTTCCAGCTGTTCCTCCCACCGTTTTTCGTCATCCAGAAGACGTGCAATGTCGTTGCCCGACCTGCCGAGGAGGTCGGTCACCAGGGCGGTACGGATCTTCGTCTCATTGCCCGGATCGGCGAGTGCAGCCAGCAGAATACAGACTTCCCGGGCCTCATCCGTGCAGAAAATACTTTTATCACTCCGCATGACACTTGGAATACCTGCCTCTTGTAGCGCATCTTGAATCAAAGCGGCCTGCCGATGGCTCGGAACAATGACCGCAATATCCCCGGGAAGAAGCTTTTTGTCACCGATACGTGCCTTATCAGCCTGACCGTCGTGCAGCAGTTGGCTGATTTCCGCGGCAATGGCACCCGGTATGGCCCCTGTGGCTCCCCCCACAGTAAGGGGCTTTCCGCCGTCACCGGCAGGCAGGCACCAGACCTGGAGCGGGGCATTGTCACGTTCGTCACAGACGAGCTGTTTACCATCCTCCTGCGTGCCCGCTTTGACCGGATGATAGGCTATCTCGTCATATACGAAGGGTTTTCCTGCATTGCTCAACACCGCATTGAGACCAGCCAGGAGTGCAGGGGTCGAACGCCAGTTTTCCGTCAGGGTGTAGCGCCGTTCCTCTTGCACATCCGCAGCCGCTTCCAGATAGGCAAAGATATCCGCCCCCCGGAAACTATAGATCGCCTGCTTTGGGTCGCCGATCAGGAAAAGGGGACAGGTTGAATCCGTATAGATTTTCCGAAAAATATCGTACTGCACCGGATCCGTATCCTGAAACTCATCAATAAGTGCCGCCTGGAACTTTCCCCTCAGGCTTGCCCCATAGGATTGCCCCGCTTTGCTGCCCAGGGCGGTATAAAGGTCATTGAGAAGATCATCAAAAAAGCGGATGTTCAGCTCTCTCTTCCTGAGCGGGAGCCGCATTCTGCCATACTCGACCAGTTCCCCGCGGAGTGCCAGAAAGCGTTCATCAACTTTTGTGAGCAGTCTCTCGCAGAGTTCGAAGAACGGGTGAACCGGAGCAGCACCTTTCTCTTTTGTTCTTCGTAAGATGCCGGAACTACAGAATTTATCAAAGCCGGTACAGAGAATATACGCATTATCGCCACCGGTATAACTGCACATTTCTGCAAATAGATCAGCCAATCCTTCAGGTTTATAGTTGTCCTTCGCTCGACTCAATCCTTTGTCATGTGTGATTATTTCAACTATTTCAGACCGGGATGTACGCCATTGAGCACCCACCGCTGCAAAGCACTCCCTTACTTCCTGTTCAATGGCAGCAATAGCCTCCGTACTATATATCGGCGTAATTGCCAATTTCGGGTTACTCAACATACCTTTGAGAAAAGAGAGGAAATAGTCGGGGGTATATTTATTGTTCAGTGCATAGTCAAGAAATGGCGCCCCCTCAGAAAAAAAGTGTATGCGCCAGAAGTCGTCAGCGATTTCCTGTAACAGAGGGTTTTGCTCGGTAACAAGCTCCGTATCATAGAGGGAACCGCTCTCAAAGGCGTTATCCTGTAACGCCCGCAGACAGAAGCCATGAATCGTAAATATTGAGGCCGTGTCAAAGGAGTAGAGTGCCAGTTTCAGAAGAGTTCTTGCTTTCTCCCCAGCGGGGCCTTTACCGTTACTGTTGTCCCGAAGCCCCACGAGAAACCGGTCATTGGACGCTACCCCGGAAAAAACGGTGAGAGCTTCTTGTATTCTACCTCGTATTCTCCCCCGCAACTCCTCCGTTGCTGCCTCGGTATAGGTCACCACGAGGATCTGTTCGGGGGTAAGCTGCTGTTCGATCAGCAGGCGCAGATAGAGACAGACAATGGCGTAGGTTTTGCCCGTACCGGCACTTGCCTCGATCAGGTTACGTCCAGCAAGTTCAATGGTCAGGTGGTCAAGTATTTTCATTTGGCTCCCTCTCTCTGATGTTGAAGAAGAGGTTCAAGCAGGGTACGGGAGATCCGTTCAAAATCCTCATTGAATGGATCGACAGTGCCAAAGCAGCACCTATTGTAACTATCCGAACCCTCGCCCGTATACTCATACCCATCATCCCACGTGGTACGAGCCCTTTCCAGACTCCATTCCATTTTCGTGGCATAGGCCAAGGATGAAGCAGGGAAAAATCTCATTGGTACAGACAAACCTTCCCGGTATAAATCCAGAATGGTGAGCAATATTTCTTCGGCATTCTCCACATAACCGTATGTTATCGGCTTACCATCAAGCATGAGTAAGCACGTCTCCCGGGGGTACCCCTCCCGGGTAACGGCACAGAGCACAAGATGTTCGAGCCAGGTGCGGATCCTGTCTTTGGGCTTTATTTTTGCGCACCGATAACGGAACATGCGCTCCCCCCGCATACGGTCAAGTCTGCCGGAAAGACGAAATTCTCCCAACGGAAGCTCAAAGTCGAGGGGTGGCAGCGGTGCTTGACCGGAGAATTCTTTGAGCAGCCTTTCTGTAAACCCATCAACCTCTTTGACAAGCCCGGCAAACAGTTTTTCACCATGGCGAGCGGGAGGTAATAAACCCAGGCTTCTGGTTACCTCCGCGAAATGTTCGATATTTTTACCTTGCAGACGGGCTTCGAGAAGCTGCTGTTTCAGACCATAGGCTGCAAGAGCATTAACGGCAAACGGCTCCCGCTCCTCAAGGGGAACAGCAGTCTCTTCATACCTGATACCCAGTCTGTTTTCCAGCAGATAGCGGGCCGGATGATCAAAGAACCGGAGCAACTTCGCCAGGGGTACCTCTCGCCACTCGTCAGAGGGGGGATCAAGGGGCGTTGTCATAAATTCAACGGGATGCCATGGTTTGGTATACTGTTCAAGAAGTGCCCCGCAGTTTTCTTCCGAGTAACTGAAGAGAGGAGATGTGCCATTGAAATAATCACCACTGAAAGCCTGCAGACGATGCTTCACGACCAGGCTAGTCGTCACACTCCCCCCCTCTGCCCGTCGGAAGCTCTTGTTAATGGCGTCAAGGAACTCACTCACCAGCACCGAGGGGGGAATTTCGCTGTTATCCTTCATACTCTGACCGAGATAACTGATGTAAAAGCA
Organism: uncultured Geobacteraceae bacterium; assembly: GCA_903876875.1. Classification (GTDB taxonomy): domain Bacteria; phylum Desulfobacterota; class Desulfuromonadia; order Geobacterales; family Pseudopelobacteraceae; genus JACRCG01. The sequence continues at coordinate 9,138 of CAIRBT010000114.1, forward strand.
CTCCCGTGTTGAGAGTATCGCTTCCAAAAACAGATACCGATCCTCATCCCGCAGGGAACGATCACCGGGCCGGTACTTTTGTGCAATAAGATCAAAACCAGGGGATCGACTCTGACGGGGAAAGGCACCATCATTCATGCCAACAAGTGCCACAACACGAAACGGTATGCTTCGCATGGGGAGCATTGCACAAAACGTTACCCCTCCGGTCAGGAAGCCAAAGCCCTTTTCTTCCTGTGACAGACGGGCGGTGAGCCAAGAACGGATCACGTCAAGCCCGACCGCTGCGACGAAATTGGCGGTTTCACCCAACTCGCCGATCTGTTCCACAATGCCGGTAATGGAGGTAAGTTCATGGGCAGCCTGGTCTTCGGCGGTGATAAAGTCACTCACCAGTGCCTGCAACTCTGCCCGCCACTCACCGAGTGTGCGCGCTCTCACCAGCTTTTTGTCAAGTAATGATATTTTGTTAATGAACTCGACAAATTTACCCAGTGTTTGCGTCGCTGCCCCCTCCATCTCATCAAACGGCAGTATGTTATTAACCAGATTCCAACCATCGGCCGCCATGGCATAGCCGAGCAGTAAGCGATCAATACCGGCACGCCAGGAGTTTTCCCGGTAGGCGGGAAGCCCACGGTCTACCCTGTCCTGCTCGTCCATTCCCCAGCGTACCCGTGTTTCTTCAAGCCAGCCACGGATAAGCTCAAGCTCCGTTTCATCCAGGTCAAAGTGCCTTCTTACCGGGACCATTTCTAAAATATCAAAAACCTGTGGCACGCTCAGCCGACTGCCGGGAAGAGCCATAAGCTTCAAAACCGCCCCGGCAATCTCCCCCTCACAAGTGATTGTCCGATCGGCAATAGAGTAGGGAATTTTCCGGGCGGGATCCTGACATCCTTCAAAGACGGTCGCGATATAGGGTGCATAGGTTTCAATATCCGGGGTCATCACGACGATGTCACGGGGAGTAAGCCCCGTGACATCGTCGAGCAGAGAGAGCAGATTATCGTGCAACACCTCAATTTCCCGCAGGGGGCTATGACAGGTATGGATCTGCACGGACCGATCATCCTTACCAACCGGTCGTTTTTCCTGTTCCTCACGGGCACCCTTCAGGTTAAGAATGTCTGATTGAATGGCCGTAAGCAGCGACGTGCAACCGGGATCCCGGTAGGTATCCTCCTGAATAACAGCTTCTTCGGATATCTCAATGACCATATCAGAAAAGTCCTGACCAAGTTTTCCAAGGGAGGCCAGGAGCGGATTACCCTCTATCCGCACGGCTCGAGCTTCAGGCGCAAGTCGCACCAGTATCCGTTCGGAAATGATATCCGCCCAGTATTCACGGGTGGGGCTGAGCAGGAATAGATGCACATCCCTGTTTACTGCGGTCGCCCGTAAGATGTCCATATGGTACCGGGGGAGATAGGAGATGCCAAATACCGATATTCTTTGTGACATGCCCCCTTTACCACCGGTGTCAGCCGTTGCTATCCGCCGACAATACTCCTCCCGCAACTTCCCCCTATGCTGTCCATCACCCGCTTCGGCGAGAGTCCGCCAGAGGATGCTCTGCCAATTCTCCCCTCCCCCCCCCTTTTCCCACTCAAGGAGCATGTCGGGGCGGTACAACGTGTACTGATCAAAGGTGTCAGCTATTTTACCGGACAGTTGATACCGCTTAAGCCCACCACTTTCACCACTAAGATACAGTTTCAGCTCGGCAAACTCCGCCATATCCAGAAACGTCGGCAGCAGCCCCATTATCTTCCAGGTCATAACATCCGGAGCAAACGACGACACATCCAGTTTGTCAGAAATGGTCTCACAGAAAAGATCCCAGACAATCTTATTTGGGAAGGGATAGTTACAATTGGCCCAGATGCCAAAGGTTCTGGCCAGTTCCATGGCCAGCCACCGTTGCATTCCCTTACTCTGCACGACGATCAACTCAGGTGTGAACGCCGAGGGGAGTGGTTCGGCAAGGACGCCGGAAAGAGCATCTACGAGATTTTCCATACGGTTACTTGTGTAGAGGTGGAGTGGCATGGGTAATTCCTATCAGATGCGATGTTTTGATTATGTGCCACCAACCATACGAGTAGGTTGTAACATCTAAATTGTCGCATCAAACCCCTCCAAACCTCCCCTTGTCAGGGGGGGGAGGGGGGTTGGTTTTCAGCAGTATAGTACGCCACTTCAAACCATTACAATTATAAATGTGCCACGCATAACTACATTTATCTCAATTAAGAATTTGGGAAGGGTGTCAGATAGGTATGAACGCTTCGTTAATTGGCAACGTCCAATGGTAATACTAAGTTTCGGAAAGCAGGATACACTGAGGTGTGAGTCGGTGAAAAATTCCCCTCCCGTGGAGGGGTGGCAGGCGCAGCCTGACGGGGTGGTGGTTTTTGATATGAGAGGTGC
>CAIRBT010000115.1 GCA_903876875.1 uncultured Geobacteraceae bacterium
CAAAACAAATGTCGCCTTGGGCATGGTGAACTGGGTGCTGAATGAGCTGAACGAACTTGGCTATCTGGTGGAGACCGGCAAAGGTCGCGCCCGACATATTCGATTGATAGAGAAAGAAAAAATTCTGGAACGTTGGATCACTGGCTATGCCGAACAATTGCGCCCCAAATTGCTGATGGGGCGCTATAGGGGTGCGGATGGTTGGTGGCAGAAGGCGGTTCTGAACCCTGAAAAGGCTCAATGGGGTGGTGAGATCGCAGCAGGAAAGCTGACCGACTACCTGAAGCCTCAGACAATAACCGTCTATGTTGATAAGGACAATCTGGAAGCAGTACTTATCCAGAACAGACTCAAGAAAGACCCTGAAGGTAATGTAGAACTGCTTCACCGTTTCTGGCAACCGGAGACAATTGTTCCACATGGGGATACGGTTCACCCTATACTGGTTTATGCAGACCTGATGGCAACCGGAAACCAGCGAAATATTGAAACGGCACGGATAGTATATGACGAACATATCGTTCAACGTATCAGAGAAGATTGATCTCGTAATTTTGGATATTCTGAAGGTGATTCATCAGGAGGCTTCAGCTCTTGGTATTCTCTTCTTTGTTGTTGGTGCTACGGCTCGTGATATTGTATTGAACCATTGCCACACCATCAGAACGGATCGGGCCACCCGTGACCTTGATATAGGTGTTGAGGTTGACAGTTGGGATGAATTTCAGCAGTTGTCAAAAGCATTAGTCGCTACAGGAAGATTTGAGGCGACAAGAGAGCCGTACCGGCTGAAGTTTGGGAGATTCCCTGTCGATATTGTACCGTTTGGTGATGTCAGCCCCGAAGGCAAAACAATCAGCTGGCCGCCCGATCAGCAGGTTATCATGAACATCATGGGCTTCAAGGAAGCATATCAATATGGAATGAATGTCCGGTTGAGCAATGCTCCGTTGCTGGATGTGAAAGTACCGACCATTCCTGGTATGGCGTTGATGAAGGTTATCTCCTGGAACGACCGATATCCTGAGCGTTCCAAGGATGCCGAAGATTTGCTGTTTTTTATGGAACATTACGCAGATGCCGGCAACGAAGACCGTATGTTTGATAATGAGGTTGAATTGCTCCAGATGGAGGGCTTTGACCTTGTCCTGGCTGGAATCAGATTGCTGGGACGTGACATGGCGGCTATAGCGGATGAAGCGACCGGAATAGCTATATTGGAAATTCTGGAAGCTGAAACAGGAGATCAGCAGCGTTATCGTCTTGTGCAGGATATGGCCGGAAGCGCACGCACCCATGACAGGTCTGATGAGATATTGACCAAGATTATGAGACTGAAACAGGGATTTTTAGAGGCAGGGGTGTTGGGCGAATAAAGGTGGCACTAACGATGAGGGAAACCTAAAATAACGTCAAGAGTATGACTGGCTCCATCCGCCTCCACTTTAATTAAAAGGCTTTACGGTGGATTGTAGCGGTCGAATCTGATATGAAAGACCGATAATATTCTGCCGGTTCGGTAAAAGCCAGGAGTCATCCCTTTACAATGCAGCTTACCGACTACCACGCCAAATACTACGCCCACGAGCTGACCAAACGTTGCTCCTCAGACAGTCTGGAAAAGCTGGCCGCGTCACTTGCAGATGCTCAGGTAGACCTTAATCCCCATCAGGTTGATGCCGCCCTGTTCGCTTTTCGTTCCCCCCTCTCTCGCGGTGCTATCCTGGCTGATGAAGTTGGTTTGGGTAAAACCATCGAAGCAGGTATTGTTCTCTCCCAGGGGAATTCCGGGGACGGAATTCCGGGGACAGTATATTTAACCCCAAGGAATTCCGGGGACAGTATATTTAACCCCAAGTCAACCATTTCCTGCTGAACACATCGACTCCCCCATCCGTCCAAGCACCCAAACCTCAACCACCCACCCATTCATACATTCACCCGTTGCAACATTTCAATTGCGCTGACATCCATCTTTGAAAAGGCGAACCATCTCTTCCCCAAGTCTTTCAGCGATGCACCAATGTGATAAATGTCATCATCGATAATGAGAAAACGGTCGTGCGAAGATTTGAACGTTTGCACGTCAATAGCGGGGTATTGCCGGTTAAATTTTTCGATATCCAGGGCCAATGCATTGCCGATACTATTTGTCAGGATGTTGGTGGTTACTCCTGCTTCTCTCTTGGATAACAGAGTCAACACGCTTTCATCCACGTAGTTGTCGATAAGAATAATCCGCTGCGTGGCGGAACGAATCAGGTCGCAGACAAATTTGTAGGCATCGAAGATTTGTCCATCAAAAAATATGCCTTGCTTTGGTTTGATACTTTTGTCTTCAAGTGCGTTGAAAAGCTGCTCAAATTTTTCATCGACTTTAATTTCATGCAGCAGTTGACGTTTTTCTATACTCTCCAGTCGCATAAAGAGATCGGCGTTGTCCGACAGAAACTGCCGCATTTTCACGAAGGCTCGCATAATGGCAATGTTTATCTCTATGGCCCGGTTGCTGGTCAATACCCCGGATATCCCGGCAACGCCTTGTTCGGTAAAGACATAGGGCAGAGTGCCGCCGAGATGTTTTTTGGAAGGTATCGCATTTTGCGATACCATATAATCGACCTCATCCTCGGAGATCTGAAACATGAAATCTTCCGGGAATCGATTGCTGTTACGTTTGACCTGCTCGCGGAGGCGTATGGGTTTCACACCGTACAGTTCCGCCAGATCCCGATCTAACATCACCTGCATGCCGCGTATGGTGTAGATGCGCTTTTCAATCTTCACGACCTGAACTAATTCACTCATAGCTTCATTTTCCTTCGCGTTCTTTGCGTCTTTGCGGTTCAAATGCTTTTTCTAAGCTAATAACAAATCGATATCCCCGCATTAGAATCCCGCATAGAGCAGCGTTTGCAGTTCATTAACCGCTTCCCGAAGCTTTTCCGCCCCGCGGAAGTACCCGGCAATCTCAATCACATTCCCACGCTCAGATATTGGCGGTAATTAAAAGTAGTCGTTTATGCAACAGTCATTCAGGTTTTTCTTCTTGTTGCTCCTAAAAGTCTGTCGGACTGAGGGAACCGTCGCGAAAATTCGGCTGGGTGAGAGTAGATTTCGACTATTTTGAAGGTCAATAGTCGCTCTATTGACCGAAAAAGCGGTGAAATCTGTTCCGTTCGAACTGATTTACAGCATATTTTTACCGATATTACTGGCAGTCACCACAATTCCCCTCCTGTGGAGGGGGGCAGGCGTAGCCTGACGGGGTGGTGACTTCCTCCCTACATTGCACCTCCTGATTGTCATATTGAGCGCATATCATGCATGTTGTCATGTGAGAAAACCACAGCAGGGAACCGGTAATAGCCGTTGAAAAGCTCAAATTAATTGACGATTATGCATTAGAATGATACTGATATTCTTAAAATAGCACCATAGCTGCGAAATCATACTCACCAGTTGGTTTTTGAACCAATAAATACATACGTGTCAAAAGGAGCATACACATGAGTAGAGAATTTGAAGTACTGAAGTCACATAGTTTGAAAGCAGAGTCGTCTTTTGCGCGACCTGTTCAGATCCTGCCTGACCGTGTAAAACTGGACGATTTTGCACTCTCAGTGCTCACTGATTTTACTAAGGTTTCTCTCGTTCTCGCACGGCCGACATTAACTCTTGAAGTTGCCAATTCAAAGATGATCCGTTATGGCGTACGGTCTCTTATCGTATTAAACAGTGCCGATCACGTTGCCGGATTGTTAACCGCCAGCGATATACTGGGTGAGAAACCGATGCGTTATCTCCAGAGCATGGGGGGAACCTATGCCGACATCATGGTACGGGATATTATGACGCCACAGCACGAACTGGAAGTCATGAAATTCGAAGACGTAGCAAAGGCTGACGTTGGTCAGATTATTGCGACACTCAAAAAATCCGGCAAACAGCACGGTTTGGTTGTTACCGAAGGTGCCGATGAAAAGCAGACGCTGTGTGGTATTTTCTCGCTGACACACATTGCAAAGTTGCTGGGAACACCGCTTGATACTGTGTTTGCTGAAATAGAAGCGGTTGTGGTTCGTTCAATTTAATTTATTGGATTTGGAAAGCCGTTGGCCGTTGACCGATTTTCACGGTTAACGGTCAACAGTTAACGGCGTTTCAAAAATGGATGTCCCTCTTGCATTTATCACGCGACTGACCGCATACAGCGGGATGGTCATGATGGTACCGTATTCGGTGAAGTTCTCGGCAGACACCCGTATTCCCACCGGCAGCCCCCTCTCCACCAGAAAGCAGATGCATACGTTGCATCTGCCCCTTGGAACCTGACTTTACTTCGATTGGCACAAGCTGCGTTCCCTTCTGGATAACATAATCCACTTCTTCATTGCTGCTTTTGGCCTCACGGTGCCAATAATAAAGTCCGAAGAGCTTTTGCAAGTATGAAAACTGTGATGTGATTCAGAGTGAGGCCGTTGATAATTTATTGCGGATACTGGATGCCTATCCACATACCATCGATGTAATAAGGGCAAAGCACCATTTCAAACTATCTCCCGCCAAAGTGCGAATTCCAATGAAGACGGACGGGCATACCGTTGAAGTGAGCCACCTCCTGCGGGCGGGTGCCGCTGGATGTTAAATTACATTTTCACAAGGGGTCTGAGGCGAAGTTGATAAAGCATTACTACTGCGATGAACTTGCAAAATATAGGGAAAGCGTCCCTTTATTCTGTAGGGGCGATTGGAGAGTAAAGCCAATCTGCCCGGCTAGACACAAGCCATAGTAAATCTCCGTTCTCTGTCACCCCTTCTTTTCTTTCCGTTTCCCACAGCAAACAGCAAACAGTCAATGCCCAACAGCTACCCCTCCCCCATCAACATCCACCCAAACTGCTCAAGCGGAATCACCTCCGCCCGATTATCCAGTGCCCCGTTAATCACATCATGATCGGCCGAAACGACAAACACCTGCTCTCCTGAATTTGCAAAAGATCTCCAATTAAGCATCTCTTCAATCCGCTTGTCAGCCCGGTGCTTTTCCTTATGCCCCCCACCCGAATAAATTACCGTCAGATTACCGGTAATCACATCCCGATTATGCTGTGGGCCATCAAAAACTATATGTGCAGAACAGTTCCCGTACGAGCCGATGAGCTCGGCGAGGGAATCAGCGAGATAGTTACGAGCATCACTATGACTACGCGTGCAGACCTCTTTAAACTGATCCAGCGAGTTCAATATGTTGTGACCGTCACAATACAAAGCTATCTGCCTGCCTGACCCGAGTGCGGTGTGGAACCGCATGATGGGGCTTAGCGGCTTTATGGGAACATCCCTCTCGCTATGCTCTGCCACAAGACGATCGTATCTGTCACAGAAACATTTCTGCAAAAACGCCTTATCAAAAGAGGGCAGACCAAGCAACATAAGCTCGCCAAACAACTCCTCAAGAGAATGAAGACCCGCTCCGCCAGGGGTACAGTTAATGCGAGCGGCAAGAGACTGTGCGAGCGACGAAACAGCAGCCGCATCGCGTCCCTGTGTCAGCAGACTTTCTATGCGGTCAGCCTCACAAACCAAACGAGCCTCAATACCGGTGAGCGTTTCAAGGGGGTGGAGAGCGTTTGAGCGCACAGCACGGATTTCTGCCAGCTTATCAGTAACAGTTGCAAGTCGCTGCTGAAGCTGCTTTCGGTTACCCGTGTGCCGGTCAGTCTGTTCCTGTTGGGCAAGAACCTGATCAGCTTCCAACAGGATATCATTGGTAGCGGCTTTTCGGGCGACCTCACTCTCCACGGTGACGCTGCGCTCCAGCCATTTATGTGACAACGTGTGCAAACGGGCTGTTATTCCAGCGGCGATGGCCTGCTCCTGGACACTACGTTCCTGATTGAGAAGATCGGTAAGCTCGGTTACTTTTAACCGGGAGAGCACCAGCTCTTTTTTAAGCTGCTTCACCTCTGCATCAAGCACCCCGATCCGGCTGTTTTTTTCTGAAAGCTGGCGTGAAAAATGTTCTTTTTCATCCCGTAATCTCTCGCTTAGCTCAGTATTAATTCGCTCTTCCGCTTTAAGTTTTCTGGTGAGGTGATGCAGTTCGTCGGTTATTTTTTCAGAACTTTCAGCCGGTTCCGCTTCTGTATTGTGAAACCAGGTACATCGGTGGGAAAATCGTTGCAGAGCGTCAATCAGAACGGTGAGTGCCGCCTCCTCTGAAAAAGAACAATCGTCATTACCGGCCAACTCTTTGCCCAGATCGCTTACCTCCGGCCTTGAGTCGAGCAGTAACGCAAGGGTAAGCGGCCATTGGCCGAAGTAGCCGGCTAATTCATAGAGTAGTTTCCGCAGTACCTCATACGAAAAAACCACCACAACATCCTGTCCAAGTCCTTCCCCGTACAGCAGTTCGACAGCATGATCGTCAAGTTCGTTCATTATTTTAATGTGGCTGATAACCCGCTTACGAAACAATGGGCAGCTGCTCTTGACAAGCCTGCCACCATTTTTCAATGCGGGATTGAGCCCAACGTACTTGAGAATCGCATCATTAGATGCGGCACTTACCGTGGCGGTAATTTCAACAAGCAATTCTGACGTAAATGTAAAGCCATTATATGAAAGCATTAGCCAATCCATATTATAAAATATC
>CAIRBT010000116.1 GCA_903876875.1 uncultured Geobacteraceae bacterium
CCCCAGGGCCGCAGGAGGACACCGTTCCATGAGTCAGAATACAGGTAAAATTTCGCAGGTTATCGGCGCCGTTATCGACGTTGAATTTGAGCCCGGCAAGCTGCCGGAGATCTACCACGCACTTCGCGTGACAAATCCGGCTATTGATGACCGTGAAAACAATCTGGTACTGGAAGTTGCCCAGCATCTGGGCGAAAACTCCGTTCGTACCATCGCCATGGACTCGACCGATGGTCTGAAGCGTGGACAGGTTGTTATCGATACCGGTAAACAGATCTGTGCTCCCGTTGGTGCTAAAACCCTTGGCCGTATCATGAACGTTATCGGCGAGCCGGTTGACGAAATGGGACCTATCGGTAACGAAAAGGAATATGCTATCCACCGTGAGGCACCCTCCTTTGAAAATCAGTCCACCAAAGTAGAAGCTTTCACGACCGGTATCAAGGTTGTTGACTTGCTTGCTCCCTATGCTCGTGGTGGTAAGATCGGTCTGTTCGGTGGTGCCGGCGTTGGTAAGACAGTTCTCATTATGGAGCTGATCAATAACATCGCCAAGCAGCATGGTGGTTATTCAGTTTTCGCCGGCGTTGGCGAGCGTACCCGTGAAGGGAATGATCTCTGGATGGAAATGAAAGAGTCGGGCGTTCTTGACAAAGCCGCTCTCGTGTATGGTCAGATGAATGAGCCTCCCGGTGCCCGTGCCCGCGTTGCTCTGACCGCTCTCTCTGTTGCTGAGTATTTCCGTGACGAAGAAGGTCAGGACGTTCTGCTTTTCATCGACAATATCTTCCGTTTTACCCAGGCAGGTTCGGAAGTTTCTGCTCTCCTCGGCCGTATCCCATCTGCTGTAGGTTACCAGCCGACCCTGGCCACTGAAATGGGTGAGCTTCAGGAACGCATTACATCCACCAAAAAAGGTTCCATCACTTCGGTTCAGGCTATCTACGTACCTGCCGATGACTTGACTGACCCGGCACCTGCTACGGCCTTTGCCCACCTTGACGCAACGACTGTTCTTTCCCGTCAGATTGCCGAGTTGGGGATTTACCCTGCGGTTGACCCACTTGACTCCACCTCACGTATTCTTGACCCACAGGTTATCGGCGAAGAACATTACGCCGTTGCCCGTTCGGTTCAGTACGTACTTCAGAAATATAAAGATCTTCAGGACATCATTGCCATTCTTGGTATGGACGAACTGTCGGAAGAGGATAAACTGGTGGTTGCCCGCGCCCGTAAAATCCAGCGTTTCCTTTCACAGCCGTTCCATGTTGCTGAGGCTTTCACCGGTTCACCTGGTAAATATGTTGAGTTGAAAGACACCATCAAAGGCTTCCAGGAAATCGTCGCCGGTAAGCATGACAGTATGCCGGAACAGGCATTCTACATGGTCGGCTCGATCGAAGAGGCCATTGAAAAAGCTGCAAAACTGGCAGCAGTATAATATTTCTGTAGGGGCGCACCGCATGCGCCCATATCAGGGCGGGTGGTGCGGTTTCCCTACGTCGCACACACTGCCCCTGCAAGGACTACGTTATGGCCGAAAAGATGAAACTGGAAATTGTTACTCCCTATAAAAAGGTTGTCGATACCGAGGTTGAGGAAGTAACTGCAACCGGTAAGCTCGGTGAGTTTGGTGTATTGCCAGGTCATGCCCCGTTTCTGACATCGCTTAAAATCGGGGAACTTGTCTACAAAAACAACGGTGCTACCGAGCATATGTTCCTTAACTGGGGCTATTTCGAAATCCGTGAAGACAAGATTATCGTTCTGGTTGAAACAGCCGAGGCAGCATCAGATATCGATATCGAGCGGGCAAAAGCTGCTCAGGGTCGTGCTGAAGAGGCACTTAAGAAATTGACCACCGAGGATAAGCAGTTTAAAGTCTACGAAGCTGCTCTTGAACGGGCTATTATCCGCATGCAGGTTGCCGGTAAGGGCTCCAACAAATAATTGACATCACATAAACAATTCTGAGCGGCAGCGATGCCGCTCTTTTTGTTTGTGGGTTTCTCATGGTGTTGCCCCGTTATGTCACAGCCCAAAAAATACAATTCATTCTCCTCTGAACTCAAGCGTCTTTTTGGCTGTAAAGTGCAGCGTATCTCCGTTGATGCTGGATTTACCTGCCCTAACCGTGATGGTTCTCTTGACGGCAGTGGCTGTCTGTTTTGTGGTGGCCACGGCTCCGGCTCCCACGGTATCCGACGTGAACTCTCTGTCATTTCCCAGTTGGAAGATGGCAAGGAGGTGATGATTCGTAAGTACCGTGCGACCCAATTCCTTGCCTATTTTCAGGCGTACACCGGTACCTATGCATCACTTGCTGAGTTGCGGACGCTTTTTGACAGTGCCCTTTCGGTTGCTGCTGTGGTGGGCATTATTATCGGCACCCGTCCCGACTGTCTCCCCGATGATGTTTTGGAGTACCTGTCCAGGCTCTCCCAGACAACCTACCTATGGCTTGAAATCGGCATGCAGTCCATGTATGAGCGCAGCCTCTCGTTCCTCAATCGCCGTCACAGTCATGCTGCCACGGTTGCTGCCATACAGCGCGCACAAGAGCGTGGCATCCGGGTCTGTGCCCATATTATTCTCGGCATCCCGGGTGAGTCACGGGATGACATGCTTGCCATGGCTGAGGAGTTAAACTGGTTGGGGGTGGCAGGTGTTAAGCTCCATCTTCTTCATGTCATGAAGGGAACCGGCCTTGAGAAGCTGTATCTGCGGGGTGAGGTGCCGCTGCTGGGACGGGATGAGTATGCCGGGCTGGTCTGCGATTTTCTTGAACGTCTTGATCCGCAAATACTTATTCAACGTCTGACCGGAGACGGGGGGCATCATAATCTGGTTGCCCCCCTTTGGTCGCTGAAAAAATTC
>CAIRBT010000117.1 GCA_903876875.1 uncultured Geobacteraceae bacterium
ATCCAAGACGATGGCCTCCAATGACCTTATTGGCGGTTTCGGCATGGACGGGGCATCCCGGATGATGGCCGATGGCAGCGTCGGGAGGACGGTCGGCTTTGGCGGCAAAGGGGCTGCGATGCGTGAGGCGGGGCTGGACAGGTCATACGGTCTCAGCATATTTGATGGGCAAAAAGGGATGGCGCAGTCCGGGGCACTCCGTGACGTCATCGACAAGAACTATGGCGGGGATCTGAACAAACATGCGCAGATGAAAGTGGCGAACGATGCCGCACTGGGTCGGGTTTTCGGGAATGCCGACAATTATCAGGATTTCTTGGAGAAGAACCTGGACAAGAACGTCGGCCAGATCGACGGCGAAGTGAAAGCATATGAGGGCGCTCAGACTCTAGGCTTCCAGGGGAGCTGGCGACAGTTCAACTCATTTCGTTCCGAGATGCAGTCCCTTGGGGATTATACTAATGCTGCGGCAGTTAACCAGGTGGCAGCGAAATATGGACTCAGTTCCGGTCAGGCGCTACAGATGAAGGCACAATTCCAGAATGCGAAGCAGCTTTCCGAATCCAGTGAGATGTCCGGTAAACTGGGTGGGGCGATCAACGCCGGCGCCGAAATGGGCAAAGTTATCGCTTCGGAAAGCACCGGGAAAGTCCAAGGGATTTATATGTCAGGGGGCTACGACCATTACCAGACCATGGCTTCCCATGATGTGTCGGGAAGGGGCGCCCGGTACGACCTGGTCAGAGGAGCGGCCGATCAAATGGTCGGCAAGATCGCCCCTCAGCTGAAAAACGATCCGGAGATGTATCAGGGCGGCAAGTTGACCGACCAGGGATTTGCGCAGATGCAGAAGGCAATGGAGGGGCAGAACATCAACTTCACGACGCCGGATGGCAGGCAGACGATGAACGTCGGGATGGACGGAAGCGTTGTGAATTCGACCGAGCAAGGGGTTGTGGCTTCCGGAGATAAGGGTCGGGCTGAGACTTTGAAGAATGAGCTGAAGGCTGGCGGCTTCGGTAAGAATGCCGTCGCGGAAGTTGACAGGATGATGAAGAGCGGCAAGGGCTTCTCGTATGAGTTTGCCAAGGATCGGAACGGGAACGTCGAGTCGTTTTCGATCAACCGGGGTGGCGATGTCAGCAGAAAGGATATGGCAAGCTTCAAAACAGGCAGAGATGCGGAAAGCATAAACAGGGATGTAAGAACTGTCGATAAGGGGCTGCGAGAAACCGTGGGCAGTTTTATCAAGACTGGTTACGAACAACAGGACTTCAATCTCTCACGGAAGTCCGGTGCCTATAATGTCTCGGTTGGCGGGAAGGAGATGAAAGTAAACGGCGACTGGTATTACGGCCGTAACGATAAGACCGGGAAAACGGAACTCGTTGGCGGATCATTCTCAAATGGTCTCGACGGCAATGTGCTGATGTATGCCAAGGACAAGGATGGCAACCTGCATTTCTCTCAGGTGCAGGGAAAGATGGACAAGGGGGGGAATCTGGTTGCTGGGCGTCGGTCCGAAATCACAGAAGACCAGTTTGTTCAGATGTCACAGCATGGGGCAGCGGTTGTCAGCACAAAATCGGGTGGAGGCGTTACCGGTAGTATTCGCGCTGAGGGTGGAGTTAAGGCTGATTATTCGAGTACACAGGTGACCGGGACGAGGGTTGAGTCACGCCAGAATCTGGCAGGCAGTGCTGCAACCAAAGACTTTACCGAAGGGCGAAGTACTGATGCCGGCACAGCAGCAACGATGATAGCAATCGGCAGGGATGGAATTCATGAAACAGCCGGGATCGTTGGGGACGTTGCGACTGTTGCTAGGCCCTTAAGTTCTTCAATGGAACGAAGTACTCAAGCGAGAGAAACCGCGGAGCGGGCAACTCAACAGGCAGAAAGGGCTGCTGAGGGTCGTGTTCAGCAGAATCTGCAGAGGACAGGAAAGATTCTTCAGAATCAGAGCAGGACTTCGCCTCTCCCAAAAGGTGGCGGTCCTCAGCCACTTAAAGGTCCCAGGAGGTAGAGTGTGATTGGAAAAATCCTTTTCGTATCGGATGGAATAATTGCCGTCATTACAAATGGTGATGAGTTGCCAGTGGATTTACTGGGTGATGCGGATCTTGTCGTCACCGAATATGGCGCTGAGCTTCGTATCGCGGGTATTGTGCTTTATCTGCCGGTGGCAGTCCTCGAACATCTGGAACAAGCAGAAGGGACGAATGTATATTTCTACGAGTCCGACACTTATTCGCTTGTTGCCCCTTATCGCGGCAGCATCGTGCTCAGCCGTGACGAGATATTGAAAGTAAAAGGGGCCTGGGAATACTCACAAGCCACCGATAAATAGAAGAATGTTTAAAAATGCCGTCTAAAGAATCCCCAGTACCAGTTCCACCAACCTCCCCCGAACAACATATATTTCGGATAGAAATCCGTGCTGGTGTAGCCGTACTTCAGGAGACTTGGAACGGTTCTGCCTTGTAAATGCCCGTGATAAAGCCGTACCTGCACCCTATTCAGAAGTAACCACGGGAGCGTAATCACAGCAATGCCGATAGCCCAATACCAGAAAGACTTGAAGAAGAAAGTTCCAACAAGGCAACCAGCAAGAAAGCAAGGGAGTATGGTCCAAAAAAATGAAACAACAACGGCTATAATTTTTCTGGTCATGTCCCGACCCCCTCCTTTCTATGACTATCCGGTCCCTGTAGAACTTTATCTATATTTTGCGCACGCTCAGTTATTTGTCAACAAAAAATGCGCTGGAAAAAGAGTTTAAATGCAATTATTTCATATAGTTTAGCCACTTCGTCTTTGTAGGACAGAGTGGGCAATTTATTGAAGAAATTCTTTCGATTTGATTGATCAAAATAGATGAGGTGTTAGCTGCAAGTGAGACATCTGGAGCACGATCATAGATGCGGTGGCAGTATCATAAGTTGACATCTGGCGCTGCCATCTACGCGGTGACAGGCGGGTACATTCCAACTTGCATGGCAATGATTGGCTCGATCATTCCGGACCTAATGGAGATGAAAATCATTCGGCATCGTACAGCCACGCACTGGCCGCTACCGTGGATCATTCTTGCACTTGTGTCCTACGAAACATGCCGGCTTTCGCCAAACGTCTGGATCTATATTTTTACCTTTATCTGCATCGGAGCGCTTCTGCACTTAGGTGAAGACTATCTGAGCGTAACGGGGATTCCCTTCCGGTCGCCGGTCAGTATCCGAAAGGCTTGGCGTCTGAAGTGCTGGATAACCGGGTTCGAGTCATTGCCGTTGCCGATAAGATTGCCGCTTTCCTCGAGGACCGCCCGTATCGCAGGCGTGTCGCGAACCAGGATCTCATCAACCAAGAAGTAAGAGCGGTTGTGGAGCTTTATTTTGAAGGTGACAAAAAGGAAGCCATAATTGACACCGTTAATGGTGCACTAACTATGGAACGATGGACATCGCTTGGCAAGGAGCAACCTGGAGTGAGCCGATGAAGGTCACGGAACGGGCACTGATTGATATATGCCGCAGGATCAACAACGAGCAGTTGAAAAACTGGGACTCCGGTCTGAAAGTTGAACGCCGAGCCGAGGAGTATGTGGTACTTCGTCTATACCGGAAACCTCTCCAAGGGAGACCGGGGAGCCATGAGCTATTCCGCGGATCTTCGCGAGAAGTCAAAGCTTATATCGACGGATTTACCAATGCTGCTGAGCTCGCCAATAACGGCGCTTTCTGCGGAAAATAGGCTTGAACAGGACTCCCAAACGATAATTGTTTGTACTTTCCCATATTTGGGGGATTCCAATTGACATTGGATGCCAAAAGGTGTAATAAACTGGCGTAATTTCATGCTTTTTGTGGAGGGTAGACAAATGGGCTCACTGCCTTTGATAAATATCGGTTGAACTGAAAGCCGCCTATGTCTGATATATGCAGACGGGCGGCTTTTTTTCTAGTTCCAGCATATATGGCGGGTAACCAAACAATAGAAGAACCTTCAATGGCAATGACAGTTGAAATAAAAGGCAATAAGCTCTGTATCGAAATCGACCTTGAAAAACCGACACCTTCTTCATCCGGTAAAACTCTCGTGGTCGCTAGCACCAGGGGGAACGCCGTTACCACCGCTGAAGTGGACGGCAAATCGGTAACAATTGGGCTGAATGCTTATATCAAACCATGATGTGAGAAGTAAGGGAACATTACCAAATGATGCACATTCATTAAATATTCAGCGGGTTGGGTACAAATAGTAATGGAAAATATTAATTCGGATATAAACGCCATAGGCAGCATTCCCGATTTTCACCTCATAGAGGTTGCGCTTGCACGCTTTGCCAAAGGGGAAGGCCCTTTGGATTTAAAGAAATGGCTAATCACGGACAATGCCTTTGATTTTAGAACCGAAAGTGCTCGTGGTAGATTTTTGAGGGCGGTAAGCAGTAGCATTCTTGTATTTGCTAATGATAACCACAAGACACTTATAGGGAATCTCTTTAGTACTCCTGGGCATGATAACCTCAAAAGAAAAGCCATCTTTTGGCAATTGCTTTCTGGGAACGTGTTGTTTCGGCTGATTTCAAAATATGTTTATGCAAAGGCCTATTTCTCTGGCCGGGCAACGATGTCGGGGAAAGATGTGTTTGCTTATCTTAAGGATCTCCAAGCGACTTCGTTACAATTAAATGCCTTCTCAGATTCAACTCTAGATAAAATTGCTTGTAAGTATTTGACCATTCTCAAGAAGCTTGAAATGGTTGATGGGGCAGTCAAGAAGCGGATACTTAATGTCAGATTGACCGAGAATGAGCTGCTTTTCTTCGTCTATTTCATTCTGAGTGTCGATAATGAGACCAGGGATATTTTGAAGAATCAATATAGGGAGTTTTTCTTTCTGGAAAAAGCCGAGCTTGTCCAGGCGCTGAAGAGCATTAAGTTCATGCCTTTCATAGACATCACGTCAACGGGCGAAGCCCTGAATGTGAATTTGAAATTATCTCCCAAGGAGTTGATGGATGTCATTTCTCACTGACCATAAACAGAAGTTCGATGACCTTCGGGCGGCATTGCATGAAGATAACCGGACTCAGCTCAGGCGCTCTGCGAATGGAGGGAATACGGTACTTTTCGTTTATCCTCCCGCCGAGGAAGAAGAGTATATCGCCAAGGCGAGGGAACTCTACCCGGATGGCCATTTTATTGATATTGCCGAGCTGTTTGTCAGGAGCATCGATTCAGTAGGAATTAACGATTTCAAGCAGTTCTACCAGGAGCATATCTCCACGCCTGATGTCGTATTCACAAATGAAGATCCTGACTGCCTTTTCTCCTTGGTAATCAATGAAATTTGCTCTGCAAGCCATGATGGGAAAACAACATTTCTGATACACACCGGGGCTCTAGAAGGGACTGGTATCGAAAATGTGAACATTATGGAACACAAGTCAGTGATGTCACAGGGTATTCCATTGGTAATCTACTATCCTTCCACTTATAGAAATGAAGAGCTTCTGTTCCTCAACCATAAATCTGCATCCAAATACAGATGCAAACTTGTTAAGTAGCGGAGTATTTAATGCCTAAAATCAGAGATTTACTGAAGCTCAACCTTGATATTGACATCAAAAATGTTATTGACCTTGAAGACCAGGTCGAAGACGAAATCCGTGAGGAGATCGAAAACTACATTGTCACTGAAAATATCGGGCAGTACCTTTCATCCTTCTCCTCGAAGTTCAATTCCAATATCAAAGAAACCGGTGTATGGCTCTCAGGTTTTTATGGTTCCGGTAAGTCCTACTTTGGCAAGATGCTTGGATATCTGCTCGCCAATAAAGAGATTATGGGAACCCGTGCCATTGAGCGCTTTATCCCTCGGCTTGCAGGACTCAAAGAGGCAGCCCTTATCGAGAATGCCCTGCGTAAGCTCTCCAGCGGTCGGACCCGTGTTGTCTCCCTGGATATTGCCAAACAGAATACTGACAAGGGATTGTCCTTTACCCTGTTTCGCAATTTCCTGAGAAACCTGGGCTTTCTCGACACGGTTTATGGTTATGCTGAGTACCAACTCTATCTGGATGGGGACTATCCTGCTTTCCTGCAGAAGGTGGTGGAAGTCACTGGCGAAGATTGGCTAATACTGCGCAAGAGCTCAATGCGAGTAGCGTCCACCGTTCGCAAAGTGCTCACAGCCTGGAAATACAGCGAAGCGGAATATGAAGAAACTATCAAGCACCTAAACTCAATTATTGATGACTTCAGCGCCGCCAAGCTTAAAGACGAACTGGAACGCTATCTAGAAAAATTCGCCGATGAAACCATCGTCTTCATTTTTGATGAAGCCAGTGAAGCCATTAGTCAGCATAAGTTCAATATGCTTGACCTCGAAGGGCTCAGTGAAGCGCTGTCAGGGATCGCTTCAAAAGTATGGACCATAGCCATTGCCCAGGAAAAGCTTGATGATGTCATCAATAACAACAATATAAGCAAGAGCCAATTGACCAAGGTAACGGACCGGTTTAAAACCAAAATCCACCTAGAGTCCACCGAAGTCGATGTTATTATCCGTAATCGTCTGTTGCAGAAAACTGATGCTGGGCAAAAGCTGCTTGATGAGTTCTTCAAAGTCAATAATGGCAAAATTGCCGACACTACCAATCTCAAGTCGTCCTTTCCAACCAAGTCAGACAACAAGGAACTCTTCAGCGTCTATTACCCTTTCCATAAGTACCAGTTCGAGTTGTTACAAAAATTCCTGTTTGCCTCCAATGCACTCACCGCTACGCAGGTGGCGGCTCGTGGGATGATCATCACTACCTTCGATGTGTTGCGCAACAAACTTGGTAATCTGGACACCTATAATTTTGCCACTGCTTTTGACATCTGCGATGAGGCCCAGACGGCACCACCGGCAGCTTTGGTCAACAAGTACGATTCTGCACATCAGATTCTAAAAGACACACCAATAAACGGCATCAAACTGCTAAAAGCCATCCATTTCCTTTCCGAATCCGGAGTTGTGGGCACCACTGCCGAGAATATTGCCAAGGTTTACATTGCCAATGTAGACGATTATTTCGCCGTGAAGCCCCAGATTGATGAGGCCCTCGCTAAACTGTCTTCCTCCACCGCAAAGGTGCTGCTTGAAGCTAACAACAATTTCAAAATAACCTCGGACCTGGAAACCAAACTCCTTGATGAGATGAACGATTTCACGGTAGAGCACTTCATTCGCAAGCGCGAGCTCATCTACCGCTTGCAGAAGAACAGCTTCATCAAGTCAATTTCCAGCATCACTGATAACAGCGTGACGTACAATTTTTTGATCACCTCAGACTTGGGCGACGATCTTGTTGGCTCGTCAAACAAAGAACTCTGCATCGAAGTGTGCAGTTTGTACAATGTCACCGACAACCGCATTGAATTCATTGAAACCATCAAACTACAGACCCAAAACAACAAAAACAAAATTACCCTGATTCCAGATAATGCTGACTATGCCGAGATTAACCGCCTGATTGAAGAGATTCAGCGTTTTTCGTACATGGCTGAGAAATACGGCAATGACAGCGACCTCACGGTTCGTCATATCATCCGGGAATTTTCTATAATTAAAGACGAGAAGGAGAAAGACCTTCTCAATCTTATCAACAAGGCCTACACCAACAGCACTGCTGTCTATCTCTTTAATGCGGTATTGCTCAATGAGGCAAACTTCAAGACTCAAGTCAACTCCCTGCAAAAAAAAGAACTGGACAATGTGTTCACAAAGCGCCCCTCAAAGCAGCTCTCCGAGGCAATTGCACTCTCCATACTCAAGGAAAAACAAGATGACAAGCTGGTACGCTTCAATGATGGCAGCGACTTTGCTTTCTTTGATGCAAAGGGCAACTTTGTCGGGGATACCTTGCAGTGCATCGACTCTATCACCAGCAAAATCAAGAACCATTACCTCAGCGGCAAAGATCTTGAGTTAGATCTGAAAATTGCTCCCACCGGCTATGAATACGGCACAGTGGCAACTCTGGTGGCGGTTCTCTTCCGCGCCGGGCGAGTTACCGCCAAGTTCAACGGTGATCCTCTCTTCTCGTACCGGGATGAGGCAGTCAGTACCATCTTTAGCTCCAGCAAAAACTTTCAAAAAGCCTCTTTTAAGTCCCTCTCCAAGTCGTTAACTACCGCTCAAAAGAACGACATTGTTCAGGTGTTACGCGATCTCAAGATTGACGAAGTAACAAAAGAAAAAGTGGACTGGAACACGAATGACTTCCAGCTGATAGAGGCGGTCCGTACCTTATCGGAGAATTACATTAATGCCGTCCGCACTTTGGCAAAGACAATGGCGGATTTCGAGACCCTCTTTGGATTCGAAGCATCCCTTATTGGCAAGCTGTACGAGTTCTCTGGAAAAGTTACCGAAGGGAACTTTCTCGACACCGCCGACAACTTCCTCTTGAACAAAGTTGAATTTCAAGCAACGGTTAAAAAGATCGAGAAGATCGAAAGGTTCATCAAGACGAACCTGCAGAAGGCTAGAAGCATAAAACGCTTTGTAGATGAACTGAAAATCGAACTAGGAGT
This sequence comes from uncultured Geobacteraceae bacterium, assembly GCA_903876875.1. Lineage (GTDB taxonomy): Bacteria > Desulfobacterota > Desulfuromonadia > Geobacterales > Pseudopelobacteraceae > JACRCG01. The sequence continues at coordinate 8,586 of CAIRBT010000117.1, forward strand.
CTGTCGGACTTGAAATTTTGATTGAATTGACCCTCCCTTCAATTTTCCTCCGTCTGGGAGAACTAGAACGGTCAATACCTTCTGTTTTGCCAATTAAAGTGTCTTTGATCTGTCTCAGCACACTTTTGAAGGC
>CAIRBT010000118.1 GCA_903876875.1 uncultured Geobacteraceae bacterium
TAAACCGAATCGCGAAAATTTTGGCCCTAAACTCACGAAAACGCCAAATCAACTGTTTTCATATTTTGAACCTGCCGTATCATATTTTTGATTGATTTACATCTTTTTGAACAGTCCACCAGCAAGCCTGTCAAAGTCGAACTTTTGCTTATCCCATATTTTGTTTCCCGCCTTCTTTGGATTTTCTCTGTAGAACTGGTTTCTCTCCTCAAAGTGTCTCGCAATGGCCTCTTGCATATCACGAGGTGTGACATAATCACTATTGCAGATGATGGCCTTTTTCATTCCACCAAACACAGCTTCAATGACATTCAGAAATTGCGACTTTGAAGGCAAGGGTACAACCTCTATACGTGGAGATTTGCCAGCCGTATTGTGGGCAGTGATCCATGCCACGATTGACTTTGCACTATGTACTGAGATGGCGTCCCATGTGAAGTAGGCCGCCGGGCAATCGGTGTAGTCTTGCACGATCTTCTCAAATAGAGCGATCATTGAAACGGCGGTCTTATCAGGCGTGAATAACCATAACATTTGGTTTGTAACCGCTTCCAGGGCGGCGACAAACTGAATTTTACCTCTGCTCTTCTGGTATTCCGGCACTTCCGGAGTTTGTCCTTTTGGCATCAGGACCCTGCCGCCGTACTTTTTGACCTGATAAGGCCCCACTTCGTCAATGAAAAAGAATCGTTCGCCCTCTTTCAGTCCCTGAAGCACGTTTAGCAGTTTCTCTACCTTAATCTTATAATCAGGATCTGGGCTTGTTAAAACCTTCCTGGCTCGTCGCCAACTATAATCAGTGCTGTGAATGACTCCTTGAACTTTACTCACTGATATGGACGTTCCGTACTCTTTTTGGTATGCCTCAGCGATTGCCCCATATGTCCATGTTGTCCGGTTGATTCCATAAAGTGAGGGCATTTTGTGGACTATATCAATCACACGAGTCTGCCGTTCAGCCTTTTCTTTCTCTTTTGCAGGTGCATGGACGTGTACTTTTATTGACTCCAGATGGTCTTTGTTGAAATTGCGCAACCAGCGATAAACTGTACCTTCAGCAGACTGTGTTTTTTCCATAGTATCAAGAAGAGTTTGATGCTCGTTGGCCATTAAAATTGCCGTTGCCTTCTTGCAATGATTCTTGTGTATTCCGGCTTTATAACGTTTGAGTGTTTCGATTTCATCGTCAGACAATGGCAAGTTCAAAGATAATTGGCTCGCACGCCTGTACCCAGTGAAATAATGCTTCAATAACAATAAAGATGCTTCTTTTACTTTTGGGTTAATAAGCTTGCACCGCTCGATAATTTTCTGCACGGTTTCCAGACAACGCAATGGATCACCGATGTCTATGGCGATAGTTGCCGTCAGTTTATTCCTCTTACGATGATACAGTCGTTTTGTTTTCTTCCCATACTTTGGCACAAGACCTTTAATGCCTCGCTCCCTGTATATGACGATCCACCTGTAAAAGGTCCGTTCCGGAATGCCACGAAGACCGCAATAAGCTGTAACCGCCTTGCTTCTTGTAAACTTGTGGCCGTGCTGCTCTCGTTGAAGGGGCAGGAATCTATTTTCGAAATCCATCAGCAGAAAGAAATGTTTCATTGCCGGGATTCTATTATAATCGGGCTCGTTTCTTATCAATTCCAACAGGGAAGCATGTTTTACCATCATTGTTTCCACAATGGTCTCCAAGCGTGGCAATCCTAGGCATCATTCCTTGTCTAACCAACAAAGTCAAGGCCGCTGAGAGCGATCCCAGCGGCCTTGACTTTGTTGATGTAAGTGGTTGAGTTACGTAGTGTCAAAGACAGGTGATACCGAGTGCACCGATATCGTTCTTTACAGAGTCAACTGCTGCGGTGATATCCGGATACGCCTCTTCAGTGTGCTGTGGAAGCCAACGACTTTGATTCCCACCTTCCAGGCACGACTTCAGATTAAAGGCAGGGATTTTGAACTTCATGCAGTCTGACGTGGCAATCGATATACCATTTGCACTTGGCTGTTGTTCAATTATCTTACCCAGGGCCAATACGCGAAGATGTTTTTCCCAGAGTTTGGCGGCCAGTTCTACGAATTCAGTCCCGGTTTTTTCTGCCTCAGCGATAAGATAATCGCAATAGATCGTTTGTAAATCACTTTTCATCGGGGCAAGAATCTGCTCGGCATCATTAATTTTGCGCTTTAGTCCGCCGATTATAATCTCCGCCGAAGAGCCGACAGTCTTTGCCTGGATGATACGCTCTTCTTCGAGTATCTGTGCTTCGATCTCATCCAAAGAAGCCTGTTCGACAGTTTTTCCCAGAGCCCGGTCGGCCATAAGGTCACTGCGTTTGAGATGGAGAAGGTCGAGCTGTTTGCTATCGACGTTGCCTTGTGCAATCTTGTCTTCTTCCAGGGCTATCACGCGCTTATATTCTGAAATTTGAAACACGATACCGTCAACCTTGGCTTGAAGTCTCAATACGTCTTCAGCTGCTGCCTGGCGGCCAATATTCTTTAGCTCAGATTTTGAATCGGCAAGTTCGGTGCGCAGTGCCTCATCCTTGATTCTCGCAGCCTGGTAAGGGCCGCTCTTTGCTTCAGCATCCTGTTTTAGGCGGGTATATTCACCCTTCTTGGCATCGGGAATGTTCGCTTCGCTGCCTCCACCGTGATAATCGAGGTAGTATTTGGCTTTGTTCCGGGCTTCAGCGTTTGCAATTCCCAGCTGATTCAGGTGCCCAATAAACAGGTTTGGTTTGTTGGTAAGTCCTGCAGAAATTAGTTTAACTATGCGTTTTGTGCCTGATTCAATAGCAAAGACTGGTGAGATATATCTGTATGCCTTTGCCTCTATCAGCCCCCGGCCTTTTTGATTCCATTCAATCGCGGCCCAGACAGTGCCGTAAGGGTTCATTGTCAGCTTTTTAATCCAACCGACAGCAAGAGCGGGTTCACCGTTTGGTGCCTTTAGTTGCGTTGAATGTTCCAGATCTATCGGAAGATCAACCTTGCCTTGATTAAATTCTTTGATGATGTTACCAGGCTGATCGTGCAAGAAGATTCGCCCATCTCTCCCGGTTATGGTGCCCTCGCGGGGTATGAGTTCAATATCAGCTGGGGCCTTACCCGTTGCATCCCCGTTTATCTCTACGGTGTATTCGTGGCTCATCAAGTTCACAGTTTTGTCCCCTCTAACTTTTTTATGATTTCTTCAGCCCGGCTTATGTTCTCCGTTGCCGATTCCAGTAACGTATTGATTTCAGCAAATCCGCTGAAGCTTGTCGCCAAGTTGAAGAGGCGTGTTTTGATTTTTGGTAACTCGCTTGCATCCGGCATTGTTGCCGTCGGGTGATTCTTCACAATGGTACTGATCTCTTCAGCAGTAAGTTGAAAATGAGCGGCAAGGCTTCCGATACTTTTCCCAGCCTGGCGATACCGGACAATTTCAATTTGCTTAATAATGCCCTCAACAAATCTGGGATTAGTTATATACGGCGCGGTACCGCCTAACTTTGCCACAACGACGGCAAGTAGACCACGGGCAGCGCTTACAGCATCTTCTTGTTTAATACCGGCTTTCATTAACATGCGAGTAGCAAGGATTGCCATTAAAGGCGCTCCAGTGGTTGCGGCCTTGGCCGGGGTAAGGTCTTTTTTGTGGTGGACAATGGTATATATTTGACGAGTGCTTAGGCTGTACTTGATTGCCAATTGGTCTATTGTGTTGCCGTAGTGGAAGTCCTCTTGTATTGCCCAATGTTTCATTTGCATTTCATAGGCGGTATTTTTTCCGAAATACATTACCGACCCGCTCAATTGTCGGTGCACATCAACAATAAAGTCACGGCTTAATAACCTGGCATTCTTGAGTAGTTCACCGTGTCGAGTAAGCATTGCTGTGCTTTCGTTCATCAGTATTTCAATGAACCTTATGTTTTGTGGACTATATTTTTTTGTATCTACATTTATGGGCATTGTTCTACTCACGGTGTCCCCCATTCATTGCACGGTTGCTTTCATATTCCGGGCCGGTACGCCAGCCGCAAGCTAAACAGCGAAACACATTGTCATCATGCCATTCACGGTAGTTTTCCACATATCCACCGCATTTTTTACATCGTCCCCGATAGACGGCATAGCGTGGCATGGTTGTTTGATATTCGGTAAAACGTTGAAAGCCGGGTAAAGTGTCATCGTCTTCATCCCTGGCAAGTTCCGGGAACAATGCCAACAACTGTTCGTCATCAAGATCAAGTTCTACATCGTCAAAATCATCGCCCGGAAGCGGGTTTGCGTACAGGTCATCAATGATGCTGTCCAGGGTAGTGAAGCCGTCAACAGGTTCGACCGCCGCGTGGGCCTTTGGATCATTTGCTTCAGCTGTGGCAATGATCTTATCAACAGACCGCAGCAAGAAGAGGTTCCGGCGTACCTGTTTTGCTTCGTCCTGGTTGAACAAACCGGCGCAACCCCGGCAGCGACAATCATTGCTACTGTTACGCTGGTTATGCTCGCATTGTTGTTGCGTAATGGTAGCGGACATCCGGTTACAGTTTGCTGCTCCGTTGGCAGACTGCCATGCGGCATATGGATCAATCGGTTCAGAGTGGGCAAGGGTAAGGGTCATTGTTCTGGCCTCAATAAAGTAGCAATCCGGTATTCAAGCGCTCTTATTTCTTCATCCTGACGTTTTATGGTTGATGTGAATTTGTCAAAGTCATCCTTAGACACTATCAACATGCCGTTGGCCTCAAGAACGGTAACATCTGACTGCTTTACCTGGTATTTTCTGGCAAAGTTCATCCATGATGAATGCAGAGGGCTCAGTTGAGGATAACGTTTTGAGGCGTCATGGATCATTCTCCCAACTTTAACCGCAGCTTTTTGCCAGTTTTTAGACATCAGACCCCCCTTTAGTGTTTTGATGGTTACCCCTGTTATCAGAACCATGTTAAAACCATCTTTAAATTCCGCCGTATCGCGTTGCACCCAATGGCCCCACACCTTTCCCTGCATTACCATACTGAAGCCCTTTCTGCGCCATTATCTAAACTCTGCAACCATTCAGAGCAATACGGAAGGCGGAGCGGGTCGCACGCTTAGTTGCTTTACGGCGAATAAGAGCGGTTTCTATTGCCGCCAATATTTCAATAAGTTTGCAGAATGTTTTCATGGTGTAATTCCTTTCACTGAAGCCGGAAGGTTGTTAATGAGTTTATCAACGGAAACTTCTGCCTGATCCGCCAGCATGAACGCCAAGGCGGAAATGTCATCAAGCGCAGGTAGCTTCTCTTTTTGGGTTTCGAGGTTTTCAATATGAGTCACAGCTTCGTATAACAGCTTGGAAAAGGTTCGAAAGTGTCGCACTTTGTCGGAAATATCAAAGGTCATGGTGTTAAGTTCTTGAAAGGTCACACATCCTCCCTGTTCAGGTTTGCTGCCCTGGAAATTTTTTGTAAGTAGCGGTGAAGAGAGCTTTTTGACGGTGTGCGCTCTTTCCCAAAGTGTTTTTCAATTACAGCAAGCATCTCCGGGCCTGAATAATATCGATCAAGGTTATGGATGAATGCTTGTATATCTGGAGCGTTTTCAACCATGCTTAATCGTCGCCTTCGGATAAGATTTTCGTTGAATGGCATACATGGTTCGATATATGAATTTTTGGTCTTCTGCGGTACTTTCCTGATTTGACGTAAGAACCGGAATGCAGAAGACACGTCTACTATCGGCTCATCTGACTCAGGTGAAACAACATCAACGGCAGTATCAGCAAGGGCTTTGTTGCGTGCTGCAACAAAAACAGAAATCGTTTCACAGAGCACCTCAAGGGATTGGTGACAAGATAGTCCTTGTAAAACGTGTGCTATTGATTTTACGTAGTTGCCGTAGTCGCTGCTGTTTTTGTCGATATCGTCGTAATCCATGTTATCCCCCTATGCTACTGCCCGAGGCAGCTTCTTGGAAATTTGCAGCTATGCCTGATTTTACTACCTGTCTCTGCATAGCATTTAATCCGTTGATAACTTTGGTAGCCCCCTCTTTGGTGAGAAAACGCATGTTTGATACTTTGGCAGTTCGTTCCACAAAGATCTGAAGCGCTTTTGCCCTCGCTGTTGTGTCTTCAGCGTAACTTACGCCCTGCCAAATCGATTCAATTACCCTGAGCTGTGCCGGTGTCGCCATATCTCTCCGACGTCCGGCCATTTCGTTGAAGCGTTGCTTTGTACCCGCCTTTGGAGTCCACACCCCTGAATTGACAGCTTTTTTCTCCATTTCCTCGATAAAGAGTCCGGCTGTGTGGAAAGTAAGTGCTGTACTGCTGTCTACGCCGAACAGACACATAAGGAATGATCTGTACTCCTCATCAGTCAGAGCCATAGAGTTTTTCAGGGCATGGATTTTCCTGCACTGGTTGGCTGTGATAGGCCGCTTATTCTTTGCTTGTCCTTTCATTGCGTTTCCCCTTTCCTCACATTATGCGGCGAGGACGTGCTCAACAGTGACTTTGCGAGCACCGTCCAAATACGCTTCGCGCATGGCTCGTATTGCGAGAATGCCAAGCAGCTGCGCTGCCTGTGCCCGTTCGGCGAGTACCGCCAAGGCATCCACTTCGAATATAGAATCAAGAGACGCACCTATTGACGTGAACCGCCATGAAAGATAATCAGTAAGCCCGTCAGCGAGCCTTCCCATATCAACCAGGCGGGTACGTTCCGCAAACTCTTTCAGGTCCGGGTTTCCTTCGATCTCCCAGCGAAGCCCCCAAGGGCATCCCTTTGCATCAACTCCGCCTGCCCCTGCCAGCAGTATCCCGATATTTCTGAAGATCAAGCCGGAGTCCCAGAGACGTTTAAGCGCAATAAAGATTCCGGATTGAAGGTCGTGAGCCTCGTCAATCACCATGAACGGCTGTTCGCCTCTCTGGATAGCCTTTGTCAAAAGCTCCTTGACCAGCTTGTCCCGGCGTACTGTCGAACTAGGAACGCGCATACCCGGAGTCCCCATCTGGTCGATAATGGCAAGGCTCAGCATGTCTCCCTTCAGTGCCTTGCGGTCGAGCCGGTCCGGCATAATGAGTTTGGTCATTCCGTCCGTCATCATTTCCCGCAGGACGTGACGTAACATGGTAGACTTGCCTGCGCCGTAATCGCCTGTCAGCACCATGATTCCCTGATTCTGTGCGGTAAGCATGATTAGAGATTTTACTCTTTCAAGCCTGCTGTTCAGCCAGATGGTCCGGTGGTCTCCCAGGTCAAAGAACGGGTCTGCTTGCAGACCGAAATGTTGGATATGTTCCGGATCAAGAAATTCTTTTGTCTTGTTTGCCATTGTGTTGTCACCTCCTGGTGAATTGGTATTGCTGATCTCATTCATTGATTGCTCTCTTGTAGGTAGCCACACTACGAAGATTGGGTGAAACTGTCCGAGTGATTCCCGTGATCCAAGAAGAACGGGCTTTGTTGCGTATTACTTCATATTCCTCACTACTCAGTTCCACCGCCCCGCCAAGCCATTGTTCCACCTGCTGGTGCATAATCGGGGTAATTCGTTCGAGACTCAGTTCTCGGCGAAGCCGGCCGAAAACTTCTGACGCCTTGATAGGTGGAGTTTTAGGCAGTTCAGTCGGGAATATTTCAATTCCTTTACGCGGCAGGAATGTTATGTCTGGTACCAGATGCGCGGTAAGCTTTGGTTCAAATCCGTTCATCCTGGTCGCCTTGTCCCTGCTTTCGAAATGGTTCCTGATCTGCTGCGCCGGAGTATCGGCATGGCGTTTGTACTCATTCTCGCCGAATACCGGCGCTTCGATATCAAAGCCGTGCTCATTGCGGATAATCAAGCGACATGGGACACACTCGCCGTCATCGGTCCAAACATTCAGCTGGTTCGGGTCCCATGGTGTGTAATCCAGATTCACCTTCACCTGTTTGAGAGCCGGAGCTTTCAGCTGATAGTCACGGTTCTCAAAGGTTATCTGAAGTTTTTCGTCCGGAACTCTGGTAACGGGGGCCGATGTGGCCAGCTTTCGACAATGCTCAACCGGTGGAAGGATACGAAGCTGTTCGGCAGTGATCTCCATCCATTTATCAGTCCGGCTCTTGCCATGCCTGGAATGAGTCTTCATGGCATTTAAATAGATCATCCGGTCATGAGCGCGTGCCCGCAAATCTTCCAGACTATCGGCAAGTTTCAAAAGCAGTAGACTTTCAAAATGTTCTTCCCAATAAGAATGCATTGTCTCAACAGCGCCGCTTGCCCTGGAATTGCCCGGAGCATGTACATACGTTTCGATATCGAGCTTCCGCAGCATGTTTTTTGCGGCGTGGCTGGTCATGGATGCGCCTGGGTCAAGCCCCAGCATGAAGGGAGCACCGTAAAACGGGTACTTCGCGGAATATTCTTTCTGGCTCCATCCTGTGAGAAGAAAGTCCAGTAAATCGGCCTGATTTTCACCTTCAGCGTAGCTGTAATCCACATAGAACAGGCCGGACGTGTGGTCTACCAACATCCACCGGATGAGTACCTTTTTGACTTGCTTCCAGTAACCGGGCTTGTTCTTGTAAAAAGCTTTCTGCATGTCCCGCTCGACCATCTTCTTGTTGTTCTTCAGATCCCACTGCACGCAAATTGACGCGTCGGCAAAGTGAATGTGGTTCGGATGCTTTGAGGCCATTTCAATAGCTGGATTCCCGGCCATGAGCTGTTCGTGGTTAAGGTTCATTTGTCGCATCCAGCGGTTGAACGTAGGAACAGAAACATTACGAAGCACCTCGTAGCCGTTCAAAATCATCTGTTGAATCAGGTCCTCAGTACACATAAGGCGTTTGCGTCGCTTCATTCGTGTGGTTTTCAGCGATACTTCAATCGCCTGCAAAAGCACTGCATCATCAATCCCTTCAATCCGTATCTCGCCTTTGTCGGGCCGCGTGTCCCGGCCACTTTCCCAGCCGAATTCATTTGCCACTGCATAGACTTTGCTGCTTGACCAGTTCCAGGGCGAATTCATGTATCGTTTTAGTACGACTTGTTTTGCTTCTTTTCCAGCAGCAAAAGCTTGAGCTATTTCGACACCAATTTCAGGAAGTATGGGGATTTTACGCGGCATCAGTTATCCTTCTAAATTGAAAGGTCGTTGCCGCCATGGTTCACAAGCGCGACTCGCTTCTCTTCCATTTCATCGAGTGCCTGAGCCACTTCGTTTTCGTTTGCCCATGCATCCTGCCAGCGCTGTCCGTTCGTGTGGCGGATGTTGGTTGCTTCGAAACGAGCGGAATATTCGATGTACTCGCAGAGGTGAAAGGCACGAACCATAACCTTGGGGCTGGCTTCGTGGAAGCGGGCCGCTATGATGCTGCCGAACAGCATGTCAAACTGGAACTGTATTTTGTTGAGCTTTGCCAGGGCGGCTTCTTCGGCTTCATCTGGAGGCAGGTCTGTGGCTTTCAGTTCGTCGATTGTACTGGAAAGCTTGATAATTTCCTGGTCTTTGCGGTCCAGGTCTTTCTTTTTTAGGTCAAGTTCCTTGGTGTGACGGTCTGTGAGCTTGCGGATTTTTGCTTTCAGCTCCCGAACGCTCATCCGATCCAGTTCGTCAAGCGGTGTATCGTCTAGCTTTTCAGTCTTCATGATGTCTTCAAAGGTTTCTTCCGGGATACGTGCAAGTGCGATTAATTTGCTGCCTGCCAAATGGGCGAACTGTTCACCCATTTTCCCAGGCACCTTCAAGAGTAATCGAGCCGTGCTCATAGCATCGGTAGCCGTGCGCCTTGGTATTTCACGGGTCTGAAGCTCTTCGAGAAATTTTCCGTGTGGCGTCATTTCCTTGAGCATCAGCAGGGCAAACCCTGCCTTTGCTGTATGTGATATTGCCAAGTTCAACTCATTGGCGGCATATTCCCATAGTTCAGCTGGCCTTTCTGGTAGGGTGAGGTCAATGGGCTTCATCATGCGCTGTAGGCGCTGAACGTTTTCCGGAATTTCAAGAGAGTTAGTGAGGCTTTCTACATATTCAGCATTTTCGGCGGCTTGTATGTTGATGCCAAGTTTGTTGACATACTGAATGTTTTTAAGTTCTTGCTCTTGAACATTGCTTTTAACGGTATGAATGTTATTAATTGATTTTGGCATTGTCGTATTTCTCCCCTGTCATACGAAAATATTCTTCATCAATTTCGTTGTGTTTCTGGGCAGTGGCAAGATCGTAGCCGCGAGAATACGTTGCCCATATTGTACTAAGCATCCACAACTTCGTTGTCTCGCTGTACTTTACCCAGCCATGGCCTTCCAGGGTTTTGAGCATCCGGTATGCAGCCGCATAGGTTATATCCACCGCAACAGCCAGCTCTTCGCGGGTCATCCCCTTGATACATCCGTTGTTGAACAAGGCCGTAATAATTGATATCGCCTTGCTTACAGACTTCACTTCGTAATCAGTTGACATGATGTATCCCCTTTTATGATGTAATCCGGGCTTTCTTGAGAGCCTTCAGCTTGGTTGTCATTTCACCGATTTGTGATTCGATCCGGCCTATCTCTGCCTGACGCACCTCGTCGCCTGCATAGACCTTACAGCCACGTTTACGAGCCTGAAATTCCGTCAGACTGTAGCTATCGCAGGCCACTTCAAAGGCGGTGGCGTATTCCAAGGGAAAGCGCCATGCTTCTCTTGATTCTGCTGTCCAGGCATCAAGCATTGCTTTTGAAATATCATGGCCAGTCAGCTCTGCCATACGAGCGGCAACTTCAAATCTTGTTTTTGTGGTCTTTTTCAGAACATCTGAAAGCAGGTGGCGTAACTCTATGGCATGATCCAGACTCGCCGGTTGCGGGTTCACCGGGCAGGGGATTTCAAAGAGTTCATCAAGGGTAAGTTGGCATGGGTCAATATTAGATTTTTTCATGGTTTCGTCCCCAGTTTTGCAGCAGCGATGGCAGCAGTCTTAATAAATTTTACCGGGTCGATTCCTTGTTTTTTGGCAGTAGCGTAAATAGACATCCATTCGTCCTCAGTAAGTGTCACCATCTTTTTGAAAGTATGTGGCTTCAACATGTCTATACCCTCCCTTTCGTTAGACGTTGCCGCGTAATACGGCTTGTGTTATCTTTGCGCTGATATCGGGATGAATGTCTTATAGGTAAGCCGTCAGAGCCATATCGTTCCGGCCATATTTCCTGCGGTTGCAGGCCGATCATGCCGGAAATGATACGCTCCCATTTAGGGGCGTTTTGCCGAACTACTGCCTCAACAGCTTTACCGGTAACACCATGTTCTTTTCCCAGCCGACGAAGGCTGTAACCCTTCAGGCGTAACTGGTACTTGATCCACTCCCACCGCTCGGTGGGTTCTTTTGGTATGTTTATATTTTCCATAAGCAATATATACACAATATTTCTATCGATATCAATAGAAATTTTTATCAATTTTCGGATATTGATTAATTTTTTAATCAACAGGAGTTGCAAATGACTGAATCTGAGCCTTTGGACTTGGCAAACAGGCTAAAAATAGTTAGAGAAAAACTAAAATATTCGCAGCGTGAAATGTCCGTCGCTGTGGACGCTAGCCTTACCTCTTGGCAAGGATATGAAGCTGGAAAAAACATCCCTGGTGGTAATGTTCTTGCTGCTCTGGCTCGTATGAATTTTGATGTGAATTGGATTTTAACGGGTGAGGGGGAAATAAACCGAGGTGAGGTTCCAAAAGTTCAGGTTGGCGGTGTTGATGAGGAGCTGTTAGAAGCCGCTGTTGATGTTTCGGCGGAGTTGCTTGAATCACTTGGCAAACAGGCAACATCGAAGCAACGGACTCAGTTGATCCTGGCGCTTTATGATTTGGCGAATGAAAATGAAGAACGCAAGATTGACCGGCCTAAAGCATTGCGGCTGGTAAAACTTATGGCGGCATAGGGAGAAGACATGTCGAAAGAAGAAAAGAAAGACCGCTTGAAAAGCATCCTTGGCGATATTATGGGAAGCAATAAGCCAGAGCCTGGAGATAAGCCAGAGCCTACGATTTCTCAGGTCATTACCAGTGGTAGCAACAATGTTCAGATATCTGGTAACAGCAACACCGTGGGGAAACGTTAGGTATGACCACGAAGAAGAAAGCTACTGTGATTGATTTTGGCAAAGAGGCCGCAAAACGTGGAAAAACTGTCGTAAAAAAGGCCAAACCGGCGGTTTCTCAAGTTGTGGAAAAAGGGAACAACAACACTCAGATTGCTGGCGACAATAACACTACCCATGTCAACATCACTACGAAGGCCTCTCCTAAAATCCAAATTCAGCCGTCGACAACAAGTATCGGCGGTGATCCAGCTCTCAAGACTGCAATCATAGAGCGGTTCAATAAGCTTGGAGAGGCAAGGGAAAAGCGATTTGGAAAGAGTGCTTATCAGGTGATGTATGTGACGTTTAAAAAGGATTTTGGCATTAAAAATGGGGCGTGGACAATCATATGGAACTGGCCCGCAGAAAATGCCGGGGCAATCATTAAATATTTAGATGCGTTGTACAACAACACGATTCCGGGCAGGGTTGAAAAGGCCGCCAAGAAAGAAGGCTATATTCACACCAAGCCTCAATTGTTTAAGCAAGAAACAGAGTTACTGGCTTTTCTGGGTTACACGACAAAAAGCCCTGAGGTCAAACAAATGCTGCAAGAACGTTTTGGTGTTACGTCCCATGCACATTTGACTCAGCAACAACTGTGGCATCTGGTCTGTCATCTGGAAGGACTTGTGAAGAAGATGGTGGGGGAATGAAGCAGGAAATTGGAAATGGAAGCGGAAACGTTCAGATTATTGGAAGTGACAATAAAGTATCCGTTGAGCCTTCGGGATATAGCCCCTCTCCTGACAATCCTAACCTTATTACTTGTCCGGCTTGTGATCGGTATGGTGTCTTTCGAGGAGCGGATCAATGTCCGTCATGTCATTATAGCTTTTCGAATGAGCGGGTAGCTGTCCAAGCGGAAGAACGACGCAAGAGAGGACAATTTTTCCAGTTTCTTTTAATTCTCGTGCTCATTGCCCTTTACATCGGCTTCGAAGTCTCACGAAGGTTTGAGGTGTCATCTTGGAAGGGCCTTGGTTGGGGGTGTTTGATAGTAATGGCGGTATGTGTTGGTGCCCTTCTGTTGTGGGCAAATATCTTGACTGCAATAAAGAAATGGCGAGGGAAGATCTGAAGCCAAAACCACCCGATAATTTTTCATCGATCAAGTAGCACCATTCCGAAACGCACATTTCAAAAGGCATCCCTACTCTATGCGGCAATACCCATTATATCCCGCCTCTTTCGTAACCTGAACCCTATTTCTTTCTTAACTCCATTCA
>CAIRBT010000119.1 GCA_903876875.1 uncultured Geobacteraceae bacterium
GGCATCGGTTCATCCCCGCCTGTGCGGGGAACATATATCACGACACTTTTTTAGTGTCAACAATTACGGTTCATCCCCGCCTGTGCGGGGAACATTGAGATTATTTTATCGCGACATTGAAACCATGCGGTTCATCCCCGCCTGTGCGGGGAACATCGGAACGGACCTGATCAAGCATTGGCGGCCTCCGGTTCATCCCCGCCTGTGCGGGGAACATCTCTGCGATAATGCGGCCAGCGAGGATCATGGCGGTTCATCCCCGCCTGTGCGGGGAACATACTACTTCTACTCTTTCAAAATCATTGAACAAATTCAACATTAAAAATTGTACCGAATTTAACCCGCCTCAAAAAGGGTATTCCTCCTCCCGATCAAAACCTTCCGGGGGGAGAAATGATACTAACTTTATGCCATCCATTTCAACGGGAATCCTACGGTTTGCACCCAACGTCATAAAATCAAAACCTGACTCATTGTTAGATGTCCATGCCATGACAGCGTTGCCATCTGCCACACCCTCTTCCAAATTATGCCAAATCATATCCCGCACCCTGCGCGACACATCTCCCACATAGATCCCCGCCCGAACTTCTACCAACCAGAGACCAAGCCGACCCCGTAGCCGTGGCGGAACATTTTCAACCACGATAACCAGCATCACCAATGCCCTCCTTGTTGGGGATTGCAATTTCGACCGCCTCATCATGTGCTTTAGGGCGTTCCATTTCTCCAGCGGCCAGAACCTCCTCAATTGTAGGGATAATCTTGTCGAGCAGATGACTCTGACGGAATGCATCCCGACAGGCCAAACGCACTTCACGTTCTGGATTATGCGGATTCTTGCCTGCTATACGAAATGCAACCGGTACCACAGTGTCAAACTTAAAAATATCGGCCACATCATACACAAATGATTGTGGCTTGCCGGTATGAATGAATCCGACTGCGGGTGCATACCCTGCGGCCAGTATTGCTGCCTCACAGATACCGTAGATACAGGCCGTAGCCGATGACAAGCACCGATTCGGAACGTCACCGCTCTCCCATTCGGTGTGATCGTAGTTGCGATGTTTCCAGTCAACCCCATATTGGCGTGCCAGCAACTCATAGATCTTACGCACCCTGGCACCTTCAATACCACGCAGTTGTTCTACACTGCGCCGTTCTGGAGGTTCTTCCTTGAACCGTAACGCATACATCTTACGGACTACCTTCAAACGTGCTGAATCGTCCAGTGCCAACTTAGCCTGATACAGCAACCTGTCCGAACGTGCGCCACCCGGTTGACCAGCGGCGTACAGGCGCACACCGGCTTCACCAATCCAGACAAGCAGGCACCCCACCCGTGCAGCCAGTACCACAGCCGAATGTGAGACCCTTGTTCCCGGTTCCAGCATCAGACAAGCGACTGTGCCAATGGGAATATGGGTACGGATTCCGGTTTTATCTACCACGACAAATGAACCGTCTATGACATCAAGATTGCCTTTCTCGATATAGATGACCGAGATACGATCCTTGATGGGAAGCGGTTTTAAAGGAGGAAGGAGTGGTATTGTCATGACTTGCCTTTCCATGTTTATCGTTATCCGCTCATTCTGTGTCTTGTTGCGGACATATTCCCGAATGCCATTCAATCCGGTTGCGCATTTGATTTGGGTGATAACTTACGTTCGTCCAGATTTTGACGTTGGTGTTCGCCCCAGTCTCAACGTTTTTTTACACTCGCCTCACCAGCATTAACCCACAACCGAAGCCCTTTGCCGGGCCAATGCCGTCAAACAGAGCATTAATAAACAATTCCGCATCCGTGACCTCAATTTCACCTTCAAAATCAACCGAACTGAATCCAGCTTCTCTCCCCTTCTTGGGCAGGGCATGCCATTGATACCCCTCTGCCTGAATGTTTAATCGGCCTTCGCCCCGCACCATGGCACAACCGTGCTTACTGCACTTCCCGGCAAACCAAGTCTCAAGAGCTTTATCCATCCTGGCTCTCAACGTCAGATCAAGTAGTTCAAGCGGCTTTAAAGCACCTGTTTGCACTTCAACATAGCGTTCATTTTCTGCAATAATACATCGCATTTTTTCTTCGATTTTGTGTGAATCCGGGATTTGTCGCCATGCGTCGATAATGTTCTTTTTAATTTTCGATTTATCACCACTGCCCGGAATTGCCATATCAGTAGCAATCTCACGCAGCAGATGATACTGGGCATCCATAACCACGTCATGACGGGGAGAACTTTTTTTCCCTTCTTCTTTACGGGCAACTGTCGGATTAGCGCGCAGGCTAAATGCCAGACGTTCCCCGTTGACAAGGCGGGGTGCATAGGACTTGCAATCAACTAATAGCAGAGGATGATCGGTTATGGGTTGCGTTTCTGAAACCAGATAAAACACCGGATCACCCTTTACCCCTTTTCGGAACGGTATCTGCTCCCTAGCAATCTCCTCTCGAAAGATAAACGAACGTTTTTCTTCACCCGGAAATAGCTTCCACAACAGTTGATGTGCCCCATAACCGTTGCCGCATACCAGCAGATGCACATCCCGCACATCAGGCCTTATTCTCACTCTGGAAAAATACATCAGCGTTCCCCCTTTCCGATGGTTAGCTGCTCCGTGCGTTGAGTAAACTGCCATCTGGTGCGAGAGATCGGTTGATCGTGCCGAGTCAGCGATTGCTGCGAAACAAGATCAATTGCATCTCCCTCCCAGTAATAGCGCACCGGCTGTCTATCATAGGAAAAGACATTTTTATCTTCACGGGAAAACTCCAGCAGAGAGGTCTCATCAGATAAAATGCCATCCCCTGTGAATGTTTTCCGTGCTGTTTTCAGTAACCAGTTTGAAACAAACAGTGCCCCATACGGATACTTGTCCAGTGCTTCCCCAAAGCCGACGGCATCTCGGACAAGCGGATTCAGTGGTGCCGCCAAGGGGCACGATTTTCGTCCAAGATACAGATGGTAGCGTGGTTTCATAAGAGCTTCCCTAATTTCATCCAGAGAATACGGCGCACCATCTTCGGCCACGACCGCAACCAGAACAAATGCATCGCAACGGTATTCACGACTGGAGAGAATGGTACCAAGTCGTTCCTTCCCCACCACCAGCTCGTCACGACGGGTACAATAAACGAACTTACCGACCGAGTCCGGTGCCTGGGCGGTATGATAATCTCGCAACGGATGCCCGGCACTGATGACCTTGACGGCAAAGCGGTAACCAGAGGCCAGCGCAGTGTGCCTTAGTTCCTCGTCCCGGCGAATACCGAGTGCCGCCGCCATAAGCCCCAGCAAGGCAGATTTACCGGGATAGATTGCGGAATGTCGGGATTCTCCCACCGCAATCTCCCCCCAACTTGCCATGGGCCCATACAGGCGAAACAGAAGATATTTCATGATCGCCCCCTTATTCGGCCACAAATTTCAAGAGTTCTACTAAGGTGCCCTTACCTTCAAAGACATCTATCTCGCAGGATGCATCGGCACAGGGGCCATAGACAGCATCCATGTTGTTGCGCTGGGTAGTCAGGGCATTCACCGCTGCCGTGCCGTAATCTGCCCCTTCAATCCCCTGGCTAACAACCGGCTTGAGAAATGCCACAGAAAGGGAGCGTGGTTGCTGGTCACCCTTTTCAGCCAGGACATAGCTGGCATAGGCACGACTGCCGAAGCTGTTCTGCTTGCCGTTGGGCGGAATTTTAACCGCTGCTTCGATCAAGGCTTTGATAGTTTTTTGTGCCAACACTGCATCGCCACCCAGATTATCCACTAGTAGTTCCCGGTTAATACAGATGTAGGAGTAGAACAATCCGGCGGCAAAACCAGTCTCACCGATGTGAGCCGCTCCGGCATCCTCACTGCCATCATTCAGGTCGTCAACAGCGGTAAAATAATCGTCCTCAATCACCACCGGATGTACGCTGATAGCATGGGCCACTTGACAGGCTGCTTCCACATTGTATGCCGGTGATGAGGCCAGCATACGTCCGAACATGGCAATATCGACTGACTGACCCTGCTTGCGTAACAATTCAAGCTCTGCATCCACCGGCACTCTATTCTCCGAAATAAGAGTTGCAATCAGGCTTTCTATTGCCTGAATTTCAAAAGTGCTAACATGGACGAGTTGTTCAATCTCCAGATCCACCAGTGAGTCTTTTTCCTTGGCCTTTTTCGATGATCCAAAAACTCCGGCAATCTTCTGTGCCCATTCCTTAGCTGGTTTTTCTTTTACCCCACCAGCAACAAGCTTTTCATACGCCATCACACCCAACAACTTTGTTCTAGTACCGACATGTTCGCTTAACGCCTGCTGAAACAGTTCAGAAGTCCGCCATGCTCTTTTTAAACTTTGTGAGGAAATACGAAGACGGTCAAAACCGCCCATTTTGGCAGTCTTGGGGCGTCCCTGATCGTCACGGTTGAGATTTGAAGGCGGGTATGATGTCAGTAGGTGAATTTGTATAAAACGGTTCATGGGGTAGTTCCTCCTTTGGAATCTGATTTGGATTGTTTTTTGGGTAACGCACGGTAGTAATCACTGGCCCAGCAAAAGGCAAGACGATGCTGCGGATTGCGGTCAACGCCCTTACGATATTCGTTCATCCAATGCAGGATGTCATTGGTAACCGAAAGAATATTGATGTTTCCATCCAGCATTCGCACGGCTCGCAGTAAACGCCGGTAAAACTCGGTCGGCTCATGACTCTTCTGTAACTGTTGAAAACGCAGTTCACTCATGCGCGGCTTGTCGCCAGCATCCTTGGGGGTTGCCAACTGGGCGGCAAAGCTTGAGGTGGTAACATTTTCTTTGACCTGGGCAACAATAGCCGCAACCAGTGCCGATGCAGGCAACTGATCCGACACTGACCAGTCGTCAGGCATTTCTGCGAGAAAGCGTGAAAATGCACTCGTAAGCAGCAGATCATCCGGACTGTCTACACGCCGCAATCGGGCTCGATCTCCTCGATTACCATCAAGCCATTTCCACCATTCCAACAACCTGTCACATGCCGTAGAATCTTTAAGAAAGTGATACGTTGCCTTTTCCATCCATCCCCTCCTTTTCCGGTAATGCCCTCGCTTTTATTGTCTTCATCGACTTGCAGCTATGAATTAATTTCCCCAACCCATCACGTTCCGTTATGATTCGCTTCATATCCATATCTTCATTAGCAGCCTCCAGCACCCAGACATCAAAGAGTTGAAGAGACAGCGATACAAGCTTTTTTTCCCACTTTGCATACAGTTCCGATGGCGGCAATTCCTGGTCAATCGGCACCTTTGTCAACTGCTCCAACAGCTCATAGAAAACCGGTTCGCTTCGTTGCCAGAAATCCTGCGCAACCATGTTCATATCCCCCTTAGCATCCTCGGGACGTCTGAACCATGCAGCCTTGACCTGTTTGCGCAGAATACTGCTGACATCACTGGCAACAGATATCAACTCATCCGCCCATTGCAGCAACTTCTTACGCTGGTGGGGTACGAGATTGAAGAGCGGCAAGGTGTGATCATACCAACAACGTGCCTTCATGTTGTCCATGTCAAACCCGAAACACCAGAGCCGGGCAATCCGCTGGGATTTCAATTCAGGCGCTCGTTGTTCCGAATACCGTCTGACGATCTTAGCGGCTGCGTCACCGTTGTCATCGGAAGCAAGGGTTAATGCAAGCCAGTGACGATATCCCAAGCCACCCTGCTGCCCTTTCAGAGAAAGAGGCGGTTTTTCTTTCTTGGGATCAAAACGGTACGGAGTCAATGGATGCACCCAGTTACCGGTATAATTGACCCCATAGTTGCGTGTCCGGTATTCCCCCACCAGTGAAACATTTTTGCCATCACACAGGTCACAATCACCTGTAATAACATCGGCGGGAAAATCCAGTCGAATCCGGCGCGGCATCCCCCAATAGGCCTGGAGCTGATGAACACACTCCGGTGTGGTTTCCGCACCGTTTTTCTCCGACGTACGGGTTGGCCCCATCCAAGGCAGTATCCCCATTACCCGGTCTTGCCGATATTCCGGCATATCTTCGCAATCAAGTATATTCAGCCAGAGCGTCTGCCAGAGCGGCATTTGATCCGACGGCAGCACCAAGGTCGTCAATGGGCCACCACCGCGCAAACCAACCCGATGCCCGACGCCACCCGAGGGGGCATTAGTCTGAAGGGTAAAGAGTGCCATGGCTGCGCAACTCTTGCACAGGCTCCGCACCGAATCCCGTTTAACAAAGTGATCCAGGTTATCCTTCATCGTCTTGCCACCGGGAGCTTCAATCAGCAACGCCGCAATACCCTTCTTCTCGCCGTCCGGCATGGCGTAATCCTGCATGAAGGCCGGCCCATCCAGATTGTCTAACTCAAAGGCCGCTGCCAGCGTGTTCAGCCGAGTTTGCAGTAACGTCGCACCCGGTGGCGTATCCCAGTATTCCAGCCATTCTTCCAAGTTTTCCGGTGCAAAGCCGGTTTGTAGCAACCCGATAAGAAATTGGTACATGGCTCCTTGAAAATCCGCTCGTGGTGCAGCTAACTCCATAACCGGATCTTCCTGTTCCACAACCTGCCAGGGTGCTATCACACCCCTGCCGCTTTTTGCCCGAATAACCGGTATCCAGGCATCTTTAATTAGATTCATCGGCATCTTCCTCCTTCTGGATTCCCCACCCCATCAGTTTGTCATACCAACTTGATAGCTCCGCCGTTAGCGGAAACAGCTCAACCCATTTTAAAATTTTCACCTCTTCTTTTAATGCTTCCAACGAACTACGCACATCTGCCGGTATCGACTCCTTAGCCCTGAGCCAGCTGGTTTTCGGCACACTCACCATGCTCAAGTCCCAGACAAAATGTTCCACATCCGCATGTGGTCGCCAGCCATCGCCGTCGGCATAAACAAGTGCCACTCGTACCGTGTCGTCACCCAACCGGGTCGGGATTTTCGCCTCTTCCTCCCAACCGCCGGAATCCTCAGCACTTGCCCGTGAATACCCCTTCGCAAGTTTTAGGGTATTCATCCGTGCAACGCCCAGCTGTGCATAGGCATCGGCAACAGCATTAAAGCTTAGTTTCTGAAGTGACGCTGGAATTGTAGCCTGGGCATCTTCACCATAGACACCTTCTATCAACCCACGCGCATCGCCCGGCATACTTAACTTGCCCGCCATGCCAAGTAACTGCTGAGTCACCCATAATTGCCCCACATCCTGGTAAACCTTCTGAGTGTCGGGTAACGTCGCTTTTAGCCAGCTCTCTGACGGTTCCGCACTTGCTACGGGACCAAACAGATAAAAGGTTGGTATTTCACGCTCATCCACAGCACTCTCAGTCTCCAACCGGTTTCCTACGGCATCGCGAATATGCCGGTGCTCACGACCCATACGTTGAAGAATCAGATCAATCGGGGCGAGGTCGGAAATCATCACATCAAAATCCAAATCCAGTGACTGCTCCACCACCTGGGTCGCAATCAATACCCGCCCATGTCGCATTTCGGCGGTTGATCCCTTGCCAAAGCAGCACAAGGTTGATGATTCGATCCGTTGCCGATCAATCATGGCGAAACGGCTATGAAAAAGGGATAGATGTTCCTTGTCGAGCCATTCTTGTCGTGCCAACAGACGATAGATTTTGATGGCATCGCCAACCGTATTGCGCACCCAGCACACGCACTGGCCTTTTTCCACCGCTAATCTGATGCACTCCAGCACCTCATTAACATCATCAAGGAGCTTCACGATCACCGTTCGTTCCACCTCTCGGCGGGTATCCAAAGGGGTTTCCAGCTGTTTCAGGGCAGGAAAATGAGTCGCCAGGGGATACTGTTTTATTTCCTGTAATGTCGGCATTTCGGTTCCAGCCCCCTTGCAGAAGGCTTGCAGATAGTGTGTGCGCATATTAAGCGGCAAGGTTGCAGAGAGGAGAATGACGCTGCCACCCTGAGCGGCATGATATTCAAGTAACGCTTGCAACAGCTTGTTCATGTAGGGATCGTAGGCATGGACTTCATCCACCAGCAGGATCTTCCGGGCCAATCCGAGGCACCGTAAAGATTGATGACGTGCTGGCAACACAGCCAACAACGCCTGATCCAGGGTGCCGACACCAATTTCGGCCAGGAGTGCCTTCTTGCGACTGTCCGCCAACCAAGCACTACAGACCGCTTCAATAGTTTCGTCATCACGGCCATAGTACTGCATAGCGTCCACATGTTCCGGTAGGAAAATGGATTTTCTGAACGATTCGTGGAGATGTCTAGCTCCGTGTGCAAGTACCAGCGAAGGGAGCGCATCATCTGTGTATAACCGCCGGTATATCTTGCCCAAACGTTCATACATGGCATTGGAGGTTGCCATGGTGGGGAGTGCCACATAGAGGCCATCGGCAATACCCTTTGCCATTAACCGATGCGTCAGGGTCAACGCAGCCTCGGTCTTGCCTGCACCGGTAACATCTTCGAGGATGAAAATCTGGTTGCCGGAAGCAAGTTCGACATTTTCGGCCCACTGCTGCAACGGCGTTAGTGTGGTGATGAATTCAAACAGGTGGTGAGTATTCACATATGGTGCGACAGGAGAACGTGTTAGCTGAGCATGTTTCACTGCCTGTTCGGCAAACGGCAGGGCGTAGTGTTCCCAATAGTTATTGAGAGGGATTTCGTTTTGACAAAATCCTTCGACTGTTCGACTTGAGCCGAGCCAATCGGCTAGTACCACAATCCCAGCCAATATCCATGATATATCTTTCAGACGCTTGCAAAACTCCTTATCAGCCAGAGCGTCAACAATGTCCGCAGGAATGAACATGCGGGAAACCTCAAGCAGATACTGCCAAGCGGCATCTATGTCTTGTGAATCAAAATAATTGGAGAGATAAAGTCCAGAGGTTTTAGGTGGAATACCGTGGTGACCGGTGACAATCTGCATCCAGACTTCAACCGTCCATCCAAGCTGTCTCGTGTTTGCACCCTGTGCAAACCAGATATTTTCTACCTCAAGCCGGTCACGCAAGCCTCCTTCTGCTTTCCAAAGACAATAGCCGAGAGAGTCATGACGCTCTGTATATTTTTTCCGACCATTCGGTTTGATCAGAGCAGCGGATAAACCGGGAACAAGCCCCTGGAAAACCACGGCAAACTTGCCGCAGTCATGGAGACAGAGAAAAAAGGTGAACCAGCACCGCAGAAGTTCCGGTGCAACTTGTAACTGACAGGCCAGTCTCTGGCAAAGCGGCATTTCCGGAGTAAGTAGCACCCAACCCACCGCCGCCACATCAAGACAGTGATACGGCAACAGGTGATAGCGTTTGCCATCCTTTTCGGTTTTGCCCCAGTAGCGGTAATATCTTTGAGATCCCACCCCCACCTCCACCACTATCCGTGCAACTTATTCAGAAAAAGAGTGAACCCGATAGCTTGATGTTACCAGCAATCACCCGGTACAGATTAATGCGTCAAACAGAGCAGTAGCAGTCCCATTTCAAATAACAACGGACCAACTTCAATGGCCTCACCCACCATAGACCGCACCAAGGCTTTCCAAATATAGTGGATGGCTGTTACATATCAGTTTACAACATGAAATAATACTGAAATTATATTAATTAAAGTTTAGATTTAATACAGACAACAACAGGAGTCTGAAAGGGAGAACAGGGGGGGCA
>CAIRBT010000120.1 GCA_903876875.1 uncultured Geobacteraceae bacterium
CCGAAAAAGTGTTGAAATATGATCCGTTCAGACGGATTTGCAGCAGATTTCCCCTAAATCTGACAGGCTCCCATATCAACTTCAATCAGACGTACAAACAATATCGTATGACGAATCCGACCGGCAGTACATAAGTTATGCGAATATATAATCAAGTCTCCCTGAGAGACCATGTAAAATCAGACAGTATCCAACGACGCAATAAGACCTGACAACCGACTGGCCGTTTCTGAGTCCTTCTCACGCCCCGAGCGAAGTTCAAGAAGTTCCTCGGAGATATTGAGCAAGGCAAGACAGAGCACCAGCTGTGCGTCGCCACTGCGAAGTGCACTGCCGATTTCCTGAAGCTTGCCGTTGACAAAAAGTTCGACGCCATGCACTTTTTCGGCAGACGCAGAACTCCGCACGGAAATCTCCCGTCCAAGGACGGTAACCAGATGGTTCGTCTTCATACTGTTACCAATGACAGCAGACTAAATCTGATCAAGCTTTTCTAAAATAGCGTCAACCCGGGTTTTAATCCCTTCGCGGTCACCTAAAAGCTGCTGTACTTCGTCGGTTAAAAGTTCATTATCGTCTTTAAGCCTGTTATATTTCTCAACAAGCACGCCAATTTTCTCTTCAAGTGCATCAATTAATTGTTGTGTCATAGTGTCCATTTCCTTTCAAAGTGCCCTACTATACGAAGGGGACGACACAAAGTCAAGCCCCAATTGAGTGAAATCCCAGAGTTACCCATACTTTTATTGCCACGGAACGGGCTGTTTCTTATGCCTGAAAGAGAGCATCCGTAAACTCCTGGGGATCAAAATCCCGCAGGTCTTCAATGGACTCTCCAACGCCAATATAGCGAACCGGCAGGGCAAATTCATGGCTGACCGCAACCACAATCCCCCCCTTGGCGGTACCATCCAGTTTGGTTAGAACTAATCCGGTCACACCGGCCGCCTCTTTGAACAGACGGGTCTGTGAGACCGCATTCTGCCCGGTGGCCGCATCCAGCACTAACAACGTTTCGTGGGGTGCCCCCGGGATTTCCCGATCAATGACCCGGCGGATTTTTTTCATCTCCTCCATCAGATTCACTTTAGTATGGAGACGACCGGCCGTATCCACAATAAGAATGTCAACCTCTCGGGCCACCGCCGCCTTGCAGGCATCAAATACCACTGCCGAGGGGTCTGCCCCCTCCTTATGGCGAATCACATCCACCCGTGAGCGGGTTCCCCAGGCAACCAACTGTTCTGCTGCGGCCGCACGGAAGGTATCAGCCGCCGCCAGCAGCACCTTGTTGCCGGAAGCGGTGAACCGGGAGGCCAACTTGCCGATGGTAGTGGTTTTACCCACACCATTCACCCCGATCACCAGCATCACAAACGGCTTCTTCCCGGTCAGTGACAAGGTGACATGATGAGCCAACAGACGGGTGAGTATTTCCCCCTTCAACGCCTCCCGTAACGCATCGCCATCTTTCAGCTCATTGCGGCCAAGTCGCTGTTCAAGGGTACGAATCAGTTCAACGGTCGTTTTAACCCCGATATCGGAGGTAATCAGAATCTCTTCGAGTTCCTCCATCACATCGGCATCAATGGTTTTCTTGCCAAGCAACAGGGTATCAATGCGCCCAACCAGGCTGTCCTTGGTTCGTTTCAGGCTGTTTTTCAACCGTTCAAAGAAACTTGGCTTCGGCGTTGTTTCCTCAACCACCATTTCTGATGGTTCTGCTTCCGGTTCCGCTTTTGCTTCCAGTTCCAGTACAGGTTCAGGCTCAATCTCTGGTTCCAGTTCCAATTCTGGCTCTGGTCCTGGTTGCAGTTCCGGTTCTGGCTCTGCTGCAACGGAAGAGCTCACATTATCTTCATGTACGACCGGTGTTTCCGGATTTCCTGAAATTTCTGCCGTTTCCGTTTTTTCAGAAAGTTCGGCAACTTCAAGATCTTCTGCCGATACTGCACCGGTTAACTTGCTGAACAATCCCCGAAAAAAGCCTTTTTTCTCTTTTTTTTCCTGCGTGTCCTGATTTTCCATCAGAATCCTCTCTCCTACTCTCTCATCACGTACTACATGTATGGCCAATATCACGTATCTGATATTACTGCAAGGGGCTATGCCCAGAGATCAACCAGTGATCGGGATTACCATCAATGAAGCCGCACCGAAACGATCCGTGAGGCACCCGGTTCTTCCATAGTTATGCCGTAGAGCGTATCGGCAACCTGCATGGTCGCCTTGTTGTGGGTAATGATAATAAATTGGGAAATGGCACTCATCTCCCGCACCATTTCATTAAAACGACCGATATTGGCATCGTCCAACGGGGCATCCACCTCATCAAGAAGACAAAAGGGGGTCGGTTTGATCAAGAAGATGGAGAAAATCAGCGCCACCGCCGTCAGTGCCTTTTCTCCCCCCGAAAGCAGGGTGACATTTTGCAGTTTTTTACCCGGCGGCTGCACAATGATATCAATACCGGTCTCCAGCAGATCTTCCTCATCGGTGAGACGGAGTTCAGCCCGACCGCCACAGAAGAGGCGAGGAAACACCTCTTGGAACTTGGTGTTAATCAGGTTATAGGTTTCCAGAAACCGCTGGCGGGTGGTTCGGTTAATCCGCTGAATCGCCTGCTGCAGGGAGCGGAGCGACTCCTCAAGATCCTCTTTCTGGCCACTTAAAAAATTAAAGCGCTCCTCCATGCCGGCGCACTCTTCAATGGCCATCAGATTAACCTCGCCCATTTCATCGAGCAGTCGCTGCAATTCGTTGTGACGTCCCCGCTGCAGCGGCTCGTCAAAATCTGTGGCATCCAGCCGGGCAACCGCCTCGGTCATAGCGATACGGCTCCGCTCCATCAGCGTCCGCACCAGATGTTCAGCCTGCATAGTCAGGGTGGAAAAACGCAGGTTAATCTCCGCCTGACCGTGCCGGACTTTCTCCCCTTCATCACGGCTCCGCTTCAGCTCCCCCTCTATCTCCGAGACCCGTTTTCCCGCCTCGTCAAAGCGGTTGCGCACCTCCACCAGTCGTTTTTCCGAATGCATCTGTTCATGAACCAGGGACTCCAGACGTTCTGTCCCCGTAGCAATATCCGTCTGCAGCTGAATACGGGCTTCCTCCCCCCCCAACTGTTCCGCATGGTCAGCGGCCATCCGCCGTTCGATCTCTTCAAGTTGCCGTGCCAGATCACCCAACGCTCTGATACCGGCTTCATGCTGTTCCTTGATAGTCGCCGCCCGCACCCGGAGTGCGGTCACGCTCTCACGGGCGATCAAGAGTTGGGAGCGACGGGAGTCAAGCTCTATTTTAAGCCGTGCCGTCTCCTGTTCCAACTGGTGGACACCGGCAGTTCCAGTCAGCAACTGTTCACCGGTCAGTTTCAGTTCGTCTTCCAGCTGCTCCCGCTCCTCGGCTAGCGTTTCCGACTCCAGGGATTGAACCTCCAGACGCTCGGCAATGCGGGCGGCCTCGTCACGAACCTGCTGGTGATCTTTGCGCAGCCCGGTCAGTTTCAGTTCCCCCTGATGGAGCCGTGCCCCGCCACTTTTGAGCCCTTCGACGACCTCCTGGCTCTGACGACGTAGTTCATCCCGCTGACGACCGGCAGCCGCCGTTTCCTCTTCAAGTGCGGTCACCGCCAGTTCCAGCTCCCGAATTTCACGCTTTTTATGGATGAGGCCATTACCGGCCGATTCCGCCGAACCACCGGTGACGATCCCCCCCAGGGTAACCAGATCACCGGAACGGGCGACAAAGGTCAATTCGGGATGCAAGCGTGCCAGCCGAAACGCCGTAGTAATGGTATCTACCACCAGAACCGGTGCCAACAAATGGGCAATCAGACCGGCAAATTCCCCCTCAATTTCCACCTGTTCCAAGAGAGAAACCGCTTCATCTATCACCGGCAGCGGAGGATTACTCCGCTTGAGCGGTATGGCAATACCGGCTCGGCCACCCCCCTTTGCCTTGAGAAATTCCACTGCCTGCAAAGCATCACGATCATCGCCACAGAGCAGACACTGTAATCGTTCCGCCAGTACCGCTTCCAGCACCACTTCCAGCTCCGCAGGTGCCCGCACCACATCGGCCACCACGCCACTGAAACGGGTTCGTTGCCCCCCATCACCCATAAGGGAGCGGACACCCTGAGCAAAACCGGCAAACTGGCTTTCAAATTCCTTGAGGGAGTGGAGTCGGGAGCTGCTGCGGGTCAACTGATCCCGAACCGACTGCCAGTTTTTTTCCACCTCGGGAAGCTGTCGTTTCAGTGCATCCTCAACGCCTCGCAGCGATGAGACCTCCGCTTGCAGCGCCTCCTGTTCCTGCTGGTGTTCCCTGATTTCCTGCTCCAGATGACGCTCACGCTGCCGTAACTGTTCATGCCGTTCAGCCAACTGCATGGCTTCACGACCATGACGATCCGCCCGCTCCTTCAGCTGAGTCAGCCGCTTTTGTGCGGCTTCAGTGCGACTTTTGTGCTGGGCTACCTCGGCCAAAGCCCCGAAAAGCTCCCGACGTCGTAGCTCCAGTTCCCGGTTCAGCTCCTCTTCGGAACGTTGATATTCACTAAGGGTTTCTTCCGCCAGCTCAAGCTCGGCCTGCATGCCAACCGCATCAACCGTGCCGGTTTCCCGGCGCAGCTCCAGCAGTTCACGCTGTTGGAGGCACTCGGCACGGCGTTTCTCCAAAGAATCACCCTCTGTTGCCAGGCGTGCCGCCCTCCCCTCCAGTGTGGCCAGTTCCTTTCGCTGGAAGATAAGTCCCTGTTCGGTAGCCGTATAATTACTTCTGATACGAAAGATCTC
>CAIRBT010000121.1 GCA_903876875.1 uncultured Geobacteraceae bacterium
GGTTCTGCGGATTGATGAAACCACCGGCGAAATTTTCGGTTCGCTTGCCGCACAGTTGAAATCCAGTGAAAAGAATCCACGCCCCCGCATACAGGATCTCTGGCTTGCCAGTCAGGCGATTCAGCATGGTTTTTCTCTCCTGACCCGCAATGTAAAAGACTTTACAGACATTCCGGGGTTGGTTGTGGTGACGGTGTAAACTCTCATATTTCTGCCTGCCACCCCAAACATCAAAACCTTCCCCTCATCCGCCCCGTTGGGGCACCTTCTCCCTCAGGGAGAAGGACAAATCACATCCCTTCTCCCCGTGGGAGAAGGTGGCCGAAGGTCGGATGAGGGGGCACTTTTGCCCCTACAACCCCAACGCCTTCTCCAGTTTATCCAACCGTGCCTTCAACCCATCATTCTCCGCCTTCAAATCCTGCATCCCTTTCACCAGCAGCGGCGTAACCTTGCCATAATCCACGCTCCACATCTCTTCTGCATTAGCCGATTTGGTAACGGCATTGGGGAAAATTTCATACAGCTCCTGTGCAATAAAACCGGTGGTTAATGTTTTGCTTGAATCAGCTTTATACTCATAATCGCGTACCTGTATTTTCATCAAATCGCTGATGCCAAAGTGGGTGTTTACGATATTGTTTTTCAGGCGGCGGTCGGAAGAGGTGTTATATAAAACAGTGTTTGATCCACTTTGGGCGATTGAACCAAGTCGCGTTGTACCCGTTGCATCGAAAAAATCAATCAAATAAGCACCATAATCAGCATTCCCTGAGCCGGCAACCACTTGAAGGCCATAACCACTTGATGTGTTATTATAATTACGAATGACAGCCGCATAATGATTAGATACACTTGACTCAACATGTAATTTAGACCCCGGTGTAGTTGTTCCGATACCGACGTTGCCGGTAGATTTAAAAACAGCATGTGAACCAGAACCTGCGCTTCCAATAATAAGATCGTTGGTTGAATTTGATAAAAGATAAGGATAATCACTGTTAGTGCTATACTGCAAGGCAATTGCTGGTGAAGTTGCATCTTGAATTTGGAGTTTGTATGCTGGTGTAGTTGTTCCAATGCCGACGATGCCGGTTGGCAAAATAGTCATTCTTACGAGGCTTCCGGTCTCTAAGAAGAGGTTATTGGATGCTCCATAAGCAGCAATTGACATATGATTTGATGCTCCACCACCTAAACCAATGTAGCCCTGTTCAGTACCCTGTGTTTTGAATAGAATATAATTACGACCGGGATTTGCAGAAGTGTTTTCAAATAAAAGTGCATTATTCATATCCGCTCCGGCAATATGAAGTTTTGAAGCGGGTGTACTTGTTCCAATTCCCACGTTGCCTTTCATATAGGTTGTACCGTCATTATAAACAACCATCATATTATCAGTATTTTGGTTGCGTAAAAGCAATGTATAGTTATTGGCAGTATTGTCAATTCCATGTACATACAAAGCTCCGTTATCAACATGCAGTTTTGTGCCTGGTGAAGCAGTTCCGATACCGACGTTGCCGTTACCGCCACCAGAAGCCATGAAGGAGAAATTATTATCAGAAAAAAATGTTGGAATGGTTCTCGCGCTAATATCGATGGCGAAATTCTGAGTACCATTTCCCATTGCCAAACTATTGACGCTATAAGTAGTTGAGCCGATCTGCAATTTATTGTTTGGTGTCGTCGTTCCGATGCCTACATTCCCACCCAGCAGGGTATATCCTGAACCCGTCGGCGTCAGCGTGACATTCTGGTTGGTCCCCCCCGCCGCAAAGGTGAGCGCACTTGTGCCGGTGATAGAGCCATCGGTGCTGCCGGTGCCGCCATTAGCTGTTGATACGGTGCCGGTGGCGTTGCCGATCAGGTTCCAGGCGGTGCCGTTATACACATACATCCCCGCTGTGCCGTCGGTTTGATACACCTGCAGGCCGGTTGCCGGTGCGGGAATCGCCGTCCGCTGCGCCGCCGTCATGCGCGGCGGCAGAAAACCTTTGTTTTCGCTCCGCGCATCCAGAATAGCGCTGGCATCAGGCATTTCGCCGGTTTCATTGATAGCCGTACCGGCGGCGTGGGCGGTGGTGGCGAGCAGCATGGCTGCGGCGATGATGGTTAGTTTTGTGGTGGTGGTCATGTACAAACCTCACGGATTGATATTTCGTTTTTCGTTAAATTGGTTATTGCTTAACTTCAAAAAAGGGCACTGGCTTCAATCTTGTCATCATCAACTATCTATGCTACCGTAATTTCATCAAAAGTAAGGAGGCGACAGTATGACGACAACAACCATTCAACTGAATGAAAAACAACTTCTTGGCGCGTTATCGAACTATCAGCCAACCGAGATTAAAAAGCTTATCTCCCGTTTGGTGCGAATGAATCTTTATACGCCACCATCACTTGAAGCAATAACCCGGACGGCATCTGCTTCTGTGCAGCGCAACAAGACCCCCGAGTCAACGGTGCTGGAGGCGGTAAAATGGGCACGCGCTCAAAAGTAGTTCTCGACACCAATGTTTTTATTTCGGCCTTCGGCTGGCGCGGTATTCCGTGGAGCATAGTCGATCTGGTTCGTAGGGGCTAATTAAGGTTCATCTGCTTCGCCCGCTTTTGATCTTCGTAGGGGCAAAAGATTTTTTGCCCCTACAGTGTCGGATGAACGGAAAACGGACAAAAATAGATGAATCCGGTGTGTTGGGCGAATAATCATTCGCCCCTACAACCCCAACGCCTTCTCAATCTTCAGCAGCCGTGCCTTCAACGCCTCATTCTCACTCTTCAATCCGACATTTTCCGCTTTCAACACGGATATCTGCCCCTGCTGCTCCTGAATCGCTTTCGTCAGCACCGGTACCAGATTGCCGTACACAATACCCAGGCTTTCGCCTTTGCTGAGGTCGCCTTCTTTCCCCGTTACCACTTCGGGAATAATCTGTTGAACTTCCTGGGCAATAAAACCAACCTGA
>CAIRBT010000122.1 GCA_903876875.1 uncultured Geobacteraceae bacterium
AGAAGAACTACAGAGGCAACAAGTCCGAAAACAGAGCCGAACTAACAAAAATAAACGGTTAAAGCCAAAACGACGCCGTGCAAAAACCTAACCGGACAACACTGGAAAGAAGTATGATTATTTACATATGCGCCTTGCGCCGTCCTTAAAAGTTGTCGCACCAAAATCAATCAAGAATCCAAGGCGTAGATGAAGTAAACGCGCGTATGTCAGAAGCAAGAGGTGTTACATAGACATACGTTTCAACCCAGGTTTTCTCCGCGTTCTTCGCGGCTTCGCGTGAGAAACCGGCTGTAAACACCTCAAGACCAGCATGCCATCTTTGATGTTTAAAAGAAAACCCCAAGTTTTTTCCTTGACCGCTGTAACATGACCACTTACCCTGTCCCCATGACTTCTGACCTGACAACCGCCCCCATCCCCCAGCTCGTCCGTCGCCTGGCCATTCCGGCCGGTACCGGCTTTTTCTTCAACACCATGTTTAATGTCGTGGATACCTGGTACGGGGGACAACTATCCACCAGTGCCCTGGCCGCCATGTCCCTGTCATTTCCGGTTTTTTTCCTTATTCTGGCCATCGGCAGCGGCGTTTCCAACAGTGCCACCACCCTGATCGGCAACGCCCTCGGGCGAAAAAACTCAGACGAAGCGGGGCATTATCTGCTGCAATCACTCTCGTTCACCCTGATTCACGCCCTGCTGCTGACCGGTGCCGGCCTGCTGCTGGCACCCCGCATCTTTATGATTATGGGAGCACGGGGGGAATATCTGGCCCACGCTCTCAGCTATATGAATGTTATTTTTTCCGGCACGGTTTTCTTTCTGCTTAACTATCTCATGAACGCCATACTCAACTCCCAGGGGAACACCATCGCCTATCGGAACTTTTTGTGTGGCGGTTTTGTGCTTAACTTGATACTTGACCCCTGGTTCATGTACGGCTGGCTCGGTGTGCCTCCCCTGGGCCTCGGTGGGATCGCCCTGGCAACCGTGGCCATTCAGTGCGGTGGCATGTTCTATCTCTTCAGTCAACTGGTGAAAAGCGGCAGTATCCCCCCGTTTCGTGCCGTTGACCTGTTACCCCGCCGCCACTATTTCCAGGAACTGTTC
Organism: uncultured Geobacteraceae bacterium; assembly: GCA_903876875.1. Lineage (GTDB taxonomy): Bacteria > Desulfobacterota > Desulfuromonadia > Geobacterales > Pseudopelobacteraceae > JACRCG01. Next base: position 1,111 of record CAIRBT010000122.1, read on the forward strand.
AAACAGGGATTTCCCTCAACAATGAACATGATGACCGTCTCATTGGGTATTTTCATTATAACCTGGTATGTGGGGCGTTTTGGAGAGCAGGCGGTGGCCGCCTATGGCATCGGCACCCGGATAGAGCAGATCGCACTGTTGCCGATGATGGGGTTAAACATTGCGGCTCTGGCCCTCACCGCGCAGAATTTCGGAGCGGAGCAGTTTGACCGTATCAGGGAGACCCTCCGGGTGTCACTCCGCTATGGGCTGCTGCTGGCGGTCATCGGAACCTGTGCCGCCCTGCTTTTCAGCCGACAACTTATGGGTTTTTTCAGTACCGACCCGGCGGTTATTGCCGCAGGTTCCGGCTTTCTCGCCATCGAAGCCTACGTGCTGCCCGCCTATGTGTTTCTCTACGTCTGCATCTCCATCATGCAGGGAATCAAACGCCCCCTGTTTGGATTGGTGATCGGTCTTTTCCGGCAGATCGCCGGGCCGGTCTGTGTTTTCCACCTCTGCACGGTGATGCTCGGGCTCGGTTTATCCGGAATCTGGTGGGGAATTTTTGCTATTACCTGGCTTGCAGCAGGAGTGGTTATACTGTACGTCACCCGAACTCTTGCCATACTTGAAAAGGATCAGATCAGACTATGAAACGGGTTGCCATCAGCACTCTGGGGTGCAAAACCAATCAATTTGAATCGGCCGCCATGGTCGAGCAGCTGTCCGCCGCCGGTTACGAGGTGGTTCCCTTCACCTCCCTCTCGGACATCTACATTATCAACTCCTGCACCGTCACCGCCCGCACCGACGCCGAAACCCGCCGTATGATCCGCCGGGCACGGCGTTTGAATCCGGCGGCACGCATCATCGCCACCGGCTGCTATGCCCAGGTCGCCCCCGGTGAACTGGAAAAGATGCCGGAGCTTGATGCCGTGCTCGGCAACAGCGAGAAGCAACATATTTCCGAGCTGCTGAGCGACACCGACTATCAGGTGTCTGACATCGCCACCGTGAGCCGTGCCGAAGCCCTGAATCTGACCAGTTTTGCCGAGCATACCCGCGCCTTTCTCCAGATTCAGAACGGTTGTAACTCCTACTGCGCTTACTGCATCGTCCCCTACGCCCGTGGTGCCAGCCGAAGTGTGCCCCCGGAAGCGGTCATGGAAGGAGTACGAAATTTTGCCGCCTCCGGTTTTCAGGAGGTGGTGCTGACCGGCATCCATCTGGGTGCCTACGGCCTGGACCTCCCCTCCCCCACCACCTTAACGGAACTGGTACGGCGGATTGATGGGGGAGACATCGTCCCCCGGCTCCGCATCGGCTCAGTCGAACCCAATGAGGTCACGACGGAACTACTGAACCTGATGGCCACCTCCCCCCGCATCTGCCCCCACCTGCACCTGCCGTTGCAGAGCGGCAGCGATACGGTACTTGACCGTATGGGACGCCACTACACCGCTGCTTTTTTCAGGGAACTGGTTACCACCATGTCCACCACCCTCCCCACTGTTTTTATCGGTGCCGATGTCATCGCCGGTTTTCCGGGGGAAAGTGTTGCTGAATTTGAGGAGACTGTGCGATTGATTGAGGAGTTACCCTTTTCCGACCTCCACGTATTCCCCTATTCCTCCCGTCCGGGCACGCCTGCGGCCAGTATGGCGGGACAGCTGCCGGCACGGGTTATTACGGAACGGGCAGCCCGCCTCCGGAGTATTGCCTCACGAAAAAAGGCTGCTTTTTTCTCGGCATCACTTGGACGGGAGTGTACGGTACTGGTACAGAGTTACGATGAAGCGACCGGCATCTGCCGGGGTCTCACCACCAACTATATTCCGGTGGTTTTCCCCGATGGGAGGGGGCTGGTTAATGGGGTAGTCAGGGTTGTTATAGACAAGGTTCTTGAAAATTCCTGTTCTGCATCCGTTCTTTCCGGTGAGTAACGTACATCAACATATGTTTTGTCACACCCTGTTCGAACCAAGTGCAGACAACACCGACTCCACCCACCCGAAACCGATCCGTTCCTGTTCAAGGCGCAGCTGCTTACGAATCCGGTTGTCACGCAGTTCATCATACAGTGCCTGTTCCTCCCGGGCGAGGCGGGGCAGTTCACGGACAGTCTGTTTTTCTTCCTCCCCCCACTGCCCCTCAAAGGCCAGCAGCGTGCCACGATCCATGAGAAAGGACTCCACGTGGGGAAAGTGGCTTCTGAGCTGATCGAGAATGGCAAAGCCGTGGGTGTCAATATCGCCCCAGTAGTACAGCTGGCGCGAGTTGAGCCAGGTGGCGTGCCGCAGCGCGTCAAAGCCGTACCCGGCACCGAAAATCACCATCGCCCCGGCAACAGCGGGGAAAGCAAGGAAATTGATTTCGTTTTCGGTCATAAAGACCCGAGTCACGGCGGGGTCGAGAGCGGCAAAGCTTTCGGCGTCAAGGGTGATATCACGGGCAGAACCGCCAATCAGGGGAGCATAGCCCGGATCAAGAATACGAAAGCGAACCAGCAACGGCTTGTCCAAAAAACCGTACCGCCGGGCAAAACGGCTGATGCCAATCTGGGAGGAGTCAATGGCCTCGACCGGAAGCACCATTTCCAGCAACTCCGCCAACACCCCCCGGTTGGCTTCAATGAATTTACTGTGTATTCCCGGAATATCCACCTGCCGCAGGTAGCACCCCGGCTGCGGATGCAGCTCCATCCAGGCCACCAGCAACAACAGCTTCTGCCAGTCATCCGCCAGTTCTAAAGCCCGTAATGGCCGTTTTGCCAACCAGGGAAGCAGGCGGGGCTCCCGGAGGCGCGTCTCCTCCACCAGCCGGGTAAAACGGTTGAGCAGGCGTATTTTACCGATGCAGCCGCAGGCTTCCTCCCGGCTATCAACCCATACCGACCATGGAATGCTGTTCGTGCCGAACAACCGGTGACGGAATTCCCCCATTTCCACCCGAAGATACGGTACGGCGCGCAGCTCACTGACCCATGCCCGCACCTCGTCAAAACGGTCGGTGATTTCAGCCGAGGTGGGCACTTTCAACGTCAGACGTTTGGGAAACAGCGGTTCATCGGAGAGCAGCGAAGCCAGAATATCCCCCCGTTCCCACAGCTTCACCACCTGTTCGCGGAGCTGTCGGGCAGCGGTCCAGCTATTCACTGCTGTTTCTCCTTCTCTTCCCGATATTCCTCAATGGTAAGATTACGTAACCGGGAGTCACGGCCATCCTCATTCTGAACAAAGCCCACACTGGAGACAAAGGGCTCGATAATATGGATTTTCTGGAGCGGTGTGACAATCAGCAGTTGTAGATTAAGCTGGGCAAACAGCCGGAGACCGTACTGTGCCGATTCGTCGGAACCACGGCCAAAGGCCTCGTCAATCACCACAAAGCGGAAGGAGCGGGAACGGACGGCCCCCCATTCCAGCCCGAATTGATAGGCAAGACTTGCAGCCAGAATGGTATAGGCAAGCTTTTCCTTCTGCCCCCCCGATTTACCGCCCGAATCCGAGTAATGCTCATGTTCACTGTTATCCTCTCGCCACCGTTCACTGGCGGCAAATGTATACCAGTTGCGCACATCGGTAACCTTGACGGTCCAGCGGCGATCCGCCTCGGCCTGGCCTTCCCGGCCACGAAACCGTTCGATAATCTGTTTGACCTGGAGAAACTTCGCCTCCGAATACTGACTGTCGTCAGAACCGGTAATGGCTCCTTCGGTGCAGCCACGGAGCTCTCCCTGAAAGTCGCGGATATCGGCATCTGCGGTCAGTTGGGCTTCCAGCACAATATAGCGTCCCGGGTTGTAGTCAATCTGATTGAGGGACTCGTTGATCCGCGTGATGCGATCACGGATGGTTTCCCGTTCCCGTGCCAGTTGGGACTGGAAATTGGCCACTTCGCGGATGGTGTTTTCGTTGAGCAGCTCTTTAAAGCGTGTTTCAAAACGGGGGAGATCATCGGACTGCAACTTTTCAAGCATTGCCCGATACTCGGCAGCGGCCGCAATGGCCACATCAACTTCCTGGGTTTCAAGGGGAAATGAGGTACAGTAGCCACGCATGGCATCAATAATCCGGTCACGCAACCGATCTATCTTTTTGGTTTCCGTTTCGAGTTTACCCTGCAACCATTCCCGCATCTCCCGCTCACGGTTATCGCAGGATTCCACGGACAGGGTATGCTCTCCGAGTGCCTCGCCACGCATGGCTTCGAGGCGTTCAAAAAGGTGGGTGCGGTCGGCCTGCCCTGGTGCTTCAAGCAGAAGAATGGTGTGCTGGCGCAACTCTTCCGCCGCTTCCCGCTTCGCTTGGGTACCCCCCAGCTCCCGCACCTTCTTTTCCCGTTCCTGCTCCGCTACCACCAGTTCACCCTGAAGGGTTTTCAAACGGAGGGTAAGGTTCTGCAATAGGTCGGAGGCCGCTTCAAGCTGTTTCTTTTCGGCATCAAGCCGTGCCAACTCCACCACCAATGATTGCCAATCCAGTTCACTGAAATCCACATATTCATCAAGCTTGGAGAGGGTGTCGAGGCGTTCCTTGCTGGTGCTCTGTTCACGTTGTAACTTCCCCATCACCTGGAGCAATTCACCCAACTGGGCTTCCACCGCCCGCGATTTCCCTTCCAGCAGGGCGATCTTTTCGTTATTAGTCCAGCCAAGAACAAAGCGATGGCGGTCATCAATTCTGAACCGGTCATCTTTTTCATGGCGTTCACCGGCACCCTTAATCTGACCGGCACGGCTAATGGCACGGCTTTCCCGGCGGAATTGTTCCTGCGTTATGCAGCAGGCCACATCAAAGCGGTGGGCCAGCTCCCGTTCCAGCCAGTCGTAAAACGGAGAATCCGGCTTAATGGCCAGTTTTCGCGCCAGTGAGTCCCGGTGCAGTTCGGGGAGCTCACCCCGCTGACCGGGGCGCACCCGGAAATAAACCAGCCTCCCCTTGAGATGGGTGGTATCGACCCACTCTGCCACGGCACCGTACAGATGATCCGGCACCAGCAGCGACAGACCAAAATTACGCAGCAACCTCTCGGCCGCCCCCTCCCACTCACGCTCTTCATCACGGAGCCGCAACAGCTCCCCGGCAAAGGGCATCTGCTCCTCAGCAAGGGAGAGTGCCGTGCAGAGGGCGCTGCGCATGGCCACCTGTTCGGCCGGAATGTTACTCCGCCTGGTTTTCAGGCTGGCAATTTCGGCACCCAGCTCTTCATGGTTCAGTTTTCCCTGTCGCAGAGTGACGCCATGCTCGGTGAGCCTGTTCTGGGCATCGGCTTCACGGAGGCGTTCCGCCTCGGCCAGGGTCAGGAAATGCCGGCGTTGTTCAAGAAAACCCTCCTCATCGGGGGCGTCCACTTCACCAACCCCCCGCACCAGTTCCCCATAGCGGGCAGCTTTCTGCTCACGCCTCAACCGTTCCCGGTGCCGGAGACGGATCTCTTCCGCCAACCGTTCCAGACGGTCGCCACCGTTGTCGGCAATGTCCCGCTTCAGTTCGCTCTCCTCACCCTTCAGCGAATCACACCGTTCCTTGTGCCGTGTTGCCTGGTGTTCGAGCCGTGTCCATTCGTCTGACAGTGTGGTGAGCCGTTTGTCCAAGAGCGCCAGTTTCAACGTGGCAAAAAAGGGTTTCAGTGCCTCCCGACAGGCCCGGAACCGTTCCCCCTCTGCCACCAGAGCCCCGTGCCGCGCACAGTCACCCACCAGCGGCGACAGCAGTTCCACCTGACGTTTCGCCTTCAGCACCGCTTCATGGGCGCGGTTCAGGTCGTCAAAGTGGCTCACCAGCGCGGTGATGCGTGAGGCCACATCAAAAGGTTCCAGCATGTGGCTCCGGACGAAATCGGTTAGATTTCCCACCGACTTCATGGAGACCGTCTGGTGGAACAGCTCCAGTGCCTGCTCGTTGTCGATGCCGAAACGGCGGCGAAACCAGGCACCATAGGGGGGAAAACTTTCAAAAATTTCCGCGCCAATTCCGCGCAGTTTTTTGCGCAGCAGTGATATATCCGCACCAAAACGGGAAAAATCGCCAGCAATGGAGAGAGGGCGATCGGTGCAGACAAAGAAGCGAGCCGGCTGGGTCGAGGCATCCTTCATCCAGAACACCTGCGCCAACGTCACCGCCTGATTATACCCCGCATTGTAAAAGGTACCCAGAATCACCGAATAGTTGTTGTGATCACGCAGGGCCACCGGCTTGACACTGCCGTTCACATCGTTGCGTTCCGACTTGTAATGACCAAGGACGTATGAGCGGAGGGTTCGCTCTTTGTTTTCGGCACCGGCCGCCTTATTATAGGCGACACGGTTTGCCGGCACCAGCAGTGTGGTCACGGCATCCACCAGAGTTGACTTACCGGAGCCGATATCTCCTGTCAGCAGGGAATTTTTGCCGGCAGGATTCAGTGTCCAGACCCGCTTGTCAAAGGTACCCCAGTTATACACCTCAAGACGATGGAGCCGGAAACCGGACAAAGCGTCATCGGCAACAAAATCCAGAGCCGTTTGCAGATCATTCATCCCCCGCACCTCCCGACTTTCCTTCCAGAACTGCCTGATATGCTGCCAAGCGAAGATCGAAATCCGCCAACCACTGGGCATCGACAAACGACTTGAGAATGCGGCGCACCTCATACAGGGCGGCCTGTTTGCCCACCGTCCCCCCGCTCCCTTTCAGGGGGCGCAGAAAACCCAGATCGACTATTTTTGCAATATGGGCATCAACCGAATCCACCAGCTTTGCCTCATTACTGTTTTCCGGCAAAAACACCCGGATCAATTCGACAATCTCATCACGGGACAAAATCAGCCGTGTTTCTCCCCCACTGGCATCAAATTCGGCGAGTTTTTTACGCAGCAGTGCCAGCAGCAGGCTCACCGGAAATGTCAGTGAACGCCGTGCCACCAGACGGGGCACCTTTGCCGCCCCATCGTCAGCCACTTCGGGACGGGAGCGGAGAAACCCATGCCCCTCGGCCTCGTCCAGCACCAGCTCCAGGCCCAGCAGGGAGACATAATCCCGCACCCGGGACTGCAAGCGGAGCAGTGAATTCCAGAGCAGTTCATTATCGTCGTGATAGAGCACCCCCTTAAGCAGGGTGATGACCAGCACAGAGAGGTCACGTGTCACCACGTTTGTTTCAGACAGCTGTTCCGCCATACTCACCTCACAAAGATTACCCGTGGCAACGTCGCCTGTTTCATCTGCTCCCGACCATCGGGGCCAACCCCCTGCCAGACTATCACATCGCTCGTGTGTTCATCGACCACCGCCTTAAAGTCGCTGCTGGAAAGGTGGAGATAGGCAACCAGCTCCGACAGGCCGTTTTTCAGCGGTGCCAATTGACAGAGCTCCCGGAGTGTCACCTGTGAACGATCCTGCAAGGCATGGCGGATATGGCGGGCCAACTGGGCGGTGTCGATCACTATCTGCCCATAAAGTGCCTCTGCGTTCAGATCTCCGTCACCCGCCTCCAGAACTTCATTCGTCAGCACCCCCTTGATCGTCGGGGTATGCAGCGGCCGCTCCAGCGGCAGCTCGATGTCGGCAGCGGTCTCTTCAAGGGTTGTCAGCTCCCCCAGCGGGGGGCATTCCCTGACCGCCAGAGCCTTTGCCTCAATGCCGTGGAGGATATCCATGATGCGGCGATTCTCCAGCCACGCCTGATCATCGAGAAAACGGCGTAGCTGTTGGGAAAGCTGTGCCACCGTTCGTTGGGTATGTTCACCCGCCTCCAGCCAGTCGTAATGGAGTCGCCTGGTTCGGGAATCCGGTTTCAGCTCCGCCACCGGCGGCAGTGCCAGCACCCGCTCCAGGAGAGATGACAGTTCCTCCTGCCGCCGACTGGACATCAGAAAGTCCCAGAAAGCGCGAAAACTCCGCCCCTGATCGGAATCGGCAATCAGATCACGCTCCCCCATGATCTCTTCCAAAAGGGCACCTTTTCCCCCGTCCCACAGGGCGATTCGCTCCCGTACCCGGCGGTCAAGACCACGGAAATTCTGTTCCACCTCGCGAAAGTCCGACAACAGTTCCCGTGCCAGCTGAATGAATTGCTGAAAACGCTCTTTCAGGGCGGTGGTATCAAGCAGGGGGATATCCCCCGCCAGAACCCGGACAATTTCCCGGTCTATATCGTCTCTCCGTTTTTGCAGTTCGGTGATACGGGTCTGGGGATCGGTTTCACTCCCCTCACTCATCTGTTTCAGCAGTTCAAACAGAGTGAGCAGACGGGATTCTGTGCCGACAAAGCTCCGCTCAGTCAGGGTTCCCAACCAGGCGATGGCTTTTTCGGCAGGAGGAGTCAGGTCAAAATTCGGTTCGTCAGAACCGTGGCGGTAGAACTTACGCAGCCACCCCTTATCGTTGGCCGCCCAATCGTTCAGATACTCCAGGGGAGCCTTCGGAAAGGCATTATCACCCAACCGCTCCCGTAACACAAACAGTTCGTCCTTCAACGCCTCCACCAAATCTTCCTGTGCCATGACCCGCAGGTTGGGCAGCAGGTAGACCCGGTTCAGAAAACTTGCGATCAGTGACGCATGATCGGAGCGAAGTAACTTCCAGGCGGGATGACTCTGGCGAAGCAGCTCAAGAGTGGCATAATCAAGATTCATGTAACGGTCTCCCGGATCGCCTTGATACGAAGTTGCAGGGTGGTGACATTATTCCACCGGTTACCTTCGGGGAAGAAGGCGATATCCAGTATTCCATCGGTCGCTGTAGCGGCCTGGCGAAAGGCGATTGCGTTGAATGTTTTCCCCCCAGCTGCCACCCGCAGCTTGAGATGACCATCACCCACCACCCGCCGTTCGAGCACCGTGACACCACGCAGCATCAGCGTCGGCTCCGGATTGCCGGAGCCGAACGGCTCCATCCGTTGCAGTTCTTCGGCAAAGGCAAGAGCCAGTTCCTGCGGATCGACAACGGCATCAATAGCCAGTGACGGCAGCAACTCCCCCGTCCCCAGAATCTTCAGAGCCTCCGCCTCAAAGGCGGCCACAAAGCCGTCAATACGCTCCTCCGCCAGCCCCACACCGGCGGCATAGCGGTGACCGCCGTAGCGCTTCAGATGGCCGGCACAGCCATTCAGAGCCTCCAGCAAGTGGAAACCGGGAATGCTCCGCCCCGACCCCTTGCCGTACCCCTGGTCATCAATGGCAATCAAGACGGTCGGGCGATGATATCGTTCCACCAGACGGGAGGCGACAATGCCGATAACCCCCTGATGCCACTCACGGGACGCAAGGACGATGCTTCGACAGGCCGGATGCCCCCCCCGCTCCTCCACCAGGGCAATGGCCTGTTCCAGAATGGTTTTTTCAATGGTCTGCCGCTCGGTATTGGCGGCATCAAGCTCTTCGGCAATGCGGGTATTGTCAACCCTATCGGTTCCCAGCAGCAGATCAACTCCCGGCACGGCACTTTCCATGCGCCCGGCAGCATTCAGCCGTGGTGCCAGGCGGAAACCGACCTGACCGCAGGTCACCGCGTCGGTCACCCCGGCCACCCGTTTCAGGGCGGCAATACCGGCCCGGCTCCCCTGTTCAAGCTTTTGCAGGCCAAAAAAGGCGTACATCCGGTTTTGATCCTGGAGCGGCACCACGTCGGCAATGGTGCCAAGGGCAACCAGATCGAGCCATTCCCGCAGATCCGGTTCCTCACCGGGAGCAAAGAGCCCTCCTTTCCGCAGGCGACTTCGCAGTGCCACCAGCAGATTAAAAGCCACACCAACCCCGGCAAGCAGCTTGAACGGATAGTCACAACCGGGCTGCAGCGGGTTAACCACGGCAACGGCATCGGGGATAACCGGACCGGGAGTGTGATGGTCAAGGATTATCAGGTCAACACCGCTCTGGCGGCAGAAGGCCGCCTCCTCCACCGAGACGATCCCGCAATCAACGGAGATGACCAGGGTTGCCCCACTATCGAAAATCTGCTGGAGGGAGTCACGATTTAATCCATAGCCATCGTCAAAGCGATTCGGAATGAAATAGCCGCAGTTGACGCCAACCCGGCGGAGAAAGGAGACCAGCAGTGCCGTACCGCTGATACCGTCAACATCGTAATCGCCATAAATACAGATCCGCTCCCGCGCTGTACGAGCCCGCACCACCCGCTCAACCGCAGCCTCCATCCCCTTCAGGAGAAAGGGATCAAGCATGGCTGAGAGGGAGGGGTTCAGAAAAAGAGTCCCCCCCTGAACCGTATCAATCCCTCTCCCCATGAGAATCCGAGCCAGGGGGAGACTAATACCAAGTGCGGAACGAAACCCTTCGATATCGGACATTACCGGTGCTGCCATCTGCCAGTTTTTTTCCATTAAGTTGTTTCCTGTTTAAAAAAAATCCCCCGACAGGCGGGGGATTTTTTGTTATTTCATTTTCGGTGCCGGAGCCTTACCCGCTTGTTCCAGCAGCTCTTTGGCCTGTTGTGCCGTTTGGCTGGTGGAGTCCTGTTTCAGGTACTCTTGCAGGTAGGGAAGTGCCTTTTCCGGCTGTTTCATATCCACCTGGTAGACCATGGCAATATTAAAAAGACTGGGGAGATGCTTCGGATTGACCTTGTTGGCCTTCATGAAATTAGCCAATGCCTTGTCATACCAGCCCATTTTTCGGTACATAACCCCCTGGTCCGTCAGCACATTGGAATTATTCGGATCAAGTTCCAGTGCCTTACCGTAGGCATTAATCGCCTTGGGCACCTGCTCGGTATCGAAATAATCATTACCCAGCGAGATCCAGACATTGATGTTTTTCGGTTCTGCAGCAACGATCTTTTCCGCCTGGGCGATACGCAGGGTGTAGTCGTTGGGGGACATGACCCCTTCCGAGCCGTTGGCGGCGGCCTGTTGCGACCCCTTACCGGCATTGCTGATGCTAAAGATCAGATACCCCCCCAGCAAGCCTACAATCAAGGCAACAACGGTAAAAAGAACGGTTTCTTTTTTCATGGCGAACCCTCCCGAACAGTTTGTCAGAAACTTTGTTAGACCGCTTTCTTTGCGAGCGCGCGGTTTTCAAGAATCACCACGATGGGGCTGGCCACAAACACCGATGAATAGGTGCCCACAAGCACGCCGATCAAAAGAGCCAAAGAAAAGTCATGAATCACTTCGCCGCCGAAAAAGAACAGTGAAGCGGCCGCAAGAAACACCGTCAGCGAGGTAACAATGGTTCGTGATAGAACCTCATTGATACTGTCATTAAAGATGGTATTCATGGCTCCCTTCAGATTCTTGTGGAGGTTTTCACGGATACGGTCAAAGACAACGACCGTATCGGTCAATGAATAACCGGCAATGGTAAGTACCGCCGTAATGAAGAGCAGGTTTATCTCCTTATTGAGCAGATAAAACACCGCAAACATGGCGGGGCAGTCGTGGAGTGTGGCACAGGTGGCTCCCACACCGAACTGAAAATCGAAACGCCAGGCGATGTAGAGAATAATCCCCATGAGGGAGAGCACTGCCGCAATCAGGGTATCTTTGCGCAGTTTATCACCGATGGAGGGACCGATTTCCGTGGAACTTTCCACGGTAAAGGCGTTGTCGGCAAACTCTTTTTTGAAGGCGACCTGGACCATTTCCGACGGTTTGCCAACGGCCGCACCGGCCATCTTCACCAGCAGTTTGTTGCCATCTTTGATTTCCTGAAGATCCGCCTTGGCAACACCATTTTTATGGAGGGCGTCACGGGCGGCGGCAATGTCCACCGGCTTGCTGAACTTGAGCTGCATGGCGGTACCACCGGAGAAATCGATCCCCATGTTTGCCGCACCACGACCGACCTGAACCACACCAATCAGGCCGATAATAGAAATAATTGCCGAAATAACGAAGGAAATATTACGTTTCCCGATAAAATCAATAGTTGTTTTCCCAAGAAGTTCCATGAACGGTGTTACCCCCTAAATACTCATTTTTGTTGCCCTGCCCTTGCTCAGAAACAGGTCAAAGGTCACTTTGGTTCCAATCAGCGAGGTAAACAGGTTGATGATTACCCCCAGACTCAAGGAAACCGCGAATCCTTTTACCGGTCCGGTACCGAATTGAAACAGCACGGCGGCGGTAATCAGGGTCGTGATATGTGAGTCCATGATCGTCAAAAATGCTTTATCATAACCGGAATTAAGAGCCGCCTGGGGTGTTTTGCCCAACTTCAGTTCCTCACGTATACGTTCAAAAATAATGACGTTGGAGTCAACTGACATACCGACCAAGAGGACGATAGCCGCAATACCGGGAAGGGTCAGGGTGGCACCGAGGGCGGCCAGTGAGCCCATCAGATAGACAATATTCAGAACCATACCGAGGTTAGCAATCATACCGGACAATTTGTAATACACCGCCATGAAGATAACTACCAGCAATACCCCGATCAGACCGGCATACAACCCCTTGTTGATGGAGTCCTGTCCCAAAGAGGGTCCCACGGTGACGTTCTGGATAATCTTGACCGGTGCCGGCAGGGCACCTGCCCGCAAGACAATCGCCAGGTCAGCAGCGGTTTTCTCGGTGAAGTTTCCCGAAATCTGGGCACTTCCGCCGGAAATCCGTTCACGGATAACCGGTGCCGAATGGATGTTGTTATCAAGTACGATGGCAAAGCGCTTACCCACGTTAGCTGCCGTCACCTGATCAAACAGCTTGGCACCGAGGGAGTTGAATTCGATGGCCACGTAGGGCTGATTGAACTGGGAATCGATCCTGACCTGGGCATCGGTCAACAGATCACCGGTAATCATGGATTTTTTCTGCACAACCAGCGGAATTTCGCTCACCGCTCCGGTGGTCGGGTCAACGGATTTTTCCTTGAGCAGTTCGGCATCATCCGGAATTGCTCCAGAAGGGGAGACATCTTCACGAACCATTTTGAAGTCGAGACGCGCGGTACGGCCGATGAGGTCGATGGCACGCTGGGGATCTTTGATACCGGGGAGCTGAACCACGATATGGTTGATCCCTTCCCGCTGGATGGTCGGTTCGGAAACACCGAACTGGTCAATACGGTTCCGAATCGTTTCAAGAGCCTGCTGTACCGCTTTATCCTTGCGATCCTGGGCATCCTTTTCGTTGACCCGCAGGGTCATCGCCACAAAGCCGCCGTCATCGAAGGTCGGGCTCTGCTCATAGGCGGGATATTTGTCCTTGATCAGTTTCTGCACCGTTTCAGCAGTGCCCTTTTCATAGAACACCAGAGACACCTTATCGGAACCGCTCCTGACAATACGCTTAAAACGGAGCGTTTTACCGTTCAAGGTATCCTCAAGGTCGGTTGCCACTAAATCGAGGGATCCCTCAATCGCTTTCTGGGTATCGACCTCCATAACCAGATGGGTTCCCCCCTGCAAGTCAAGGCCGAGATGAATCTTGTCCTTCGGCAACAGATTACCCCACCATGCTGGCAATTTGCTTGCCAGGGTAGGAGTCAGATACAGAAATGACAGCGCCACAAAAGCGACTATCAGACTTATACGCCAGCCGGTTCCTTTAGGCATAGGTATACGTTCTCCCTTTCAAATATTTTGCTAATCCTTTTTGATGGTAGCAATATAGCTTTTGGTGATCTTGATGTTGACATTTTGTGCCACTTCAAGGGTTACCAGTTCGTTTTCAACAGCGGTTACCTTACCATGGACTCCACCGGCGGTGATAACTGTATCACCTTTTTTCATGGATTCCAACAACGCCTTATGTTCTTTGGCCTTTTTTTGCTGCGGACGGATCAGCAGAAAATAGAAAATTACAAACATGAACACCAGGGGAATTATCTGCTGAAATGCGGCTCCTCCGCCGGCTCCCCCCGCAGCAGCACCACCCGGTGCCCCCCCCATCGCATATGCCAATCCAAACATGGTATCCTCCTCCTGTATTTTTATTACTTCAGCAACTGGGTCGCTAAAAACTGACTACGAAACTGGGTAAAGCGGTTTTCCCGAATCGCCACACGGATTTTCGCCATGAGATCGAGATAATAGTACAAGTTATGATAGGTATTCAACTGGGAAGACAGAATTTCCCCGGCCCGGTACAGATGACGCAGATAGGCCCGCGAATAGTTACGGCAGACCATACAGCCGCATTCCGGATCCAGGGGGCCTGCATCTTCTTCATATATTTTTGCCTTGATATTGACCCGCCCCTGGCTGGTGAAAAGCATGCCGTTACGGGCGTTACGGGTCGGCATGACGCAGTCGAACATGTCGTAGCCGTGCCAGACAGCCTCCACCAGATCTTCGGGAGAGCCGATACCCATGATATAGCGGGGTGAATCCACCGGCAACAGAGATGAACAGCACTCCATGACCCCGTACATTTGTTCCTTTTCCTCCCCCACCGACAGGCCGCCGAGAGCGTACCCGTCAAAACCGATGGAGCAGATATCCGCCACACTGCGTGCCCGCAGGTCGTAATGCATTCCCCCCTGGATAATGCCAAAGAGCTGCTGTCCTTCACGGCTATGGGCATCCTTGCAGCGTTGTGCCCAGCGGGTGGTCATCTCCAAGGAACGGCTCACATAGTCGTAGTCGGCTGTGGCGGCAGGACATTCATCAAAACACATGATGATATCGGCTCCCAGTGCTTCCTGGATGTGGGTCGCCAGTTCAGGGGTCAGCATATGGGAAGAACCATCAAGATGGGAACGGAATTTGACCCCCTCCTCGCTGATTTTCCGTAATTCGCCCAGACTGAAGACCTGAAAACCACCACTGTCGGTGAGAATTGGCTTGTGCCAGTTCATGAAGCGATGCAGCCCCCCCAACTGTTCAACCAGGCGGTGGCCGGGACGCAAGTAAAGGTGGTAGGTATTGGCCAGAATGATCTGGGCATGCACCCCGGCCAGATCCTCCGGTGTCATGGCCTTGACGGTGGCATTGGTACCGACCGGCATGAAAATGGGGGTTTCAATGACTCCATGGGGAGTGGTTAACGACCCAAGCCGTGCCTTACTGCTGCTGTCACTATGGATGACTGTAAACGTTCCCGTCACAAGACCTCTCAATAAATAAACATCGCATCGCCGTAGCTGTAGAAGCGAAACTGCCGCGACACCGCTTCCCGGTATGCTTCCAGAATAAATTCACGACCGGCAAAGGCCGACACCAGCATCATCAGTGTCGATTCCGGCAGATGAAAATTGGTAATTAAGGCATCAACAACCTTGAAGCGAAAACCGGGGTAGATATAAATAGTCGCCTCGCCACTGCCGCTGACCACGCTCCCCTGTTCCCGTGCCACATATTCCAGGGTTCGTGCCGAGGTTGTGCCAACAGCCACAACCCGTCCCCCCGCCTCTTTTGTCCGCTTCACCGCAGCTGCCGTTTCCGGTGGAATAGTAAAACGCTCGGTATGAATCAGATGTTCTTCAACATGGGTGGTACGGATCGGTTGAAACGTGCCAAGACCGGTATGCAGCGTCAGAAATGCGGTATCAATACCAGCAGACTTCAGGCGTTCAAGCAATTCACCGGTAAAATGAAGCCCGGCGGTCGGTGCGGCTACCGCTCCCGGCTCACGGGCAACCACGGTCTGATACCGTTCCCGGTCGGCCAGGCAATCGTGACGTTGCAGATAGGGGGGGAGCGGTATATGCCCCTCCCGCTCCAGCCAACAGCTAAACGGCTCTTCTCCGACAAAATCAACCAGCCAGTCGCCCGATTCAAGACGGCAGTGGACAACGGCGGTCATGGCCCCTTCCAGCAGGATTTTCTGGCCGTCATGACACCGTTTTGCCCCCTTAAGCAGACATTCCCACCGTTCGCCAGCACTCTCCAGGCGGCGCAGCAGAAATATCTCCATCTTGCCGCCGCTCTCCTTATGACCAAACAAGCGTGCCGGTATCACCCGGGTATCGTTCATCACCAGCAGGTCACCCGGCTTCAGAGAGGCGGTTATCTGACCAAAGGTAGCCTCGGCAAGTGCCTGTTGGTTCCGATCCACCAGCATAAGACGAGAAGCGTCCCGCCTCTCCAAGGGGTAGCGGGCGATCAGTTCCGACGGCAAATGATAATCAAAGTCCTTGACCAGCATTTCAGTTCATGTCCGAGAGTTTTTTCAACTCGGCTCCCGGATAATAGTATGCAAGAATTTCACCTGAGGTGAAGCCGTCAACAGCACGCTGCTTGGCTCCCCATTGACAGAGACCGACTCCGTGACCATTTCCGGTGCCGGAGAAGAGCAAATCCTTCTTCGTGCCCGGTGTGACGGTGAAACGGGTGCTCTTGATGAGTCCATAGCCAACAACCTTGCGAAACTGGTCACCGGTTACCGCCGTACTGCCGACCGTCGCCTGCAACAGCACCTGTTTCAACCGGCCACGGCCATTTGGTATCCCTGGTTTGATAGCGGTCAACCCGGAGATTTTATAGCCACCGGCACGCAGACGATCTTCCAGATCCTTGAGAGTAATCTTGTATTCCCACGCCGTGGCGGTCGGCGAGGAAAAACAGTACTGGCACTCAACCCCTTTCAGATAGGGAAGTGGTGCCCCCCAAACGTTTTCCGAAGCCTCGGTTCGCCCACCGCAACTGGAGTGATAATATGCCTGAATGACTCCGCCACCATAGGTGAGAACCTCCCCCTCGGTTTCCTGAACAGCCCGACGGGCCCGGCTGTCTTCGATGGAGCTGCCATCATAGACCTGATCGATAACCGAAGATTCCATGTGGTACGGAGCCCCCATCCGGGCAATACGTCGATTGACGGCATAGGTCCGGGCAATGATCGCCTGGGACTTGACCGCCTCGATGGGCCAGGAAGAGGATATCTCGCAATTTATCAATCCGACCAGATACTCTTCAAGGGGTAACTGGTTCACCACCAGGATTCCCTTGTCAACCAGCGAGAGTTCCGCACTCCCTCGATACGGTTTGTTGTTAATATACACAACCGTTTCTGAAGAAAAAGAGAGCTTCTTGTAGAACTGGCCGTCAACCATCAGACCATCGCTAACCGGCTTTATCAGGGCGGGAATCGACAGCGATAACGACTCACCGGTAGTGTTGGTCACAACAATACCATCACCGGCAACCGTAATTTCGGGTGCTGATTTGACGATGGCAATCCGAATGGTATCATCCTGAACTGCCGCCTGAATTTTCCCGAATCCGGACCACGACACCAGAATTGTCGCCAGTACCAGAAGGATAATTATGCCCGAACGCTCGTGAGGTCGCAAAACCTGAGAATAGAACCACATAATAGCACGGTGTGTCAATTTTTTTGATGACAGCAGTTCGAAATCCGCCGGCACATAAAGATCGTCATTGCACATTTTGTCATGCATGCTGTATGTTTAAGCACTATTTCATCATTTTGGGAACGTTGTGAACGAATTACTCACCGTTAAAAACCTGCAAATTAGTTTTGAAACCGGTATGAAAAGCTTTCAGCCGGTTCAGGACATCAGCTTCGAACTGCAAGCCGGCTCGGTTCTGGCACTTGTGGGAGAATCGGGCTCCGGGAAAACCATGACCGCACTCTCCCTTGTGCGGCTCATTCCCCCACCCGGTCTCATCACTGCCGGTTCCATCCGGTTTGAGGGGAAGGAACTGCGGGAGCTCTCTGCCGAAGAGCTGCGTACCATACGTGGTCGGCGTATCGCCATGGTATTTCAGGAGCCGATGACCTCCTTGAACCCGGTGCTGCGCATTGCCGACCAGCTGCGGGAACCGCTCATGCTTCATTTGAACATGTCACGCCGTGACGCCGAAGCCCGTGCAGCTGAACTGCTCACCGATGTGGGCATTCCCTCGGCCGGTAACCGGCTGCGGGATTATCCCCATCAGTTGAGTGGCGGTATGCGACAGCGGGTCATGATTGCCATGGCACTTTCCTGTAACCCGTCCCTGCTGATAGCCGACGAACCGACCACCGCCCTGGATGTGACCATCCAGGCCCAGATACTGGAACTACTGGATGCCCGAAGGAAAGCGCACCGGCTCTCAATGCTGCTCATTAGCCACGACCTTGGCATTGTTGCAGAACGGGCCGACCATACGGCGGTCATGTATGCCGGCCAGATTGTCGAGTCGGCTCCCACCGCGACGCTCCTTTCGTCACCGGCACATCCCTATACCCGCGCCCTGCTGGCCTCACTGCCACAGTATGCCGTGCCGGGAAAGCCGCTCCCCACTCTGGTCGGGCACTTAAATATCAAAACAGCCGTTTTTGGCGGGTGCCGTTTTGCCGAACGCTGTCCATTGGCGGAGGAGCGCTGTCACAGAGAGCAACAGTCCCTTTATACCATTGCACCGCTTCACTCTCTCAGGTGTTGGAAATGCTCATGACCCATAACCACCCCATTCTCTCCGCCGTTGATCTGACAAAAACCTACCAGGTTTCAACCGGTACCCATGGCCGCCGTCGCTTGACCGCCCTTGATCGGGTCTCGCTCCAGCTGGGCTCCGGTGAAACAGTGGGTATCGCCGGTGAATCGGGCTGTGGCAAATCGACCCTCGCCAAGGTGTTAGCCGGGTTACTGATGGCCGATTCCGGCACCGTATTCTATAAGGGAACCCCCGTAGCCGAACTCAACTCCGTTGAGGCACGGCTCTTTCGCCGTTCTACCCAGATGATCTTTCAGGATCCGTTCTCGTCACTGAACCCCCGTATGCGCATTGGTGACAGCATCAGGGAACCGCTCATCATTGCCGGGCTCCCCCCGGAGATCCAGCAGCGCGAACTGGAGCGGCACATGGCGGCGGTCGGGCTGCCGATGGACGCAAGCAACCGCTTCCCCGATGAATTTTCCGGCGGACAGCGGCAACGGATCGGCATTGCCCGTGCGTTGGCCGCCTCACCGAGCATCCTGATTGCCGATGAACCGGTCTCATCCCTCGACATTTCCATTCAGGCCCAGATCATCAATATCCTGTTGGAAATGAAGCGGGAGTTCACCCTGTCAATGGTGATTGTATCCCATAACCTTCTGGTATTACGTCACCTCTGCGACAGAATTATCATCATGTACCTTGGTACCATTGTGGAGAGCGGACCCGCCGAAAAACTGTTCCAGAGTTGCCGGCACCCCTATACCGAAGCACTTATCGCTGCCATACCGGGCATTCACACGGCGATGTCAGGCGGTAGGGAACTGTTGCAGGATGACATCCCTTCCCCCCTTGATCTTCCTTCCGGCTGCCGTTTTCACCCCCGTTGTCGCCATGCCGCCCACATCTGTCGTACGACTCCCCCCGTACTGACCGAGTACCCAGGCCATCACAGCACCGCCTGTCATCGGAGTGAAGAACTGTACGGGGTACGATGACCTCACCGTTTTTAATTGACGAGAGTAATTTCCATATATATGATAATTTAAAAAATGAGAGGAATCGTCTGACCAATGGCCTTTGACAAAAACAAGATTTTTTCTGCAGAAGCAGAAGTTTTGAAGGTACTGGGGCACCCGATCCGGTTGAAAATTGTTGCCGGACTCTGCACCCATGAGTGTAACGTCAAGCATATCTGGGAATGCCTTGGACTCCCCCAGGCAACCGTTTCCCAACACCTGGCACTCCTGAAGAACAAAGGAATTATCGAAGGGAAACGTGACGGAGTAGAAGTTCACTACAGCGTCATCAACGAACTTGCCAAAAAGATCATCGCATCGTTATAAACGGATCCGGGCAGTGAGATAGAGGACGGTGTACGTTGCCGGAATCCTGCTCGGTTCTCCGTACCGTTCCTGATAGAGACGTGAAGCCTCATTAAGAATCCCCCTCCAGCCAAGTCCGCTCGATGCCCCACCGGCCACCGACCCTGCACCAATGCTTTTTATGGAGCGGAGCAGGGCGAACATATCGGCATACCAGTCGATTTCCGTTTCCACACCCAGCACACACTGCTCGAAATCCATGTCGGTAACAATGGTTCGCACCTCTTCAAGTGTATGAAAATGGTGTAAGCGGGAGGTAACAGTTCCCCGCTCCCCGCTGATTCGACCGGCGGCGTCACGGAAACAGTGCTGAAGCTCCCCCAGTGTACCCTCACAAAAGAAAGCCAGGCGGAGCCACCCCCCCGACCGCAGCACCCGACGCATTTCGTGCAGTGCGGTGGAGAGATCAGGAACCCACTGCAGTGCCGATGCAGACACCACCAGATCAAAGAGTGCTCCGTCAAAGGGTAGACACCGGGCATCTCCCGTGACTATGGTCGCCGTGGTGCCAAGCTTCTGTTGCGCTCGCAGACACATGTTGGGTGCGCTATCAATACCGGTCAGCTGTGTAGCCGGAAAACAGCCATGGAGTTTTTCCAGCAATGCTCCGGTACCGGTCCCCACATCCAGAATACTCGTTGCCCCCCCACTGGCGGAAGTGGCAATGGAACCGACAAGGTTAGCAACGACCCGCTTCTGAACCTGCACATGCTGGTCATACTCGGCAGCTTTTTGATGAAACGCGGCAGCCACCCGGGAAGGATCAGGATTTCTGTTCACACACACTCCTTATAAAACCATCGAGTTCCCGGTTGAATTGCTGGTGCTGGGTCATGAAGGGTACGTGACCGGTAGCGGCAAAAGTCAACCGTATGGAATTATGAATTTTTTCATTCAGAAACGCTGAAGCATCCGGCAGACAGATCCGGTCTTTATCACCATGTATTATCAGCACCGGCACGGTGATATCCCCCAACAGGCACCGCATATCTGCCGCAATCAGAGAATCCAGCCCCCCAAGCACCGCCTCCATTTCAGGCAATGGAATACCGGTCAGCAGTGCCGCTATCTCCCCCACCGGCGACTGTGCCTCAAGCTCCCCTTCTGCAAAGAGGCGGGTATGGAAGCCAGACAGAGCACGCTGAAGATGACGCTGCACCTTGAGCTTCATCCCCTGTGCCTCGCTGTTCAGCAGGCCGAACGAAAAATCCGCCGCAGCGGTAAAACGGGGAGTAGCGGAGACCAGCACCAACCCGGCCAGCCGCTTTTCAAGGGCACCATACGCCTGCAAGACAACCTGTGCCCCCATGGACCACCCGACCAGCACCACACCGGTGAGATCCAGCTGTTCACACAGATCGACAAGGTCTGCGGCACAGTGGTTGAAATCAACGTCCCCGGAACAGCCCCGGGAGCGACCATGCCCCCGGAGATCGGGAGCCAGCAATCGGCAGGGGAGTTCCGGTACGCCATATTGGTATTTCCAGACCGCCGACGACATGCACCAGCCATGGAGCAGTATCACCGGCAAGCCGTTCCCGGCATCCTCATACCAGAGACGTTCACCGGTACGATTGGTAAACCAGGGCATCAGAGCACCCCGCGTCTACGCCCCACCTGGCAGATGCAAGCGGTGGCATCGGCGATATCGGCATCAGCCATGGTTGCCATCAGGGTAAAACGCAGCCGACTCGTCCCTTCCGGTACGGTTGGCGGGCGAATCCCCTGGGCAAAGATCCCCTCAGTAAGGAGCTCCTCGCAAAAGCCCATGGTACCCCCGGCGGAACCCAGGACAATCGGCACTATGTGTGTGGAACCATCGGGGATCACAAACCCGGCAGCGGCAAGATTCCGCCGGAATGCAGCACTGTTTGTTGCCAGACGCTGCCGTAACTGATCTCCTTCGGGGCTTTGCACCAGCTCAACGGCAGCAAGCGATGCGGCCAGTACCGCCGGGGGAAGGGATGTTGAAAAGATAAAACTCCGGCAGCGATTGACCAGCAATCGGCGCAGCTGTTCCGAAACGGCTGCATAGGCACCAAAGCTTCCCAGTGCCTTGCCAAAGGTTCCCATCTGGATATCAACCCCGTCACGAACCCCCAGAAATTCGGCGGAACCCCTCCCCTGTTCCCCCATAACAGCGCTGCCGTGGGCATCA
Source organism: uncultured Geobacteraceae bacterium (assembly GCA_903876875.1). Lineage (GTDB taxonomy): Bacteria > Desulfobacterota > Desulfuromonadia > Geobacterales > Pseudopelobacteraceae > JACRCG01. The sequence continues at coordinate 22,908 of CAIRBT010000122.1, forward strand.
TCGACCATCAACAGAGCACCGGCAGAACGTGCAAGCTCCACGAGTCCCGGGAGCGGTGCCAGATCACCATCCATGCTGAAGACCCCGTCACTGACAATCAGGACGCGACCGGAGGTTTGATGCTGTTCCATAAGGCGGGCGAGGCGGACAATATCATTATGGGGGTACCTGACCAGACGGGCTCCGGAAAGCAGAATGCCGTCAATGATACTGGCATGGTTGAGACGGTCGGAAAACACCACGTCTCCACGGCCGACCAGAGCCGGGATTATGCCGGTGTTGGCTGCATGGCCGCTGTTGAAGATCAGGGCGGCTTCACTCTGTTTCCACCGGGCAACCGCCTGTTCAAGCTGTTCATGGAGAGCCATGGTACCGGACACCAGACGGGAGGCACCGCTTGAGGTACCGTACTCCCGAATGGCCGCCGTTGCTGCGGTCGCCAGTGCCGGATGGTCGGCCAGACCCAGATAGTTATTTGAGCAGAGCAGCAACACTTCACGGCCATCACAGTTGACATGGGTACCCTGTCGCCCTTCGATCAACCGTGTACGCCGCAAGAGGCCACGGGATTCAATTTCTGCAAGTTCATTCTCTATGGTTCGTGCCATGGCATGCGTCTCCAGGGGTCTGTCGGACTTAGGGAATCGTCGCGAAAATTCGGCTGGGCGAGAGCAGATTTCGACGATTTTGAAGGTCAATAGTCGCTCTATTGACCGAAAAAGCGGTGAAATATGATTCGTTCAG
>CAIRBT010000123.1 GCA_903876875.1 uncultured Geobacteraceae bacterium
AAAGAAGATTACCGGATACATCAAGTTACAGGTTCCCGCCGGCAAGGCAAATCCTTCGCCTCCAATCGGACCTGCCCTGGGTCAACATGGTGTTAACATCATGGAATTCTGTAAGGCATTCAATGCCAAGACACAGGGTGATGAAGGCACTATTACACCTGTTGTCATTACCGTTTATGCTGACCGTTCTTTTACGTTTATCACCAAGACCCCACCGGTTCCGGTGCTGATCAAAAAAGCCCTTGACCTGAAAAGCGGTTCACCGGTTCCCAACAAAACAAAAGTTGGTAAACTGACGAAAGCTCAGGTTGAAGAGATCGCCAAGAAGAAAATGCCCGATCTTAACGCAGCTTCCCTCGAAGCAGCAATGAGAACTGTTGAAGGTACTGCCCGCTCAATGGGCGTAGATATCGCCTAATCGGCATACTATCAATAACAAGATCCCTAGAGAGGTTGTATCATGTCAAAAAGCGCAAAGAAACATTCTGAAGCAATGTCGAAAATCGACAGAAACAAGGTTTATCAACTTGGTGCTGCCGTTGATGTTGTGAAACAGACCGCTTACGCAAAATTTGATGAAACAGTTGACGTTGCAGTTAAACTTGGTGTTGATCCCCGTCATGCAGACCAGATGGTGCGTGGTGCGGTTGTTCTGCCGAACGGTCTTGGTAAAAATGTCCGTGTTCTGGTCTTTGCCAAGGGTGAAAAAGAAAAAGAAGCCCTTGAAGCCGGTGCAGATTATGTCGGTGCTGACGACCTGGTTGCCAAAATCCAGGGTGGCTGGTTCGACTTTGATACCGCGATTGCAACTCCTGATATGATGGGCGTGGTCGGCAAAATCGGTAAGCTCCTCGGACCCCGTGGTCTCATGCCAAACCCGAAAGTCGGTACGGTAACGTTCGAAGTGGGCAGAGCCGTTAAAGAATCAAAAGCGGGGAAAGTAGAGTTCCGCGTAGAAAAAGCCGGCATCATCCATGCTCCGGTCGGCAAAGTATCCTTTGATGCAGAAATGCTCAAGGGCAATCTGCTGGCACTGGTAGAGGCACTGGTTAAGGCGAAACCTTCCGCAGCCAAAGGTACCTACATCAAGAAGATTTCCCTCTCCTCAACCATGGGAGCCGGTATCAATCTTGACATCAGTGATGTAACCGCACAGATTTAATTTATAGTTCAGCCAAAGTCAATGACAGCAGGCGTGCGTGTCGCGCTTAATCCCGTCAACGGGGCCTGCCGAGACTTGGGTATCGCTTTATGCGTTTCCTGACTTTGGCCGGGGTAGCCCCCCACATACCAAAAGAAAGGAGGAAGTCGCTTGAACAAGAACAGCAAACAAGAACTCGTTAACGAGATGCATGAGCGACTGACACGAGCCAAGGCGGTTTTTCTCGCAGATTTTCGCGGGATGAACGTTGGTCAGGCCACCACACTCAGAAATGAGCTGCGTGCCGCGTCAGTCGAGTACAAGGTATTTAAAAATACCCTCTTTGATCTGGCTGCTAAAGGCACAGATGTCGAATGTGTCAGCCCGTTCCTTGCCGGCCCAACCGCCATAGCAATCAGCTATGATGATCCGGCAAGCGCTGCAAAAGTCCTGAGCAAATTTGCCAAGGATCCGCAGGGAAAGTTTGTGCTGAAAGCCGGTGCATTAAGCGGAAAACTGCTTGATGTGAAACAGATCCAGGCTCTGGCCGACCTGCCCTCGCGTGAGGTCCTCATCGCTAAGATGCTCGGCTCCATGCAGGCACCGGCAACGAACTTCGTTGGCGTACTGGCAGCCCTACCCGGCTCGCTCGTGCGTGTGCTCGATGCCATCCGTGTCCAAAAAGAAGCTAACTAATTTACTGTACAATTAAACCATACAAAAAAACGGAGGATTACCACATGTCGATCACTAAAGAAGATGTAATCAGCTTTATCGAAAAAATGACCGTTCTTGACCTTGCTGAACTGGTAAAAGAACTCGAAGAAAAATTTGGTGTCTCCGCTGCTGCTCCGGTTGCTGTTGCAGCTGCAGCCGGACCTGCTGTTGCTGAAGTTGTTGAAGAGCAGACTGAATTTGACGTTATCCTGAAAGCTGCCGGTCCTAACAAAATCAACGTTATCAAAGTTGTTCGCGCTCTGACCAGCCTTGGCCTGAAAGAAGCAAAAGACGTTGTTGACGGCGCACCAAGCACCGTTAAAACCGGCGTTTCCAAGCAGGAAGCAGACGATGCTCTCAAACAGCTGGTAGAAGCTGGCGCAGAAGCAGCGATCAAATAGTAGCTCGACGATTTGTCATCATGAGAGCCAAGGTCGCCCCGAGCGGCCTTGGCTTGTGCTGTTTCGGCATGCTGTATTGCCTATTCATTTGCTATTCCGGACTATGATGTCATAGCCGGATCCAGATACAATACCCGCCAAAGGAGAAGCCATGGCTTATTCTATTGCCAATAATCACCTCTTGCGTAAAAACTTTGCCAAGATAAAGAATATAATTGAAATCCCCAACCTTATCGACATTCAGAAAGATTCATACCGGCGTTTTCTTCAGCAGGAAGTACCGGCTGAGTCACGTCAGAATACCGGCCTTGAAGCCGTATTCAAAAGCGTGTTTCCCATCAAGGACTTCAGTGAAAGTGCTTCCCTCGAGTACGTTTCATACACGCTGAACAAGCCCAAATATGACGTGGATGAATGTCATCAGCGGGGTATGACCTATGCCGCGCCGATGAAAGTCAAGGTTCGTCTGGTCATCTGGGATGCCGGTAAGGATTCCACTGTCAAGGCGATTAAGGATATCAAGGAACAAGAGGTCTATTTTGGCGAGATACCGCTGATGACCGACAATGGTACATTTATCATTAACGGAACCGAGCGGGTTATTGTCAGCCAGCTGCACCGTTCACCAGGGGTCTTTTTTGACCATGATAAAGGCAAAACCCACTCAAGCGGCAAGGTACTTTATTCGGCACGGGTTATCCCCTACCGTGGTTCCTGGCTGGATTTTGAGTTTGACCATAAAGACATTCTTTACGTACGTATTGACCGCCGCAGAAAAATGCCAGCTACCGTTCTGCTGAAAGCACTTGGCTATTCGGTTGAACAGCTTTTAAATTACTACTACAAAAGTGAAGAGATTTTTATCGGCGCCGACTCCATTGCTAAAAGCATTGAGCCCGAGCTGCTGACATTACAAAAAGCAATTATTGACGTCACCGACAGTGCCACCGGCGAAGTGCTGGTCAAGGCTAACCGCAAGTTCACCAAATCCTCCATCAAGAAATTAGTGGAACATGGTGTCAAGCAGGTACCGGCAGCAGTTGAGGACATCATTGGTCGTTTTGCCTCCTCTGATATCGTTGATCCGACTACCGGCGAAATCCTCGTAGAATGCAACGATGAAATCACCCTTGATCTCTTTAATGAAATCAAGGCCCGCGGCGTTACCAGTTTTAAAACACTCTACATCGACAATCTGCATATAACTTCGTCCTTCCGGGATACTCTGCTGATAGACAAAATCAGCAGCAGTGATGAAGGGCTTATTGAAATATATCGTCGTCTTCGTCCCGGCGATCCACCAACCCTGAAAAGCTCGTTGGCTCTCTTTGACAACCTGTTTTTCAATCCCGAGCGCTACGACCTTTCTGCTGTTGGTCGTCTCAAACTGAATTACAAGCTTGGCCTCAAAATCTGGCAGGACTGCA
>CAIRBT010000124.1 GCA_903876875.1 uncultured Geobacteraceae bacterium
ACTGTATTGACCATACCGCCATAGACTTTCAGCCGCGCCATGTATTAGTAGTAAAGGACTCACAGGGTATCGAACTTGATGATATTTCGACGGACGATGAAAACGAAGCGTTCCTCAAGTTATGCATGGAGACTACCTTTGATTTGACCAGTCATGCCGATAATTCAGTCTATTTCTCAATAGCTGGCGGTCGGAAAACCATGGGTGCCTGCCTCACAACAGCTGCCCAATGTTACGGCAGGCCTCAGGATCGTATTTATCATGTTCTGGTCAGTCCGGAGTTTGAGAGTAGTCGAGAGTTTTACTATCCTCCCCTAGAATCAAAAATGATAGAGCTGAAAGATGCGAAAACAAAACAGCCTTTCATGAAGGATACTAAGTACGCCCGAATAACCCTTGTGCCAATGCCGTTTATTTCGGTCAGAGAGAACATCTCACACGAAATGCTTAAAGGGCCTGAAAGTCCCCAGGCACTCATGCTGTCATTGGTTCGCGATCCGTTGTCTACATTGGTAATAAATTTGAAAGAACGCAAAGTTGTTTGGAAGGGCAAAGAACTCGATATGAGATCGTCATGGATTGCACTGTACGCCTTCTTTGCCAAAACAAAGAAAGAAGCAAGTTGCGAACGTAAAAATTGCCACGGATGTGAAAAGTGCCATATGAGTTTTTTAGATATGGACGCAGTAAGCACTCGTATTGCTGATCTGTACCTCCTTACCGGATGCGATACAGAGAGGGAAAGTATCAGTCCGGATTCAGGCATTCTTTCACTTTCCGTCGATAATTTCAGAGTATACCGATCAAAGATTAACAAAGCTCTGGAACACGGCTTTGGTGCTCACGAAATTGGCAAATTAGAAATTTCCACCTGTGGAAAAAAACCAAATACCGGATATGGGGTAAATTTGGACAGGGATAGAATACGAGTGATCATGTAACTCAGATTAAAATTTAGGGAGGTGTCTGCATGGCGTGGCTTTATAGCTTCGAGTCGAAGGAAATCCAGAAGTTCATTATGCGCAGCGACAAGTTGCGAGACATGGTGGGAGGAAGTGAGCTGATTAATCAATTATGCGACACGTTTCTGCCATTATCTTTGAAAACACTTGGCATAACAGAATCCCAACGAACCATCGTTGCAAAGGCTGCCGGGTGGGCTCGAATACGCTTCAATGATCGGGTTGATGCGGAAAAAATCTATAACGTCTGGCCCCTGCTCGTTGATCGCTTTGTGCCAGGGCTCACGATGGTGCAATCCCTCGTTGAAATAACCGATGAACTGCCCCAGGCCATTCGCCAGAGTGCCAAGGAGTTGCGTCACAGACGAAACTATACGGTCGTGCAACTGCCTGAAGCCGGGCCATTGGTTGAGCGTTCACCACGTACGGGCTTGCCTGCGGTTAAACTGAGTAAGAAAGAATCATATGTAGACAGACAAACCGTACGAAAAATGGCTTCCTGCGAATCAAGTTCATTAATCGATAAAATGACCGGTGCTGAAACGGCAAAGTCACTCTGGCCAAACGATATTTCAAAAATAGCTGGGCGCGACGGCAGCTTTACTGCGATTATCCATGCTGATGGCAACGATCTTGGCAAGAGTCTCATTGAAATAGGCAGTTTTCTTCATAAACGCCCTGAAGTCGCAGCGGCAATATATGCCGGATTCTCCAATGCAATTGAGGCTGCCACCGTACATGCAGCACAAAAAGCATATAATCATGTCCTCCTTAAAGACTTTCAGGAAAACAAGAGGGAATGTATTGCTGCTCGCCCCATTGTCATCGGTGGTGACGACCTTACCATTATCGTTCGAGCCGATCTTGCGGTGCCATTTACTGAAGTATTCCTCTCTGAATTCGAGATCGCTTCACAAAAAGCACTGGAAGACCATCTGGGTCAATATGGGATCGCGCGCTTACCCAAAAAACTTACCGCCTGCGCGGGCATTGCCTTTGTCAAACAATCCTTCCCCTTTGCAGCCGGTTATGAGTTGGCAGAATCACTCTGTACCTATACCAAAAAGAGAGCAAAACTATCAAAGAAGGACGAACAGGGGGAGACCCCCACTTCATTTTCCTTTCACAAAGTTACCACCAGTCTGACCGGAGACTATGATGAAATCATCACCAATGAACTTTCATCAGGTGGGTATCAACTCGCATTTGCTCCGTATGGCATTGGAGATGGAGACAATACCCTCCCAAAGCTCAACGACCTGAAAAACCTCATAACAACACTCAATGTTTTTCCTTCTGGAACCATCAGAAATCTTTTTTCAACCTGTTATACCGATGTAAGCAAAGCACATAACGAATTCAGGCGTCTTCTTCAGATCGCGGGAAAAGAAAAAAGGAGTGCCCTGGAAAGTGCACTTACGACACTGACTGGCAATACCGAGGTGCCACTATGGGACAAGGATAACCGGACTCCGCTGAAAGACGCCTACGAATTACGGGAACTTATGGGGATTAAAGATAAGAGGGGGGGAACAGCAGATGCAACAAGCTAAATTGGTTTTTTCAATTCACGGCTATTGGCACGCCGGTAGCGGCTCCGGCGAAGGCGCAAATCTTGATGCTCTGGTGGTAAAGACGCAGGCAGGTCTGCCGTATCTGCCGGGGAAATCCGTAAAGGGCTTGCTTCGCGAAGCCATGCAAACCGCTGAAGAGCTGGGTAGCACGGTAACAAAAGGTACCACAGTGAAATTATTTGGCACAACTACGGGTACAAGCAGTGAGGCAGAAATCTCTCGTTTTGACACGGAGCCGGGAACACTCTTCTTTACCAATGCCGTAGTCGAAGGAATGGAAACATGGGCAGGTGATAACGGCGGGCATCTGGCTGAACTGTTTAAACCTATTGCTTCAACACGCATAGGTAGTGATGGTCTTGCATGTGATGAGACCCTGAGGAGGATTGAAGTTGCCATACCATTGACGCTTGTGGCGGTGGTAGAGACCAACGAGACCGGTCCCTCGTGGCTTAAGGCATTGCAAGCCGCTGCACCACTGGTGAGGGGTATCGGTTCTGGACGCAATCGGGGGTTTGGACGCTGTATTCTGGAGGTAATTCAATGACTACCCTTACTTTTATTGCAACACTCGAATCGGAAACTATTTTGAGTGAAACTTCTGCAACGGCTGGTTCACACTGTACCCTTGACTACCTGCCGGGGGCCTGCTTCCTTGGCTCCTGTGCCGCGCAACTGTATGGCACGCTTTCCTCAGAGGATGCATTTACCGTCTTTCATAGTGGCAACGTACGCTTCGGCAATGCATATCCGTTGAGCAATTCAGGAATACCAACCCTGCCCATTCCGCTCTCTTGGCATCACTTCAAGGGGGAAACTGCTGTTTCTTCTGACGAACATGACAGTCACCGTAAACGTACAGACAAATCTGACAAGAGGCTACGCAGCGATGTTATAAAAAATTTGTTGCATACAACAGAAAGCACATTCCATGAGTGGGAAAACAGTGGTAAGCAGCCCAAGCAGATACGGGATGGTTTTATGACGCTCTGTGGTGTCTCAGTAATAAATTCTGCCAACTACCGTCTAAAAACAGCCATCGACCGTAACACAAAGCGGGCTGCCGAAGCCCAGCTTTTTGGTTATGAATGTCTCAAGGAAGGGAGCCGCTGGTGGTTCACTGTTGAATGTGACAGCTCTGTTAGCCAAAAACTCTGTGATGAAATAGCAGCGTCTTTCCGTTCCAAAATACGAATAGGTCGCTCAAGAACAGCCGAAAACGGCATTGTTACCGTCGTTCAGGAAAAAACCAGCATTTTTGCACCGGTAGTAACAACATCAACCTCGCCACTTCTTCACGTGTACTGTCTTACAGATCTTGCCCTCCGGGAAACTTCTAGCGGAGTTCCTGTGACAGTACCGAGTGGGAGCCATTTTGATTTGCCACACACCCGGTTTAAAGGAGAGAAGAGTTTTCTGAGGACCCGTAGCTATGCTCCGTTCAATGGCAAGAGAAAAGCCAATGACCTTGAGCGTCACGTTATCTGTAAAGGGAGTGTCATCACATTTGAGAAGCAGGATGCAAGTGTATTTACGGCAGAAGAAATCGACTCCATCAGGAAGGCACTTACACCGGGAACAGGTATGTACCGGCAGGACGGACTTGGCAGAGTGCTGGTGAACCCTGGATTTTTGATGTCAGAATCAATAAGTTTCTCTCCATCACTGCCGACTGTGCCGCCAGCAAAATTAGTAGAACCGAAGCTGCCCGTTGCAACGATGCAACTGACAAACTGGCTGTTAGAGAAGAGTCGAGACAAAACGGGAGATATCGAAATTTCTCAGCAGGTTGAAGAGTGGACAACGCTGTTAATCAAGGCAATTACCCTTCAAGAACGTGAGGGCAACCCATGCCCCGGCAATTCGCAGTGGGGTGCTGTCCGCGATATAGCGTCCTCGCAACAGCTATCGCACGAAGAACTCAACGCCGCATTATTTGGTGTGAAGGGTCTTTGTACGCATGTCGTTTCACAGACACAGTGGGCTGTTGATTTTCAGTATGAAGGTGACTGGAAGTCTTTCGCAGAGTTTCTCCGCACTGTTGTCGTAACCCACTACAGCGATAGTGGACAGGTGTGCAAAGCACTCTATCTACTTGCAGAGCGAATTCCAAAGAAACTGAATCAGCGTACGGGAGGAAAATAATCCATGGGTACATATCCACTTCGCTATATCGCACGGGTTACCATAGAATTTACATCACCGTTCATAATCGGTGGTGAGAACGATTTTTTTGCCGATGACGCTTTTATGGCTGATGTCAATGGACTGCCAACACTTCCCGGCACTTCCATTGCCGGAGTGCTGCGTCATGAATTTGAAAAATGTGCTGGTTTAGAGGCAACTGACGCTTTCTTTGGATGGCAAAAAAGAGATAACGGTTCAGGCTCCCGTCTCTCTGTTTCGTGCGGTTGCGTACACAATAAGAACAATAAGCCGGTAGAGGGCATTCTGTTCGGTAATGAACTTTGTGTCGATGACGTCCTCAAGCAGGCGGCCACCGGCACTGTTCGCGACCATGTACGCATGACCCATAGGGGAACCGCCGCTCAAACCGGCAAATTTGATGAAAAATGTATTTCCGCAGGCCACCGTTTCACGTTTGAACTACTGCTGGAGGGGAATCAAGAAGACGCAGAGCAATGGCAGGCACTGCTGAATCTTTTGACACAAGCCACCATGAGGCTTGGCGGAAAAACCAGACGCGGCTTTGGTGCCTTTGAGGTCATTACTATTGTTAAAAACACCTTTGATCTCTCAACTGAATCCGGTTTTAACTGTTTTGCGAACTATCCGGTTTCCCTTGCGGCAACTATTTCCGGAGGTGTGAAACCGCCACGGGGTGACAAAGCACTCACTGCTACTATTACGCTGAATCCGGAGGGCTTCTGGATGTTTGGCGGCGGTTCCGGGGGAGGCGATGCTGATATGCATCCGGTAAAAGAGACCAGGATTTCTTGGCAGGAGTGTGGCGACAAGACACAAGGCACCGTAAAAAACAGCTCCTATTATCTCCCCGGTTCATCAATAAAAGGAGCCCTCTCCCATCGTACCGCCTTCCACTATAACGTCCTGAAAGGACTCTTTGCTAACGGCAAATCGGCCACCGAGCTGGCAGAAATTGCAGACAACAATCAGGCGGTGCAAAATTTGTTCGGCTTCAGTAAAACTGACAGGGCGGACCAGGCGGGGCAGCGGGGGCGCGTGCTGATACATGACGTCTATTTTGAACATGGGCAACCAAAGATCGTTAATCATGTTTCAATAGATCGTTTTACCGGCGGTTCACGTGCCGGCTTTCTCTTCGCTGAAAAGCCCCTTTATAAGGGTACTTCTCTTAAGGTTGAGCTGGTTGTGGCCGAACAGGATAGCATTGATCACGGATCACGTGTGGCCCTACAACGGGCATTGGAGGATCTTGTCAAGGGGCGCTTAGCCCTCGGGGCGGGAGCAGGACGGGGTAATGGCTTTTTCAGCGGGGCCATAAAATGGAACGATAACGGCGTATGGATCGGAGGTGGCGCATGATAGAAGGGATAAATGCAATTTTACAAAAAAACGACTTGGGTTGTGTGAGAGCAGCCTCCGTACACGTCACCAGATCGGAGCTAAAAACAGCGCACGATGTGCTTACCGCGGTTAAAGAGTTTGCCCCTTCCGAAGGATGGCTTTGCTTCACCGATGAGGTGCTGGTTATCAGAAAAGGCACCCTTCTGCCATCGCTGGATGGCCGCGTTATCCTTTCCGGAGAATTGGCCTCCGGCACACAAAGTATCCACATTCGGCAAAGCGGTGCCTGCTGGGAACACTACCTGCTACATCGGCAGGAAGGTGGCGAACAGGTTATGGTGGAGGAGAGCTTCATCACCATCCCGAAAGGCGAGAAAAGTAAACTGAAGTACGAAATCTACTGGCAGGCAGATGCGCAGGGGGTACTGGCACCGTTTGCGAGCAGATTTGTCGGCTTTGAACAGGGAGGACTGAACTGATGCCTATACATGCGCCGTATAACTTTGTACCGCTGTCAAAAAAAGTGTTTTTCCCCGAATGGGCAGAGCAGGTTTCCCAGGACATCCCTTTTTCCGATGGTATCTCCGGCGAGATAACCTGCACACTGACCGCAGCTTCACCGATTTATGTCAGAAACGGTGGAAATTGGACGCATGAAGAGATCATGGCTAATCAGGCACATGAGGCCCAGTCCTTTTTCAAGGTTGGCAACGAGTATATAATTCCGGGCACCAGCCTCAAAGGGATGTTGCGTAACGTGATCGAGATCATTTCGTTTGGTAAGATGGGACGTGTGGATGAACATCGCTATTCGGTAAGGGATCTGCAAAATCCAGCAATTTATGGCAATTTCATGACCGAAACAACTGGACCCAACATCTTCAGAACGAAGGTTAAAGCTGCCTGGCTTTCACAGGATACCCAGCGTAAATGGCATCTGACCCCGTGCGATGTTGCCAGGGTCGAGCGTGAAGATTTAATGAAATTCCACCCAAAGCAACCGAATCTTCGCAGTCGCCAAAGTGCCGTTGACAAATACCATGCCTGGGGTGGTCATTCGCTGTCTGTAAGGTTCAACTGTACCCCCGAACAACCGCACAGACATAGCCAAGGTCGCCAACTTATCTACAAAAGAGTGACTCAACTTGGCTCCACCGGGCAACTTGAGGGAACAATTGTTCTGACCGGGCAGCCAGCACCTGATACTCCTCAGCACAATCCGGGTAGAAAGCACCTTGAGTTCATCTTCTTTGATGCCAGAGAAGAGCAGACCCGGCCACTATCAAACTCCGTCAAGAATGATTTTTCCTTCATCCATTCTGATGAAAAGGGTAACCCCAACGCTGAGTGGGAGTTTTGGAATAAGAAACTTGAAACGGGCAAACGTGTGCCGGTCTTCTATCTGGGCACCATCGGTGCTCCTCAATCTATCGGTTTGGCGATGATGTACCGCCTGCCCTACCAAAATACAATAATTGATGTTATCAAACATACGTCATCGGATCATCTCCATCAGAAAATGGATTTGCCTGAAACCATGTTCGGTTGGGCAGGTGAACCAGAGGGATTAAAGGGACGTATCTGGATATCTCAGGCCACCGCATCAAATGCGGCATCAGAAAAAACGGTGACAACGATCCTGAACTCTCCCAAACCAACGTACTACCCAAGCTATATTGAACAGCCAAAACCTGTTACAAAGTATAAAACTCTTATGGACAATGACAGCAGGCTTCGGGGGTGGAAACGATATCCGACACGAGCATTCAGACAAGAGGATGTTAATCGCCCAAGTAGTGAACAGATGAGAGTTGCAACACGGTTTACCCCGCTCAAAAGTGGCACTTGTACATTACAGTCCAATACAAAGAGGACTAGGTGTGTTGCAACACGGTTTACCCCGCTCAAAAGTGGCACCAGATTCACCTTCAAAGTGAAGGTGCATAACCTGAAACCGGCTGAATTAGGGGCGTTACTCTGGGCATTGGAATGGGGGGGGGACGCAAACCTTTGCCACAGCCTCGGTATGGGCAAGTCTTACGGATATGGGCAGGTAAAGGTAAACATAAACAACACCGCGATTGTTGGTGTTGCAGGCAGCGTGCAGTCCATCGATGGACTGAGGGAAATATTTGAAAAGCTAATGGACCGTGAAGTTGGTGGCGACTGGCGTCAGACATTGCAAATGCACCAGTTACTGGGTATGGCGAACCCTGCTAACGCTACAGGCAAGTATCTCCAGCATATGACGATTTCACCCAACCAGTTTATTGACGGTAAAAAAGAAAAGGAGCGGCTTGAACCCCATGTTTCCAACAATGGCTTAAAAAGTGACGAAGAGCGTTTTAAAAAGCTCATCCCTCAGGTAGAAACAAAAAACAGTGTCGCTGCATCCAAGTCAACGACGACAGCACAACAGATTGCCATCTCGTTGGCTCCCACTCCGACAGAAAAATGGGAAAATGTCCAATTGACCTATGCCCCCGGCAACGCAGAGTTTAGCGTGGTCGGCAAAAAAGCAACGGTAAAGCGTACCGCAGCTGCCCCATTAGTTCCTGATGAAATCGTTGCGAGAATCAAGAAAAAAGGCTTTGTGAAAGCGCATGTGACCGTTGAACCCTGTGGTGGCGGTGCCTATAAAATTATTACGGCTGAAGTCGGCTGAGTGTTAAAAATATTCTTAAGAGAGGATGTAAAGCAATGACTCCAGATTTCTCTGATCATATAATGTTTTGCCTTTCAACCGGTAATCAAACGGTCAATCTCGTGCCTGTGCTTCAGTTTGGAATCAAACGGGTCAAACTTTTTTCCACCGAATATGCCGATAACAAGGGCTTGACCGAACGTTTACAAAAGATACTGGAGCAGAGGGGTATTCGGGTTGAAAAGCCGGTACATATTTCTTCCCGTGAAGAAAAAGAAATCTCTGCGCTGGTAGAGTGTTTAATCGCCGAAGCATTACCTCATCAAAAAATAGTGTGGAACATCTCCGGCGGCCAGAAAATCCCAACGATTGCTTTGCATACTGCATACCACAATCGTTCACAGGCTGGTTTCCGGGATGACCATGTATTGTATCTTGAAGCCAGACCTCCGGAAACATGGTGGTTTGGCTCAGATAATAAAATGCAAACTGAGCGCAGTAGTTGTGACATTACTCTGGACGAAGTTCTCTACCTGAACGATTCAATGTCGGACGAGAAAACAGCCATATATCCCTGCAGAAGTCCAGTGACTGACAAGAATCTATGCATCGCTGATAAGGCACTTTCGTACTACCTTGAGGATGATTTGTTTCGGGAGGCTTTTTTTGCGTGCATGCGACCGGGGTTTCAACCACCTGCCACCAGACAGGAGTTAACCGATACCCTGAGAAAATCGCTAAACACCGTCAAAGCTGAACTAAGTACGATCAGTTACGATATCAATAAAGATTACTCAGACCTCTTGGAAAAGCTCAGTGATGTGTCCCGTTGTAGTGGCCAACCCAAATATCCGAGCAAGCTTCAAGATGCTATTGGTCGTGTCAACCTCATACACAAACCGGAGGAGGTCTACAAGTCGTACTGGAATGAAATTCGGAAGCGAACTGTCACCTACGCATTGAGCGAGCTTACTACTGATAGAGTTCGTCTTCACGCCAAGTCACTGAGTTTATGTGACTATAACCAGTTGAAAGAGCAATTTGAGAGTTTGGGAGGCGAAGTCAGGGATGCACAGGACGGTTCTGTGATGTACCGGGATAAAGTGACATTTTCTGCATTTCGCGGAAATGCTGTTCTGTTTGAATGGATGGTTGCGGCGGCGGTTATGCGGGCGGTCGAAGCGAATCAAAAACTTAAAGACACAGTTGCCGAGATCCATCTGCAGTGCTTGACCAAGAAGGCCGCAGACTCTTCAGCACTGCATGATGCTGAACTGGATCTTGTCATTACCACTCGTTTTGGCACTCTCATTATTCTTGAAGTCAAGACATATGATTTTAGCGGTGATACGGCAAAGGGAAAGGATCATAGTGCCTACAAGAAAAGTGGACCGTATGGCAAAGCAATAATGGTAGGACCTTTAATTAAGGCCATGATGACAAGAGACGCCAGCAATGCAGACCTGTACCCTCCGTATATTGATGGAAAAATACAAGTACAAAAAAAGACAGCACAACAGAACGGCATCAGTTATAGCTACCTTGATGAAATTGGTACACTTCTTGAGAGAGAACTCTCAATACTTTAGTGTTGAATGGAGATGGATGTATGGAACGTATTGTTATTAATGTAGAATCACTCTATTCAGAAACTGATACGGCAAAGTTAGCTAGTCTCTCGGTTTATGAACTAAAGGCTCTTGAAATAGCTGGCAAAGGCAATGAAATTGTCCTTACCGGCCAGGGCCCAATCTGGTTATATTTGAAAATGGCTCATGCCCTGCATGGTAAAGTACGAAAGTTAAGTTATGATTCCCCGGTTACGGGTGAGGTTGTCATTTTTGATCACTCACCATTTTGAGCGATGTCCCGCACATCTAGCTCATCTCTTGCAAACACTGATTGTACGTTGAGATCTGCGGGGAAAATTTATTTCTTAAATATTTGATGGTTAGCTTATTTTGGTTGGCAATAATATGAATTTGAGGTTATAGTTAATGCAAATTTACACAGACTCACGGAAAGGAGGTGGTAACTATTTGTAATTATGTAAGAAAAAAGGTAGGGGGGCTGTAATTGACCTGACTTACGAAGGGATTGAAACGTAATACCGAGAGTCTTTGGAGCTACAATTGTTGATATTTTGGCTGTAATTGACCTGACTTACGAAGGGATTGAAACGGTTCTGCTAGGAAATTAATCCCTTTAAGAACTACTTTCAGGCTGTAATTGACCTGACTTACGAAGGGATTGAAACGAGATGTTACTTTTATGATGAATTTCCCCTGGAGAATCTGGCTGTAATTGACCTGACTTACGAAGGGATTGAAACACCGAATGGAATATCAA
>CAIRBT010000125.1 GCA_903876875.1 uncultured Geobacteraceae bacterium
GCTCCCTCTCGGTAAAGCGTTCAATTTCACCATCAATCAGTTCCATGATGTCATCATCCGGTTGATCATCATGGCGGGTAAGAGCCTTCTGGATGATTTCCGGGCGGATAATGCGCGACTGCTCAAAGAACACCGATTCAAAGGTTTCAAGATAATTGGAGTAGCGGTCAATCCGTTGCTTGAAAGTGTAAATAGACGAATCGAACGACTTGAAGAGTGTGACTTTCATGACACCGGTAAGGCTGCCACGGGCGCGGGCCTGTAACTCTTCATCGGCGGTACGCTGTTTTTTTTCAGACAGGTAGCTGTAGGGAATCAGCTTGAGATTGTTAATGGAACGGTCAATAAAATGGAATATCGACTCGAACTCAACCGCCTTCTTACGCTTCTTGTTGGTAATTTCGGCAAAGTTGAAGAAGTCGAGCAGTCCTTGCTGCTGTTCCTTCTCCTCGTCGGTTTGGTCGCGCTCCTCAGTAAAGGCTGCATAGAGAACCCGATTTTCAGTTTCAAGTGCGGTGAGCCGTTTGTGAATCACTGCTCTAATCGTCTTACTGTCCAACTCATACAGAATGCTTTCCAGGCGTTCATCAGGGAATTTGATCGGCTGCCCCTCGTTTATGGTGGCATCGGGAAAGTCCTTTTTGACCTGATGTTTAGTGCGCTTTACCATGATCTTGTGCAGGATCGGGTACAGGTCGGCAAAGGCATCATCCTTGCCGTTGGCACTGAACTGGCGTTGTATGTTGCCGAAAAACGCTTCTATGTCTTGAATGCCAAAATGGGTGAAAAATTGGCCATCACCCCCTTTGGAAAGGATTATCTGATTAGCCAAGTCTTTAATGCCGTTATTGACCGGGGTTGCCGTAAGCAGCAGAACACGGGGAACAGTGGCGCAGAAATCACGGCTGGTAAGAATCTCCTGAAGGTTCTGAAACGACTGGCTCCCTTGTGTTTTCAGGTTGTGGCTCTCATCAATTACCAGTAGATCAATAGCATTAGAGGCTTTTGATGCGTCCTTGCGGCGTTTGAGTTCTTCACGGACACCTGTCAGGCTGTGCTCATTGCCAAATTCAGTAATGGAGAAAACCGGGGCATTGACGGTGATCTCTTCCAGATGCCGCTTCCAGTCATCCCGCAGGGAGGCGGGACAGACTACGACAACATTCTTGCGCTGGAAATAGCCGTACTCCTCAATCACCCGCCTTGCAATGTAGGACTTGCCTAGACCGACACTGTCACCCACAAGACACATACCAATTTTTGGATTATCCAGGCGGGCTTTAACCTTACGGTAACTCTCTTCCTGAAAAAGTGTCAGGTCGGTGCGGCTCTCAAAGTGTTCCTCGTTTTTCAGGGACTCTTCAATTTCGATGTCATCGCCGTAAATCTCATACAGGATACGGATATAAATTTCATACGGTGAATAACTTTTATCACCGAACTTGCTCAGTCCCAGCACTTCCAAGGTGAAACACTCGTTCCAGTCAATGCTGGCTGGATCATTCCATATGTTTTCAAACCAACTCAAGTGGCTTGGGTCTTGACACCCAGCGGTAGGTCGGAAGTTGACAATGCGGTGATCCTCCTCAACTGCGTTCAGTTCGGTGTTACCCATGAGACCGGCGCGGGTAAAATTGGAACTACCTATGATGCCAACGGCTTTTTCGCTTTCAGCACCAATGATGTAACACTTGGCATGGAGGAAATCGCCTTTGTAAAGTTTTACCTTGAGGGTGCCGTTCTGAATGGCTTCCATCATGAAGCTGGCAACCTCGCGGTACTCATTGGTAAATGGAAGATCGGAAAGGTCTGCGTTGAGGTATTTTTCAGGAAAGGCCGTATCTAGCTGATTGACGCGAATCTTTGGTTCCTCACCGATCAGCAGGTGTATTTCATTGAACATCCGCTGTGATAGAAAGTTCTTGAGTGCCGGGAGCATTTCACGCATAGCAGGAAGATCCCAGTAACCTGTTGCCATCGAAAACCGGGTGTAGTTACCTGATGTCAGCAGTTCAGACAGAACAGTTCTTAGCTGGACCCGATCAGTAGAGTTGTCGAGAATGGAAGGAATCGCCATAGCTTAATCCAAATTGAACAATCAAGGTATGTATCAGTATAAAAATTACATTTCATATCAGAAATTGGAGGAAATAGCCAACTGAAACCCAATCACCCAATCACATCACGTATTCGCTCTTGCATTCTCCGGTATGACTCTGCTATTCTCATTCGCCCCATTCTGTCTTGTTATCTGCTCAGTGAAAGGATTACTCCATAATGTTGAAAATGTTTGATTATCTGTTCGGTATGTTCTCCAACGACCTCGCCATTGACCTTGGTACGGCCAACACTCTGGTATACCTGAAAGGGAAGGGGATCGTGGTTCGCGAACCTTCCGTTGTTGCGGTGCAGAAAATGCCCAATGGTCAGCAGAAGGTACTGAAAGTTGGTATGGAAGCCAAGCAGATGCTCGGGAGAACCCCCGGCTCAATCACCGCCATTCGTCCCATGAAGGATGGGGTTATTGCCGATTTTGATATTACGGAAGAGATGCTCCGCTACTTTATTCATAAAGTTCATAACAGGAAAACCCTGGTGCGCCCCCGTATCGTGATCTGTGTCCCTTCCGGGATTACCCAGGTTGAGAAGCGTGCCGTCAAGGAATCGGCCGAATCGGCCGGTGCCCGTGAGGTGTACCTGATTGAAGAGCCGATGGCGGCTGCCATCGGTGCCGGGTTGCCGATTATTGAGGCGTCCGGCAACATGATCGTTGATATTGGGGGCGGTACCACCGAAGTTGCCGTTATCTCCCTGGCCGGTATCGTCTACGCCCAGTCCACCCGCATGGGGGGGGACAAGATGGATGAAGCCATCGTTCAGTACATCCGGAAGAAATACAACCTTCAGATCGGTGAACGGTGGGCTGAAAAGATTAAAATGGAGATCGGTGAAGCCTATCCCGGTCCGGAAACTTTGGAAATGGAGGTTAAGGGGCGGGACCTGGTGTCCGGTATCCCGAAAACCATCCGGGTTAATTCCGATGAAATCCGTGAAGCCCTCAAGGAAGCGGTGAATGCTATCGTCGATACGGTGAGAATCTGTCTGGAGAAAACCCCCCCCGAACTGGCGGCGGATATTGTCGATCAGGGGATTTTTCTGGCGGGTGGTGGTGCCCTGTTGCGAAACCTGGACCTGCTGCTGCGGGAAGTGACCAAGGTGCCGGTACTTATCGCCGAGAACCCTCTTGACTGTGTCTGCCTCGGTTCCGGATTGGTGCTTGACGAGCTTGATCTGCTTCGTCGGGTTGCCATTTCATCCTGATGAAATCCTGACAGGAGAAAACTATTATTCCGGCCCCCATGGCTTCCCCCACGGTTGATATCGTTGTTCCGGTCTGGAACAATCCCTTTGAAACACGGGCCTGCCTTGTGTCTATTCTGACGCACTCCCCCTCTGTGCGTCTGATTGTCGTTGACAGCGGCAGTAACCGGGAAACCGAACAGATGCTGGAGGAGTTTTCCGAGCCGCTGGGCGATCAGGGGCTGTTCATTAAAACAAACCGCAATAGTGGTCTTGTTGCCACCATAAACATGGGGTTGGCACGCTCAGACAGTGATTTCACCGTCGTTGTGCGTCCCAATGTGACGGTACAGGCAGGCTGGCTGGAAACGCTGCTTGAGGCTGCCGAACTTTCCGGTGCGGGGATGGTGTCACCCCTGTTCAGCGGTGCGGGGGCTCCGGCACTGCCGGAACCGGCTCCCGGCTGTTCCCTGCTGGAAAGTGGTATTGTCTCCTTTACAACCGTACTAATGCGGACGGAAATGCGCATTGTGGCCGGCAGTTTTGACGAATCCCTTGACGGAGACGAGTGGTGTTTAAAAGATTACGTACGGCGGGTCGCCTCCTGGGGGTACGGTACTTGCCTCTGTACCGGACTTCGGTTGCCCTGTAGCGTGCTGCACTCCCTGGGGTCCCTGCTCCGGAGGGATGAAAGAATACAAGCCAGCCGTTCCGAATATCTATCCCGTTGGGGTGCCCCACGCCATTATGGCCTCTACCTCTCCCCCCCCTGTGTCGATATGGGAACCCTTGATGCGATGCATGCCATTCTGCTGAACGGTGCCCGTCAGGGGCATTCTTTTACCCTGTTGTTACCGCGTCGTCTCCATGGCCTGCTCTTGCAAATGGGGTGGGATGGGCTCCATACCGGTATCACCCTGTCCCGGATTTCTCTGCTTTTTCCGCAGCGCAATCTACTTAAAAATGTCGCTCTGCTCCGGGTGACGTCGCCCGAGTTGGTGCTGGTGCGTCCGTCGGGGGCGGTGGCCTTTCCGGGGGGAGAGCTGAGTATCTCCCTTGACGAACTGCTGGAAAAATTTAAAAAAAGTACCAATGAAAAACGGTATCAACCGGAGGATTCGCTATGTTAGCTGAGATAACAGCCCAATTAACATCTCACCGTGAGGTGATTGCCCGGATTGAAACAGAGTTGACGCCATTGATCGCAGACACGGTGACACTTCTTGTGGAAACCTTTACCAATGGCGGTAAGCTCTTGGTGATGGGGAATGGTGGTTCGGCCGCCGATGCCCAGCATTTTGTGGCAGAAATTGTCGGGCGCTTTAAGATGGAACGGCGGGCATTGCCGGCGGTGGCCTTGAGTACGGATACCTCCATCCTGACCGCCATTGGTAATGACTATGGGTTTGAGGTTGTCTTCAGCCGACAGGTTGAGGCACTGGCACTCCCCGGTGATCTGGTGGTCGGAATTTCCACCAGTGGTAATTCCCCCAACGTACTGAAAGCTCTGGAGCTGGCTCGCAGCATGGGGTGCCGCACCGTGGGGCTCCTCGGCAGGGATGGTGGCAGTATTAAAAGCGTCTGCGATGTGGCACTGGTGGTGTCGACCACCGATACCCCCCGGGTGCAGGAGGGGCATATCACCATCATCCATATTCTCTGTGATCTCATGGAGAAATCTATGTTTTCAAAACAGTAGGGGGGGGCGTGGATCATATATCGGTAGAAACTCTGTTTGCCAATAGTGCCGGCCTTCGTTGTCTGGTGGTCGGTGATCTGATGCTGGACGAATATCTGTGGGGAAAGGCCGAGCGTATTTCCCCTGAAGCACCGGTACAGGTGGTTGACGTGATTCGTGAAGAGTTGCGTCTCGGTGGAGCCGGCAACGTGGTGCATAATCTTGCGGCACTGGGGGCACAGGTATCGGTCTGCTCCGTGGTGGGGGATGATGCGAATGGTCGTGAGCTGCTGGGGCAGTTCGGTCATCAGGCTATTGATACCCGTGCGGTGTTTGTGGATCCGGCTCGGCGCACCAGCCGCAAAACCCGGGTGGTTGCCTCACACCAGCAGATAGTTCGTATCGACCGTGAATCCCGTGAAGCACTCCCCGCTGCCATTGAACAGCAACTCTGCTCCTGGATAGCCGCTCACGCCGGGGAATACTCGGTGGTAGTGCTGTCCGATTACAAAAAAGGGGTGCTGACCCATAAGGTAATTGCTGCGGCTATTTCGGCGGCCACTGGGGCCGGTATTCCGGTGCTGGTTGATCCGAAGGGTACGGATTATGTTCAGTACGCCGGTGCCACCCTGCTGACCCCCAATCGGAAGGAGGCCGAGGCCGCTTCCGGTATCGTCATCTCCGATGGTGAGTCGCTGGCACAAGCTGCCCAGGCCATCATGTCTCTGGCCGGTCTGTCCCATCTGCTGATTACCCGGAGTGAAGAGGGGATGTCGCTTTTCTCCAAAGAGGGAGAAACGGTTCATATCCCCACGGTTGCCCGTGAAGTGTTCGACGTGTCCGGTGCCGGGGATACGGTACTTGCCACTCTGGCACTCGGCATTGCTGCCGGACTGGGGATGGCCGAGTCTGCCCGGTTGGCGAATGTGGCCGCCGGTATCGCCGTCGGTAAGCTGGGGACGTCCATTGTCACCCCCCAGGAAATCATTGATACGGTGTCTCTGTCACACAAGGACAGCCATACGAAAATTAAAAGCTGTGACGTGCTTGTTCCGCTGATTGCCGCCGAGAAGGGGCGCGGCAAGCGGGTCGTCTTCACCAACGGTTGTTTCGACCTGCTCCATGCGGGGCATGTGAAATATCTGCAAAAGGCGCGGGGTCTGGGTGACCTGTTAATCCTCGGGCTCAATAGCGATGCTTCGGTGCGGCGGCTGAAAGGGGAAAAACGTCCCCTTATCGATCAGGAAGAGCGGGCCCACCTGATGGCTGCTCTGGATTGCATCAGTTATGTGGTACTGTTTGAAGAGGATACCCCCCTTGAGCTGATCACCGCCCTGAAACCGGATATTCTGGTAAAGGGGGGGGATTATTCGCTGGACGGGGTGGTTGGCAGGGATGTAGTTGAGGCGAATGGTGGCCGGGTTGAGCTGGTACAGTTTGTGGATGGTAAGTCAACGACGAACATTATTGAGCGGGTACTTAAACTGTATGGGGCCAAAGAGAACGCGTAACTGTGCAGAGGGGAAACGGGATGGCTGAACGGGAACTATGGATTTTTGGGGTTACACCGGGAGATGGCCGGGAAGCGGTTCTCACCTCATATCTTGAGGCTGGTGGCTACGTCTGCAGGGTCGGAGAGTTTGATGCCCTTGAACAGGGGCGTCCCCTCGGTATTGTGCTTGATATCTCCCCCTTTTCCCACGATGGTTGGGGAGTGCTCCTGAAAATAAAAACATCTCCTGCCACCCGTAACATACCGGTACTTCCGGTGTTCTTGAGTGAACAGGGAACGGTGGGCGGGGTGTTTCCGGTGGCCGGTTTTTTTACTCTCCCCATTGATGAACAGTATCTTCAGGATCGCCTTGCGGTGTATGGACTGACGGAAGAGGCCGAAACCTGGGATTTGCAATCGATGGTGGTCTCCCGGTCGGGAGAGGATACCCTGGCCCGAGCCATTGAAGCCCTCGGTTTTGACGTCATCAAAGGCTACACGGGAAACGAAGCCTTGGCTCTGTCATCCATTCATCCGGTATACCTGGTCTTTTGCAGTCAGATGCTTTCCGATATGTCGGCCTTTGAGCTACAGGAACGGTTTCGCCTCTACCCCTACAGTAGTAATACGCCGCTGTTTGTTATGCTGAAAGAGGAGATGAAGGAGGGGGAAAAACTTGCCCTGAGCAGGGAAGTTGCCCATTTGGTCAGAAAAAAACATCTTACCTGTGAAGAGTTTTTAGGTTATCTGCGCAGGCGGGAGTAGGGGACGGACGTTTCCCCTCTCCCGTCACGTTCCTTACGGTAACCCTTCCCACGTTTTTATTTCTATTGTTGCTTTACTGCGCAGCTCTTTAGCCCACAGGCTGAAGCGATCTTCCGATTTTTTCCGATAGAGAATATCCTCAATCTCACCCTTTACGGTTTCAAAGGGCTTTCGTGTGCCGGGTTGGATAGCTTCGAGCTTGATAATATGGATGCCAATGGGGGTTGTTACCGGTTCGCTGAGCTGTCCCGGTTGCAGAGCTAAAATGGTTTTTTCCAGCTCCGGCAACATATCACCCTTCTTGAAGCTCCCCAGATCCCCGCCATCCTTGCGGGCAGCTGGATCTTCGGAAAACGATTTCGCCAGCTCTACAAAGTCCTTCCCCCCCCGGGCATCGGCCAGCACTGACAGAGCGGTGGCTTTTGCCCGCTCCCGTTCGGCGGCGGAGGCTGTTGCACCGGATTTGAAGAAAATGTGCCGGGCGCGGTAACTCTCCTCTTCGGAATATTTTGCGACATTGGCCTCATAATAGCTGCGCATTTCCGACTCACCGACCTGAACTTTTGAGCGAACTTCGATGCTGACCAGCTTCAGCTTCTCCAGCTGCTCCTGAAGTTGTGACCGGTAGATGTCAAACGTCAATCCCTGACTGGCGAGGGCTGCCACAAAAGCTTCCTGTGAGGGGATTTTATTCTGTCGCCGCACGTCTTCAATGGCCAGGCGAACCTCTTCGTCCGATACCTTGATGTTCAACTCTTTGATTTTTTGTTCGACCATTTTCTTTTCGATCAGTCGCTCAAGAGCCGCTTTTCGCAGTTGGCTACGGAGTTCGGGGGTGACAGTTCCTTTCTTTGCCGCCTCGGTAAGGGACGCTTCCGCCTCACGAATTACGTCGTGGAGTGTGATGACATCATCATTCACCAGAGCCACGATGGCATTGGTCACAACGCGTGCTGTTACGGCGAGAGGAGTTGATGGGGAGGCTGTATCTGTCTTGACGGTCGTGACAGAGGATTCGGTGGGAACGGTGGTTCCATTACCGGCACACCCCGTCAACAGCGTCAGGGTGGTGAGTGAACATGCGACTGCCAGGGTACGTTGTTTCATGGAGGTGCTCTTTTCTTCCGGTGGATATCAAAACCGGAAGGGGGGATTTGCTCCCACGCTTCCGGTTTTGTGAGGTTACTGTCAATAACAGAAGGTGAATTTAAATGTTATTTCTTCTCAGGAGCTGCCGCCTTGGGAGCCTCTTTTGCTGGAGTCTCTACCGGTTTTGCCCCTTTTTCCTTCTGCTCTTCCTTGGTGCCGCCGGCTGCATTCAGAACATCTTCCTTGATTGCAATCTTGGCACTCTTCTTTAACTCATCCTTGATTTTCTGAAACACTTCCTGCTGCTTGGTCGGCATTATTGCGCCCTTGATCTGATCCTTTACCTCTTCAAAGGGGCGAATGCCAGCGGCACGCTTGCCGGTCAGCTTGATGATGTGGAAGCCGAAATCAGACTTGACCACGTCGGAAATCTGCCCTTCCTTGAGTGCCAGAGCTGCTTTTTCAAAGGCAGGAACCATGCTCCCCTTACCAAACCAGCCGAGATCTCCCCCCTTGGCGGCGGAAGAGTCAACGGAACTTTTCTTGGCCAGTTCCTCAAAGTTTGCTCCCCCCTTGAGTTTGGCAAGAATTTCTTTTGCCTCTTTCTCGGCTTTAACCAGGATGTGACTGGCTTTGATCTGGTCACCTGATTTGAACTTTTCCTTGTTCTGCTGGTAGAACTTCTGCATATCCTCGTCGGAAACCTTTGAATCGGCTTCCACTTTTTTCTTGAGGAATGACTCGACGATCAGACGTTTTTTCAGATCCTGCAGCTTGTCCTCGATCTCGGCACCCTTATCAATGCCATCCTTTGACGCCTGCTGGAGAATCAGTTCCCGGATAACCATGGTATCCAGCATTTCCTTACGTCCCTGGGGGGTTTCCGCCATGGATTTCAGGTACTCGGGAAGATTCTTCAGCTCACGGTCAAAATCTCCGGTGGTAATGGTACCGCCGTTGACTTCTGCCAGAACCTTTCCTTCTTTCTTTCCTTCGCTTTTTGCTCCTCCTCCATTTTGGCAACCCATGGTTGCAGCCACACAGAGTGCCAGGGCACATAATTTTGTTGCGGAAGTAATGTTCACGTAAAGCTCCTTTTTACCGTATCTCTTGAAAGTGATAATAAACAGCTAAAGCTAGCATATTGGACTGTTGGTTGCAACACTATTTCATTCGGTATAACACCCGTTTTTACTTGCCATAATAATCATCTGGGATACAATGGGCAGATCGGTACTGAGAGTACCCTGATCACTCCACCGGGAAAACAGGAAGTATTACCATCGTGACTCTCCCCTCCTCAGAACAACTGCCCCAACTGGGCGAATTTGGCCTCATTACGCGTATTGCTGACAGGGTTGCCGTCGATGGCAATGTCATTACCGGTATCGGCGACGATGGGGCGGTGACGGCTCTTACCCCCGGCATGCAGCTTGTCACCTCTACGGATATGTTGCTGGAAGATATTCATTTTCGCCGGATGTGGCACGACCCGTATCATCTGGGGCGCAAGTCACTGGCGGTTAGTATCTCCGATATTGCCGCCATGGGTGCCATTCCCCGGTGGGCACTCCTGTCACTGGCACTGCCGGTCGGTCTGTCACTCGATTTTGTTGACCGGTTCATGGACGGTTTTCTGACACTGGCAGGCGAACATCGGGTCTCGTTGATCGGTGGGGATACCTGCGCGTCAAAATCAGGTCTGGTCATCTCGGTCACCATCATGGGCGAACAGTATCCGGAAACAATCATACGCCGTACCGGCGCGGTTGCCGGTGACGACATCTGGGTGACCGGAACCCTGGGGGATGCTGCTCTTGCGCTGCAGGTGGTTGAAAAGGGGGGGGATACTCCCCTTGCATCTCGCCTTCTGGATCCGACGCCCCGGGTGTCCGCCGCCCTTGTACTGGCTGAATCCGGCTATGCCACCGCACTGATTGATGTGAGCGATGGTATTCTGGCTGATTTCGGTCACATTGCCGAACAGTCCCATGTCGGTGGACAACTGTTCGTAGAGGAGCTCCCCCTCTCCGGGAGTCTGCGCACCGAAGCGGCAATAATGGCAGTAAACCCCCGCCAGTTAGCTCTTTCCGGCGGGGAGGATTACGAACTTTGTTTTACCGCCCACCGGGTCAATCGGGAAAAAATCAGGGAGAACATGAAAAAGTGTGGCGTTGAGGTGACACGTATTGGTATAGTGACACCCCCCACCGGGATCATCGCTCTGAACAGTGATGGAAGCAGATTCTCCTGCCTGGCGGCAGGTTTTAACCATTTTTAGCAGCTACTTCCCCAGATGAAAGGATTCTCCATGCGTCACCTCATGATTCCCGCAGACAAAGCACGGCTCTGTGCCGATGCCATCCGTTTTCTTTCGGCTGATGCCGTTGAAAAGGCCAACTCAGGTCATCCGGGCCTCCCCATGGGAGCCGCCGACTGTGCCTTTGCCCTGTGGGGCAACTATCTTTCCTTCAATCCAGAAGATCCGGCGTGGCCCAACCGGGATCGCTTTGTGCTTTCCGCCGGTCACGGTTCCACGTTGCTCTACTCTCTGCTCCATCTGTTCGGCTATGATCTCCCCCTTGAGGAGTTGAAAAACTTCCGTCAATGGGGAAGCAAGACCCCCGGCCATCCGGAATTCGGCCATACGGTCGGTGTGGAGGTTACTACCGGTCCCCTGGGACAGGGGTTTGCCAATGGGGTCGGCATGGCTCTGGCTTCCCGGATGGCGGCGGAGCGTTTCAATACCGCCGATTTCAGCCCCATTGACCATACGGTGTACGCACTGGTTGGTGACGGGGATCTTCAGGAAGGGATCAGTTATGAAGCGGCTGCCCTGGCAGGTCACCTGAAACTGGGTAATCTTGTCTATATCTACGACAGTAACAGCATCACCATCGAAGGTAAAACCGGTCTGGCCTGGTCTGAGGATATTGTTGGTCGCTTTGGTGCCAGTGGCTGGCATGTGCAGGAAGTTGACGGCCATGACTATGGTCAGATTATTGCTGCCATTGGGGCGGCGAAGGCAGAACAGGGACGTCCGTCACTTATTATCGCCACCACCCATATCGCCTTTGGCAGTCCAGCCAAACAGGATTCCTCCGGAGCCCACGGTTCTCCCCTCGGTGCTGCTGAACTTGCCGCCACGAGAGAACATCTTGGCTGGCCCCACGCCCCCTTCGTTATTCCTGCGGAGGTTCGGGAAATCTGTCAGAACCGTATTGACGAACTGAAACAAAAATATAGCTCGTGGCAGCAGGGTTTTGAAGGGTGGCATGCGGCCAATCCGGATAAGTCCAAGCTGTGGGATGAAATGTGGAACAAGCATCATCCGGCCAACCTCTTAGACGAACTTCTGGCAACGGTTGCCGCTTCAGATGGTGCCACCCGCTCGCTCTCGGGAGCACTTCTCCAGAAAGTTGCCGCCCTTGTGCCCTCCCTGGTGGGTGGTTCGGCCGATCTTTCGCCTTCAAACAACAGTGATATCAAGGGCTCGTCTTCGGTGCAGGCCGGTAGTTTTGGGGGGAGAAATCTCCATTTTGGTATCCGCGAACACGCCATGGGAGCGGTGGTCAACGGCCTGTCGCTCTACGGCTGCTTTATCCCCTACGGAGCAACCTTTCTGGTGTTCTCCGACTACTGCCGTCCCTCGATCCGTCTTTCTGCCCTGATGAAGCTGAAAACCATCTTTATCTTCACCCACGACTCATTCTTTGTTGGCGAAGATGGCCCGACCCATCAGCCCATTGAACATGTGGCCTCGCTCCGCTTAATTCCGGGGTTACAGGTGATTCGTCCGGCCGACGGCATGGAGACCGCTGTGGCCTGGTTGGCTGCCATTCAGTACGATGGCCCGACGGTTTTAGTGCTGACCCGCCAGAAACTGCCGGTAATCGGGCGCTTAGACGGCTTTGCTCCGGCGGAGATTCTGCGGGGGGGATACGTTGTTTCAACGCCGGACAGCTGCCCCGATGTGGTCATCATGGCAAGTGGTTCCGAAGTTCATGTGGCGGTGGAAGCAGCGGTCGCCCTTGGCGCAGCGGGAACCAAGGCACGGGTGGTATCGATCCCTTGTCTGGAAACCTTTACGGCACAGTCGGTCGACTATCGGAACAGTGTACTTCCGGCCGGAGTTCCCCGGGTGGCCTTTGAAGCGGGTCGGGGCGAATCCTGGGGGCGGCTGATCGGTTGTGATGGTCTGTTTATCGGCATCGAACATTTTGGTGCCTCGGCACCTGATAAGGTTCTGGCAGAAAAATTTGGCTTTACCACCCCGCAGGTTACGGAAAAAATAAAGGCATTTTTGGGGCAATTAATCTGATGTGCCCGGATACGTAGAGACGCAATATTTTGCGTCTCTACCCACGACACCTGGCAAAATTTTACGCCTGAATGGTAACCCACATACATGGATTTGATCGAACATCTTAAAAAACCGCTGCTGTTTTCCGGGCTTAACAATGCTGACCTGGCCGAGTTGGCGGCGATTACCGTACACCGTACCTTCACCAAAGGGGAAACCCTCTTCAGTGAGGGGGAGGAGGCCACCGGTTTTTATCTGCTGGTCTCGGGGAGTATCAAGCTCTGTCGTATGTCGGCAGACGGGCGGGAAAAGGTGCTGCATTTTGTCAAACCACGGGAAACCTTCGC
This sequence comes from uncultured Geobacteraceae bacterium, assembly GCA_903876875.1. GTDB lineage: Bacteria > Desulfobacterota > Desulfuromonadia > Geobacterales > Pseudopelobacteraceae > JACRCG01. The sequence goes on from CAIRBT010000125.1 coordinate 12,975, forward strand.
TGAAGCGGCTTTTTTCGGTGATGGCAAATACCCGGCCGAGGCACGTGCCCTTGAGGCGGGCGAGGTCTTGTATCTCCCCCGGGAAGGTTTTATGGAGCTGATGTCCCGGAACGGTAATTTTGCTCTCAATCTGGTTGTTTCTCTGTCGCTGATGCTCCGGCAGTTTGCCCGCCAGATTGAAGAGCTCTCCTTTGCCGATGTCACTTCCCGCCTGGCGTCTTTCCTGGTGAGGAGGGCGGCCGAGAGTTCCACAAGTTACGGGGGGATAACCTACATCGACCTCGGTATTAAAAAGGGGGAGTTGGCCTCGCGGCTCGGTACCGCCAGCGAAACCATCTCCCGGACTCTTCGTAAGCTGAAGGAGGAGGGGATCATCGAAGTGCAGGGGGGGCGTGTGGTCGTGCATCAGATGGAAAAATTGCAGAATTTGTCGGAACGCCATGATTGAACGGGGAAAAAGCCATGTTGATAGTGATGAATCATAATGCCACGGCGGCAGATGTGGCAGCGGTGAGCAGGATAGTGCAGGGGATGGGGTTCAGGGCTGAACCGATACCGGGGAGTGAGCGAACCGCCATCGGAGTGCTGGGAAACCACGGTTATGTTGAAGATTGTAACATACTGGAACTTTCCGGTGTACAACGGGTAATCCATGTTTCTAAACCGTACAAGCTGGTGTCCCGGGATTTCCATCCTGAAAATACCATTGTTGACGTTGCCGGGGTCAAGGTTGGTCAGGGGTGTCGCCCGGTTGTCGTCGGCGGTCCCTGTGCCGTTGAGAGTGAAGAGCAGATTGTCAAAACCGCACTCTTCGTCAAACAGTGCGGGGGGGATATGCTGCGGGGGGGGGCGTTCAAACCGCGCACCGGTCCCCACACCTTCCAGGGGTTGCGTGAAGAGGGGCTCAAGCTGCTGGCCATCGCTGGAAAAGCCAGTGGACTGCCGATTGTCACCGAAATCATGAGCCCGGACAACGTGGGGTTGGTTGCCGAGTATGCCGATCTGCTCCAGGTTGGTGCCCGTAACATGCAGAATTTCGACCTGCTGCGTGAATTGGGAAAAATACGGAAGCCGATTCTGTTGAAGCGGGGCATGAGTGCCACGGTGGAAGAATTTCTCGCTGCCGCAGAATATATTCTGGCAGAAGGGAACGATCAGGTAATCCTCTGTGAGCGGGGGATCCGCACCTTTGAAACAGCCACCCGTAACACCCTTGATCTTTCTGTGGTACCGCTGATCAAGGAAATGACCCATCTGCCGATTATGGTCGATCCGTCGCACGCCACGGGAAAGCGCTCACTGGTTTCCCCCATGGCCAAGGCGGCTCTGGTGGCCGGTGCAGATGGTGTCCTGGTGGAGGTACATCCCGAACCGGAAAAGGCGTTGTCCGATGGCCCCCAATCGCTGACGTTCCCCGGTTTTGAACAGATGATGAAAGAAATCGACCGCCTGACGATTTTTTTACAAAACGGCTGAACAGCTATACAAAACGCTTGTAAAGAACGGGGTAACGGAGTAATAATTCAGTAACTGGATTTACGGAGATTTGCTCTCTACCCTGCCCGTTGGCCGATGCGCCCGGGCGGAATGCTATATAAAACGGGGGTCGCTCCCTGCTGTGGTGTGCTGCCCTCTGTACGCGGGTCTGCCTGAAGCAGTATACTGATTCCCACAATTAAGGAACTCGCCGGAGGCCCTTAACGCTGAC
>CAIRBT010000126.1 GCA_903876875.1 uncultured Geobacteraceae bacterium
CGTCACAGAAAAAAGTCTGCTGTCGACGGTTGCCACGTTGGGTTATGTGGTGTGGTATGCCGGAGGCTATAACTCGTGCAATTCGTGCCATGTGTGAACAATAACAGAAATCAAATGCCTGTCAATTAAATATACTGTCCCCGGAACTCAGGGACAGCTTCTTCAACGCCCAAAAAGTTAGCCAGTTCTTTTGCAATGCTTTTGCGGTTAACATCCGTAATGCCCCGGTTGAAAAGACCAATGGTGGTAAAAGGGCAAATGTCTCTAAATGGCCCAGCTGTATTGTCCGCAAATTGATCTTGCAGGATCGAAAGGCCATTTACCCTGGTCGCAATGTCATGAATCGCGGCAACCAACGATGATCTGTCGTCTTTGTAAGCTAACAATTTCGTTGCAATTGCTTCGTAGAATTGCGTCCATTGGAATCTGTGCTTGCCTGTAGGAGTGTCGCCAAAACGTTCTTTCCAGAACGGTGCATTACGAAAGCGATCTAAATCCTGCTGTTTATTATTGAAGGTAAAATCGATAAGTGCGTCTGTGGCCCAGTCTCCAGGGACAACACGCCATATGGTTTTCTGGTAGGTGAAAAAGTACCATTCACGTGGTGGATCGACCTTTGTCCAGTTTACGCTTATCCTGCCGCCATCTCCCTGATTTTCAGTAACTTCTCCTATGGCCTTGATTGCCATAACTGAAACTGTTTGTCCTCGACTGTCAAAAGGCAAATCATGTTTTCGGGTATATGTAGACTTGATCGCAATGCGGTCACCTGGTTGGATTGACTTCACAAGGTCAAGGTATTTATCTTGGTTGTTATTTTCCCAAATTCCTTCATCCAGAAATCTTGAGAACTGGTCATTAGTCCCACCGTACGCAGCCCCAACAAACCAACATGGTTTAGAACTCATATTTCACCTCTTTCAGATCTTCACTTGTTGGATACTGTCTGCGCGGGCCAACCGATCGTAAACCTGGCTTCCCAACCATTTGGAAACAAGTTCTTGCATGTCGGTCTTGCTCATATAGTCGGTAAAAAGTTCTTCGTTAAGCTCCATGCGTTCTATAAATAGCGATTCCAGTACTTGCCGGAACACCAGCTGGAACTTCTCTAGTGAATTAACTTCAGCTGCTTTTTTTAGTGATTCATTCTGGCTTGCCGCTTCAGCGATCTGGTCGAAAAATAGCTGGTCAGCATCATTCAACTCGCCACCAAAACGCTCGTTAATAAGATCGATTAGCCGCGACAAGGTTACTTGCTCCTCGTGAACCATTCCAGTCCCAACTTCACGAGGGCCATCTAAAGGCTTGGCGTAGAGCTCTCCCAAGTTGATTGAACCTTCACTGATCTTTTGCAACCGGTAATAATCGAGCTCCACTTCTTCATCGAATCGGTATCCGGGACCACTCTTGCGTTTCGGTAGCTTCAATGCGAGGAATCGTAAATAGGTGAACAACTTTTCCAGGTCACTGTCCTGATACGGGATCACTTGGCTCAGGAAACTATATAAATTCCGGAAAGCCTGCATTTTACCGCGCCACAACTCCGCCTCTTCTTCCTCGGTATTTTGCAGGTGTTGAAACCGTGCCACTGCCTGATCTAGAATCGCATTCATGTTTTTATGATCAGACGGGCTTTGGCGGCGTTTGGGAGCAAAGAATATTGTAGCAAACTCATCAACTTCATTCTGTTGGTAAATACCCGAAGCATCGAGCTCTGCTTTAACCTCGTATAGTTTGTCCGGGTCAACCTGCTCGCCCATCACAGAGCCATCGTAGTATTGACTGAAAGCCTCCTGAATCTCGGCAGGGTCATTGACAAAATCCAGTACGAAAGTTTCATCTTTCAAAGGATGTGTCCGATTCAGACGTGACAACGTCTGCACCGCTTGAATACCGCCGAGTCGTTTATCAACATACATGGTATGCAGCAGAGGCTGGTCAAATCCGGTCTGGTACTTTTCAGCCACTAGCAAAAGTCGGAACTCAGGCTTGGCGAATGACTCGGGTAATTCTTTTTCTTTTACCCCTCCGTTCATCTCTACTTCAGTGTATGTTTTTTCAGGCAGCTTGTCGTCTTCCACGGTCCCGGAGAAGGCCACCAAACTCTTGATTGGATAGCCCTTCTTGCTGATGTATTCATCGAAAGCCTGTTTATAACGAACTGCCTCCAGACGTGACCCGGTTACCACCATGGCCTTGGCATGTCCACCAATCTTGTGTCGGGTGAAATTCTGAAAGTGCTCAATCATAATTTCAGTTTTCTGACCAATACCAGTCGGATGGAGACGAACAAACCGGGCTAAAGCTTTTGCCGCCTTTTTCCTTTCGACATGCGGATCATCTTCAGCTTTCTTTATCAGGCTGTAATAGGATTTGTACGTTACGTAGTTGGCCAATACGTCCATTATGAAGCGTTCTTCGATGGCCTGCCGCATGGTGTAGCGATGGTAAGGCTCTCCGTTACGTCCAAAGATGGCCAAGGTCTTATGCTTCGGAGTAGCGGTAAAGGCAAAAAAACTCATATTTGGCTGTTGCCCACGTTTGGCCATGGCACGAAACAACCGCTCCAATTCAACTTCGCCTTCTTCCAGGGCCATCTCTTTGGCTTTCTGTCTTAGCTCTTCACCGCCCAGGACGCCTTTAAGCTCGGTTGCCGTCTCGCCAGACTGTGAGCTGTGGGCTTCGTCGATAATTACAGCATATTTGCGGGTCGGCAAAAAGCTAAGACCATTTTCACCGCGCTCTTCGGCGAGCTTAAGTAGCTGACCCGATACAAACGGAAACTTCTGCAATGTAGTAATGATGATCGGTACGCCTGACTCCAGAGCTTCGGCCAGCTGCCGCGAGTCCTCGTCAATCTTCTGTACTACTCCCTGGCGATGATCAAACTGGTAGATCGTGTTCTGTAACTGCCGGTCAAGGACCACACGGTCGGTAATGACCACCACGCTGTCGAAAATCCGTTCATCTTTGTCGTTATGCAGAGACGATAGCCGGTGGGCCAGCCAGGCAATGGTGTTACTCTTGCCACTCCCCGCAGAATGCTCAACCAGGTAGTTATGCCCTGCACCTTCTGTGGCCGCCGCAGCTACCATCTTCCGCACTGCCTGCAACTGGTGGTAGCGTGGGAAGATCAAGGTTTCCTTACGGACCTTCTTGCCGTCGTCGGCTAATTTTTCCTGTATATCCAGATGGAGAAAGCGGGCCAGCAAATCCATAAGACTGTCGCGTTGCAATACCTCTTCCCACAGGTAGGCTGTTTTGTAATTGCGTCCATCCTTGCCCGGCTCATTGCCCGCACCACCCAGATTCCCACGATTAAATGGCAGAAAATGAGTGTTGGCACCTGTCAGACGTGTGGTCATATGTGCTTCTTCAGTATCCACCGCGAAATGTACCAACGTCCGCTTGGTGAACTGAAAAATCGGCTCATTTGGTTCGCGGTCATGGCGGTACTGATGAATCGCATTGGCCGCCGTCTGGCCGGAAAGTGGGTTCTTCAGCTCCAATGTCACAACCGGAATTCCATTAACCGACAGCACAACATCTAGTGACTTCTCGTTTTTGGGACTGAAGTGCAACTGCCGAGTCAGTCCAAGTCGATTGGCCTGATAACGCGTCTCAAGTTCAGGATTCAAGCCATGTGCAGGACGGAAAAAGGCAATTCGCAGCGTCTTACCAAAACACTTAAAGCCATGTCGCAGGGTCATTAGTACCCCATGAGTATCCAGCCACTTGCAGAGAGCCTCCAGAATACGTTCACCGGTTTGATTGCCGTGTAGGGCTTGCAATTTATCCCAGTTTTTTTCCTGAGTCGCGCGAATGAATTCAAGTGCCACCTCGGGAAATATCGCACGATCACGATCTAAAACAGTGGGCGGGATTATATGATACCCATCGGCCAGCAATACGGCTTCTATAGCTGTTTCAAAGGCGGCTTCGCTGGTTGTTTTCATCAGCTTGCTCTCCGTAATTTCTTGGTAAGGTAATACACGACTACTTGTGAAAATGGCTCCAGATCGCCATCTCTGGAACCATCCCAATTAGGTAGTTCTTTGGCAGCGTCAAACTTTTTCCCAGTCATAAGCCGTTGTTGGAAAGCCTTGAGTACAGCCTTGCGGTTCTCCTGTAGGTGGCCCAGATTCAGCTTTAACACATTATCGATATCCTTCTGAATATCTGGATTACCCGATTGAATAGCACCATCACCCAAAAAATGAATTTGCGGTTCGATTGGATGAGCATTGTCTGTCAGGCAAAAACATAGATCAGATTCACCCTTGTGTGTATCGCAGTGGAAATTGTCTTGTGAATTTTTTGTACCGGGTTTTTCACCGCCATAACAGGCACCAAGCAGGTTGGTATAATCAAGTTGACGCTGTGGGTATTTATCTGGACTTTTGCTTTGCCAGTGCTCAATCTTCATCCCATCGCCGGTCGGGCGAATGCGTGATTGGCAGTAGCAGCAAAGACCACGTTGCTCACGAGCAAGTTGGACGCGTAACTCTTCCTTGTTGGGATATCCGTCAAAATATGCGCCGGGCTTTTTGCGATATTCAATTAGTGAATCTGGCTCTTTCTCTTTTTGGATAGTCCGCACTATTCGGAACCTTCCAGAAACTTTATCAGTGAACTGGCTCGCGTCAGCTCCGGCTCACCCTCCCCGAGGTTGCCTTCAAGTTTGGCAATTGCGGCCCGTGCCTCGTCGAATAGCTCTTTGTCTATCAATTCAAAAAGTGCCCTTAATTCGTCTTCAATCTTTTTATTGCGTATTGGCGCACCCATAAACTCTTGCAGGATGCGGTTAGCGTCCATTCCGTATGCTTCAGTTGGGATAGTTACGACAACTTTGCCTTCTTGATACTCCAGAAAACGCACGCAACGAGCCTCTACTTCCCCAAGTACAAGTGGTGAGTGAGTAGTAACAATAAACTGGCAGCTCTTGAACATCGAGCACAGACGTCCCAAGACATCACGCTGCCATTTAGGATGCAGGTGCAATTCTATTTCGTCGATCATCACCAATGCCCCACCTTCAGCAATTGGATCGTCACTATCCGGGTTGGCAATGGCCAAGCGTCGTGTCAAATCGAAAACCAGTGCCAACAGACCTCGCTCACCGTCGGAGAGCTGGTGCAGATAAAATGGCTGCCCGCGCTTATCAACCACAAAACCCAGGCGTGGTTTCTCCTGAATACGCAGATTAGTAAACTCGGGCACCAATTCGGTCACTACATTCCGCAGGGCGTCGAGTACCTTAAGCCGCTTTGGTTCCCGAACAGCTCCTAATGTCTCTTGGGTGCGAAACCAGTGCATAAATTCGCGCAACTCAACTTCGCGGTCATGCAGTGCGCGACCATAGGCAATTGATTGATCGAACGGTTTTACATCTGGGAGAGTACGGGGCTGACCGGGTAACTGACGTTTTGGTGTGAAATAAATAGCAAGGGGAGGTGTTTTGGACAGTTTCAGTGCTGCAAGCTCAGTACGTGTATCTTTCAGCCCTGCTTCAAGATCACCGGTAACGGTACGGCTTAGCAGTATCTCGGCAAAGTCTGCAGTTTCTTTTGCCAGCTGTGCCTGACGCAGCAGCATGAAGCGGTCACCTTGTTCATCCGCTTCGCGTAGCCTTTGGATTCCGGCGTTTATTGTCTGCCCATTTATCTGTATGCGTGCCGAAACCTCCAATGAAGGTTTATCACTGTGGATATCATCATCTGTGAAATAAATAGCTGCTGATCGTGACGGGGTAAACTCCGGCATGGCACGGGAGAGCACTACTGCCAGTGCACGCAGTAAGGTTGATTTGCCAACACCGTTGACGCCAGCAATCAGCGTTACATCCGGTTCAAAGTCAATCTCCAGCTGCTCGAAGCCACCGCAGTGGACAAGATTGAGGCTCTGCAGTTTCATGCCGAAACCTCCTTAGTAGTGATTTGACCTGTTACGGCGGCAGTGATCAGGGCAGCGCGACGCTCTTTAAGAAGTTCTAGTGACTTAGACAATTCTCGCTTTAGTGGATATATATCTGCATCTTGTTTTGTCACATTCTCATGAATGTCTCTCTGCTCTTGTAACGGTGGAATAGGAATAAGTAGACTTGTCATCTCTTCAATTGCGAGGTTTTTCATACTCGGGCTTGTGCCTGTTGCCATTGACGATAGTGCATGTCTAGCCTCTTTAGATGACAGAAGAAGGGCCAAATATGGTACGTATATTCGATCTTCATCAAAGCTGAGTTTCCAAAGTCGATCAGGCAAATAAAGATTGGGATAGTCGCAATTGACATAACCGCTTTCTCCCACAAGTGCGGGAGTGTTCATTCGGCTCATGATGATAGTGTCAGCTGTGACAGGACAAGCCAGCCGTTCGAATTCAGTGTCCCAAACTGACTTGTTTTCGGCAGGATTAAAGTTTCCTCCAGACACAGCACTGGTCTTTAAAACTCCAAACCCTTCACCTTCCACTGGTTGATCACTAGCATTAACACTTACTCCCGAAGTTACAGATGTAACAACCCACTTTAATCGCTGTACCGGCCAATTTATCGGTGTTTTATCAAACCATGGAGCACCTGAGGACTTAAGGGATACCTCAGAATTTAGACCGTGGGTAACGGCATGGCTTATGAGCGCAGTGCGTTTTTCCTCTAGCAAGCCCAACATGCATTCTTTTTCCGCAATTAATGTATCAATTATGGGTAGTTCACGGTCGAGGTAGTCTGCAATGAGATGCTGAATATCTATTGGCGGCAAGTTGAATTTGAAATTTTGTATAAACTCATCAGGCACTCGTTTTTGACCAGCAGCACCTTTCATCGATGCTTCTCCTGGCACTCTAAAATCGCGTGATATCGTAAGATAGAATAGAAAACGGGGATCTAGTTTTGGAGTTGGATCAAGCACATAAATCTCTGTTGTTCCAAGCCCAATCCCGTTAATAAGATTTTTTGCAATAGCCCCTTTGCCATTCTCGAAGCATGGTGTAATTTTTGCTACCAGCACGTCATCTTCAAAAAATAATGTGTAACCGCTTCCTATATCTTCTCGCTCTCGCACCCTTGCAAGGTCTAACCCACCATTTTCACCAACGGCTTCCATCGGCACAAAATTAACTTCTGATACGCGTTGAAGGCGATCCATTTCCTCTGGTGTTCTCGACTTGTTCAATAAAAAGCGCAGTCTCCATCGAGGCCAGGAACTGTCTATTTTAGAAGAAAGAGTCACTCTGTCACCTCTTGAAGCAACTCCATGATCCTCTGTTCCACTGCACTGAGCTCTTTATCGATCTCATATAACGGGCGTGGAGGTTGGTACTGGAAAAATTTGAGGTTAAAACTTATCTCGTAGCCCACCTTGCCGATGCCGCCGTCCTGTTCATCGAGCGTTTCGCGGTCAATCCAGGCATCGGAAACGTATGGCCGTACTTCACTCAGGAAGAAGCTGACAATGTCCTCTTTGAGAGGTATGTTTTCAGCATCCTTAAGAGCTGGGTCGGGCTCGTATTCAATATGTTTGCCCTTACCGTCTGCGGATAGTCCCAACACCTTTTCGAGTTCAGCAGCAGTCAATCCTTCAGGCAGGATCTGGTCGGGAAATAATGAGGCTCTTTCCAGGCCTTCAAACTTGTAGTGTTTGGAAATAACCGGCACGGCATCAGGGTCGACCACCGTGAATACTTCTCGAAACAGTTTTTTCTGCGCTGTGCCTTTGGCTCCGAGTGCCCAGCCACCATTTACCTTGACGATCTTCTGAACCTGCTCCCACGTCTTGTTCCAGTCATAATCGGGATCGGTACCCAGTTTCTCTTCAACAGCCAACACAGCGTCGAGTAGCTCGGGGCAGGTATTAAGAAAACGATCCTTGGCGTCAAACGTTATCTGGAAACGCAGACGCAGTGGCCGATGGACAATGATGCGTCGATAGCCGAAGTCAACATTGTCGAAAACCTTGCTTGTCCTGGATTCAACCATCGCCCCATGCTCGCGGGTAATCGAGTCGATAGCGGATTCTTCCAGATAGCGGCGTTTGTTGCCGAGACTTCGCTTCATCGGTGTCCAACATTCGCGGGCATCTACTAATTGAATTTTACCTTTACGATGCTTTTCTTTACGATTGCTGACCACCCAGACAAAAGTGCCAATTCCTGTGTTATAGAACATCTGTTCGGGCAGGGCTACGATGGCTTCAAGCCAGTCATTCTCGATAATCCAGCGGCGGATTTCGCTTTCACCACTACCAGCACCCCCAGTGAACAGCGGCGAGCCATTGAAAACAATGGCAATGCGGGAGCCAGGTTTTTCTCGGTTGCCTGCCTGCCAGGGCTGAAACTTGGCGATCATGTGAATCAGGAACAACAGTGCCCCGTCGTTGATGCGCGGAAGTTTACCGTTGTAACCACGGAAGTTTGGCCAGCGGTCAATCTCTTTCTTTTCGCCCTTCCAGTCCACACCAAATGGCGGATTGGCCAGAAGGTAGTCAAAACGCATATCCGAAAACTGGTCGTTGGTCAGGGTATTGCCGTATTCGACGCGGCTGTCCCGATGCCCCTTGATGAGCAAGTCAGATGCAGCGACAGCATAGGAGCGTGGATTGTAGTCCTGGCCATACACTTTGACTGTTGCGTGCTCGTTATGGGCACGTATCCAGTTTTGTGCCTCGGCCAACATTCCGCCGGTTCCGCAGGCCGGATCGCAAATGGTGACAATGACACCTTCCTGCGTGAGAACCTTGGTATCAGGCTCCAGCAACAGGTTAACCATAAGCCGGATAACTTCTCGCGGTGTGAAGTGATCACCGGCCGTCTCGTTCGCTGCTTCGTTGAACCTACGTATCAAGTCTTCAAACACCAGCCCCATGGTAATGTTGTCAACGCGCTTGGGGTGTAAGTCCATCTCAGCAAACTGGGCGACAACCTGATAAAGTCGGTTGGCATCTTCCAGTTTTTCAATCTCTTTTTCGAACTCGAAACGCTCGAATATTTTACGAATGTTCTCGGAGAAACCGTTGATGTAATCGGTTAGATGGCGACCGATGTTGTCAGGATCGCCCTTAAGACGGTAAAAATCGAGTTGGCTATGATTGTGAAATCCCAGCGGCATGCCTTCTTCGTCTTTTGCCAGGTTATTGAGTATGGCATCAATGTTAGGCTGCCCCTTGGCTTTAAGTTCTTCATACCGTTTAAGTACGGCGGCCTTGGTAGGCTCCAACACCCAATCAAAGCGGCGTAATACCGTAAGCGGCAACATCACCCGTTCATACTGAGGTGGGCGGTACGGGCCACGCAGCAAGTCGGCAACGGACCATATGAAATTTGAAAGCTGTTGGAAATTCGCTGGAGTCATGAGTTGATGATCCTTTCACTTTACCTGGCCTTAGCTAACAGGTTGAGTGTAGAAGAGTAATTTATTGGATAAGCATAGTATCGATTTTTTTGCTCAAATATCTGAATATGTGTTCGGGCCTACTGCCTAAACCATGAAATTCTCGTCGAAGTTCAATTTTATCTTCTTCTTGCAGTGAATCCGCACCATGAGCAATGAGCTGGTGTAGCATGCGAATTGTTGATACAAGCCAAAAGTCAGGTAATTTCTCTTCAATTATTTTAACTAATTCTAAAGCTTCAATATGGCCGGCTTTATCGTCTTTCGCTACTTTCATATATAAATCTGGTTTTGTAATCTTAAGGCAAATCATATATGCCCCGAGACTCGCAGACCTATTGAGTGGTTGTGCCATAGCAAAGTAAATAAAGGCACGTTCCAAATCTCGGAGGGACATTCCAAAAATGGATGCTAATGCAGCAAGTGCTTGAATGAAGCCTTGGAGGTTATCAGTGTTCGGGTATTTGTATCGCTTTGCCAATTCCGTACAATAGATGAGGTTGTGACAGTTAGCCCCTTCGGTGAGCGATGTGGTTTTGGGGAGCGTCAAGAAGAGTTGAATAAACTTGCCGAGGTAAATATTGGCATCAATGCTTGCTCCATAAACGCCCTTTATTGCCTCTTCCAACTGTGATCGATTAAGCAGAAGAACAAAAACCAGGTTTGGGGTGTCGAAGAAGTGTTTGATGCGCTCAATAACCGTGACTGCAAATGTAGGCTTGCAGCGGTCAAGCTCATCAATAAAAAAGACAACAGGTTTTTCCTGCTTAGAGGCAAATTCGGTCAATGATTCCCGAAAGTGAAGGGCTGTCTGCTTTTCCTGGTCATAGTCCTGTAACCGCTTCTGTATGTACTTCTCCGTTGCATCGCCAAGTTTTTCCTCAAGAAGATCGCCAATCTTGTCTTTAAATTCTGCAAGGTCATTTATACCTAATACCATTTTCCCAAAAGCATTAGCGGCCATCTTTGCGGCAGCCGGAAGCAATACGGTTCCGGTTTTCACGCAGGCATCACGAAAATTCACCCAACTTTCGTCGCCTTCGGACTTTTTAACAGCAGATAAGATCTCCGCAGAAATCAATAAAAATGGATCATCAGTATAATCTTGCTCAAAGGCATCGAGAAAAATGGTTTTGTAGCCATTCACTTCCAGCTGTGCAGCCCAGTTTTTTCCGAAATAGGACTTCCCTTCTCCCCATGGTGCATCTATAGCCATGACGCATCCGCTATTCAAACGGTCAATATACTGGGTAAGCCGCTCAGCAAGGAGCTTGCGTTCAAACTTATCATTACTGAACGGTTCACCGTCTACGTAAGCAGGTGGGCGATGGTAGATTTGGTTGTCTTGGGTCATTAGATTTCCTGGATATAATTTAAAGATTTCGGACTTTATATTTATTCATTACTTTTAAAGTGTTATCTGACTGATAAACGAATCTTTCTTACCAGATTATCGATTAAATAGCCACCGCAAACCCTCTTCATTAAAGCAGTTACGGCGTTTTCTTGTCAGCAACGAAGAGATCTCGCCAACTCGACAGAATATATTTTCACGCAGATTAAATTTAAAAAAGGGCCAGCAATTTGCCAGCCCTCTCGATTTGCAGCCTATATTTATGAAGGATACATCAGTATATGTTCGTGCATGCTGGCAGTAAAAGCCAGATCGTAAATCTGCTCAATCCGGAAATCAATATTACCGCGATCAGGATTGTCTTTTTGGATATGCTTGTCAATGTCCTCTCTGAGTCCAAAGGTCAGCTCTTGTATTACTGCTACTGCTTCGCACAGTTCCATTATTTCTTGCTCTGATAGAGGGGCATTGGCTTTGACACCGTTTAATTCATAATCTGGCTGACTGCAATTTTCTGTATTCATTGTTGCTACCTTTCCATTTTTTTGCACATATGATGGTTAAATAAAAAGGGCCGGGGGATTTCCCCGACCCTTGCCATTGATTAATATCTTGGAAACTCTGCTTTCGCACATTTAAACGGCATCCGTGGATACTTGTTCATACTGCCATCGAATCTTTGCCCAAAATCCATCTGCGTCATTGCCTGAAAATCAGCACGATTGGCGATTACCTCCACAATAGAACTCTTCCATCGGACTTTTTCTTTGTCGTTCAGCATTGAATACAAAAAATTGATGTTTGCTTCACTGTGAAGTAACTGCAATATTTCTAGCATCTTGACATTATCTGGATCGCTCTGGTTTACCCGCTCACTGGCATACATCATAAGCCCGAACCAGATCTCCTCAGTTACATGGGGAGTTACCATATCGTAGAGCTTGATTGTATCACCAACGCCATCAAGCATTGGTTCCACTAGCACTGATGTTTTATAGCCACTCTCGTGATACAGCTTGAGACTGGTTATCCGCTCCACCGGCATTGGAGCATTCGGCTCCCAGAAAGCGCTGGCTCGCTCATCAAGAGACGTAATCGTTATCATGAATGTCAACTGGTCTTTGTATTTTTGCAGATTTTTCGTGAAATACTCAGCCGTGTACAGGTTTGCTTTTGTACATACCAGTACTTGGTTTCCTGCTTCAAGAAGTCTAAGCAGTCCGCAAAGGCATGCCTCGTCGAAACCAGGCGTTATGTCATGAGTTGTTGGGAACATGACCGTGCCATCGAACAATTTTGTCTCATCAAAGCACTTGGGAAACACTACCTGCTGGTGCTGCCAATCTTCACGCTGAATTGACTTATTCTTGGCGGCATAATGTTTGGCCCAGCAATACCGGCAATCGTGCATACAACCCATAATCACATTATAACTATGCCCTGACAGCTCTCTTGTTCCAAACTTCTTTTTTTCCGGGGTACCTTTATTGGCAGACGCCTTGCTTACATATTGATTTTCCATTGATAAATCCTCTTTGAGTCGTAGTTTTTAAAACAAAAAAACACCCCGGCTTTAGCGTCTGCTCTCCGAGGTGTTCGCCATCCAACATTAGGTGGTTACTGCATATTCAATTGTGATTGTTCAAGAGCAGGACATAAAGTCCCCAGCCTGGACATCCAAGCTGGGTGACTTTCCGATATGTTAACTTTGGACCGTGTTCTTCTTTACAATGGCCTCAAGCTCTAGCATGAGAGAATCAAAAAATAATCTATTATCAGAGGCCAATGCATATAAATAATTAATGCTTTGCTTCACAAAATCATTTGGCATATCTTTCAAGATGTTATCATCATTTACGCATGCGTTCAGTGCCAGTATTATTCCGAAAATAGCTTCATTCCGACTTTCTGCCCTATCAGATTCCTCTACAATATTTTTAATCGCAATATCTTGAAGACAAACCATATCATTAAGTTTATTTACATTAATTATTAAACTTTCTTCCATTCTATTCTCCTCGGAATTTAAAATCCGTTTTTTAAACCGTTATTACGGCATAATTATTTCAATACCTCCAATTGCAGTTATGCTGCAATGGAGTTCCTCTTTGATTCCATGATTATTGACTGATTTTTACCACCTCCCTCTTATGGCTGATAATTTGAATAATTTAGCATTTATCGGTTCTTGTAGATTTCATCAAAAGCAAAAGAAAGCCCCAGAGTCACTGAGGACTTGCCACTTAGTCGCATACTGGTTTGATGAACCAAAATGCTGATTCGCTCCGGAGATACTGTTTAACAAGGGTAACAAAGGTAACGTGGGGAACAGTCATGTAACTACACGATATAGTGGGTAAATATATGTAACACAATTTTGCAGATATGTTCCCCAATACGAGAAAAGGGTAACAACCTTTCGGCCTTACCCTGTCCAGCTACCCGAGTTACCTGATGTGAAAACTATCAGGTAACAATCATGAGAGATTAACTACATGTATTTATAGGTAAATATTCTTTCGTTACCCTGTTACCCATGTTACCCTCTGATATTGTCTCATCCGTAGTAGCTTCATTTTCATCCACCTCAGCCAATACCTTGTTGCTGAACTCATAGACCTTTTTCGAATTTTTCGAATCTGGGAGACGTTTATTGGTCTGTGGCTTGCCATGCTTGTCCGGAATGATATAGCCAAGTTTGACCAGAGTCTTGATCGCGGATGTTTTATTGAATCCGGCGACAATTACATCAAGCTGATTTGGGAGGACGTAATAGTGAGAATTGCCCTCTTTCTCTTCCATGAATCCGACCCTATCACGAGCAAATTCATTATCTACGTGCGCCTCACCAATAGCACGCGACAGTCCTTCCTCTGATTCAGGTACTGCAATCAAATGAACGTGGTTGGGCATCAGGCACCATGCCCAAATTTCAACTTTGTATTTACCACACCATTCAGCCATCAGATCAAGATATGCTGCGTAATCATCGTCACAGAAAAAAGTC
>CAIRBT010000127.1 GCA_903876875.1 uncultured Geobacteraceae bacterium
ACATCGATGCCTGCATCCTGCTCGCCTCACTCTGCTTAATAATGGTAGGCGCGGGCGGTGTCGAACCGCCGACCTCTACCGTGTCAGGGTAGCGCTCTCCCGCTGAGCTACGCGCCTACATCAAAAAGCTGGAGAGTAATAGCAAGTTATGGTGCGGATGTCAAGATGATTTTATATCAATTTTTCACGAAACGGCTCTGACCAATATCACGCGTTTTTTTCCAACCGGGCTACGTTCTCCACATGAACCGTCTGGGGAAACATATCCACCGGCTGGATCTCCCGGCAGCCGTACCCCAGGCCGGCCAGAATATCCAGATCACGAGCCAGACTCTGGGGAGAGCAGGACACATAGAGGATCGACCGGGGAGCCAGTGCGGCGACCCGCTCAAGCACATTCCGGTCACACCCTTTGCGGGGGGGATTGAGCACAGCAACGTCTACCTGCTGCCGCTCTTCCGCCATCTCTTCAAGGAGATCGGCAACATCACCCGCTTCAAAGCGGCAGTTCCTGATACCGTTTATCCGGGCATTCTGGGCAGCATCGGCCACGGCCTCTTCCACCACCTCAACACCGATAACCTCCGCCGCATTACCTGCCAGAAACAGGGAAATGCCACCGATACCGCAGTAGAGATCCAGCACCGTTTCCCGTCCGGTCAGACCGGCCCACTCACGAACCTTGGAGTAGATCAGGTTGGCACCGCTGTTATTGACCTGAAAAAACGAGCGGGGGGAGAGTCGGAACGAGATATCGCCAATCCGTTCCGTCAGATGGAGCTTTTTTGTCAGAAAATAATCCTTCTGCCCCATGATGACATTCCCCTCGGTAGGGTTGACATTCTGTACGACAATATCGACCTCCGGCACCTGTTCCTGTACAAAGCGGGCCAGATGGTGAATTTCGTTAAAGGAGCGTTTGGAAGTGACAAACACCACCATGGCCTTCTTTTCATGAACCGACACCCGTACCACCAGGTAGCGAAGCAACCCCATCTTGCTCTGGGGGTTATATACCTGCACCTTCCCTTTGCTGATCCCCTTCCGTGCAGCAGCGACCACCTTGTCAATGAGCGGATGGTGGATCGAGCACTGTTCAAGGTCATAGACATCGTGACTGGCACGACGGTAGATACCGATGAACGGTTCGGAAAACTTGCCGGCTACCGTCAGCTTTGCCGTGGTGCGATAGTGGATCAGATTGTCGGGAGAGAGGAGCGGATGCACCAGCACGCCGGTCAACGCCGGATATTTGGCCATCTCGGCCAGAATCATGCCCCGTTTCCAGTTCTTCTGTTCCGAATATTTCATCGGAATGAGGGGGCAGCCAAAACAGTCGGCACTCTCTTTACAGGGGGGATTGTTACTCCGCAGCGGTGATGGCTGAAGCATTTTTTTCACATGGCAGAAGGCGATGCCACCGGCCACATGGTCGATGGCGGCAATGGCCACATCCCCCGGCAATGCCCCGGCAATGCGCAGGGTCATCCCCTCTTCCGTGCGCAGCGTGCCGTAACCATCCTCATCGAGGGAAGAAACCCGCACCTCCTGTTCCCCCTTGCGGGCCAGCGGCACAAACGGTTTCCCCTCGGCGGTCGGCTTTACCGGTTTGGCCGAGGTGGAACCGGTTGGCGGTTTTACTCTGTTTCTATCCAACGGTGGCCTGCCCTTCCCTGCTGTTTTTCCGTTCCCGCTCATGAAAGCTCCCCGTTGTGTGCCATAAGATACTCCTTAAACTGCATAAAGGCCCGTGCCCGATGACTGACACTGTTTTTTTCCGCCAGAGTCAGTTCGGCCATGGTCCGGTCGAAACCGTCTACCAGAAAGAGTGGATCGTAGCCGAAGCCCCCCTCCCCTCTCCCTTCGGAAATGATACGTCCGGTGACCCGGCCGGTAAACAGCTGTTCAACGCCCAGGGGGGTTACAAAGGCCAATACACTGACAAAGGCCGCCTGACGGGACTGTTCCGGAATCTCCCGACAGACGGTCAACAGCTTGGCATTATTGCCGGCATCATCGGCATCGTCACCGGCATAGCGGGCAGAATGAACACCGGGCGCGCCACCGAGTGCCTCCACAACCAGCCCCGAATCGTCGGCCAGGGCCGGCAGACCTGAAAACAGGCACGCTTCACGGGCTTTTTTCAGGGCATTCTCTTCGAAAGTATGACCATCTTCCACGGTTTCCGGAAAACCGACCAGATCTGCCGCACTGCTGAGACTCTCCAGCAGGCCCGATAATAGTGCGGTAATTTCCCTTATTTTCCCCTTATTGCGGGTCGCCACCACCAACCGCTTCATCGTGCCAGTGCCCCCTCTTGTGCGGCAAACAGCTGCCGTATCCCGGCTGCCGCCAGGTCACGCATGGCATCCATCTGCTCGCTGGTGAACGGCTCGGCCTCGGCGGTTCCCTGTACTTCGACAAAGCGGCCACTTGAGGTCATGACAAAATTCATGTCCACTTCAGCCGATGAATCTTCAAGGTAATTCAAGTCAAGCAATGCTTCCCCACCGACGATGCCAACACTGATAGCGGCAACGGCCTCTTTCAGCGGAATTTCGGCCAGCAGCCCCCGTGTCTTGAGGGTCGTCAGTGCATCAACCAGCGCAATATAGGCACCGGTGATTGAAGCGGTACGGGTGCCGCCATCGGCCTGAATGACGTCACAGTCTATGTGGATGGAGCGTTCACCCAGCTTGGTCAGGTCGGTAATTGCCCGGAGAGAGCGACCTATCAGCCGCTGAATCTCCAGTGTCCGGCCGGTCTGTTTCCCTTTTGCCGCTTCACGGGGGGAGCGGGTGTGGGTAGCCCGTGGCAGCATGGCGTACTCGGCGGTCACCCACCCGGTCCCCTTGCCCCGCATGAACGGGGGAACCGACTCCTCCACCGAAGCGGTACAAATCACCATGGTGCCGCCAAATTCGATCAACACCGACCCCTCGGCATGTTTGGTAAAACTGCGGGTTATGGAAACCGGCCGTAACTCGGTGGTACTGCGTCCATCGTTTCTCATGGAGAGACTCCTCATATAT
Organism: uncultured Geobacteraceae bacterium; assembly: GCA_903876875.1. Lineage (GTDB taxonomy): Bacteria > Desulfobacterota > Desulfuromonadia > Geobacterales > Pseudopelobacteraceae > JACRCG01. The sequence goes on from CAIRBT010000127.1 coordinate 3,033, forward strand.
AATTTATGTATTTTTCTTCTATCATTTTATTTACCTCTTATTTGTCTTCACGCTCATTAATAACCTCTGGATCTGCATTGAGCATCTTCATGACCACTTTCTGCAACGGAGGCAGATCAATCAATACGGTATCCCAGACCCGCTTGAGGTTCACCCCATAATATCCGTGAATCAGCTTGTCACGCATACCTGCTACATCCTGCCACGGAATTTCCGGGTAGCGGCGACGAAGGTTTTGTGGGACACTCTTGGCTGCTTCACCTATTATCTCAAGCGTCCTGATAACGGCATATACCTTCTCGTCATTGGTGCTAAATAATTCATAATCAACGCCACTAACAAACCGTGCAGCCTTTTCCGTAGCGTCAAGAATATCGCTGAGATAGTCCGTACTATTACGCTCGCAAACCTTCATACCGGCATAACCTCTGCCAAAATCCGTTTTCCAATAGTCGGCTTTAGTGTACCCCGTTCAACAAGATCAACACGAAGCCCCAAGTGTGTAGCAATTTCCCGTTCCAATGTTACAAAGCCGACCAAAGTAACGGGCGCATCTTCATTAAATTCAACCAACAGATCAAGATCGCTTCTTTTTGTTTGTGTACCATGTATGTATGAACCAAAAATCCCCAGAGACCTAACACCGTATTTCTGGCACAGGTCAGGCAATTTCTCTTGCAACTTATTCTGAATTGCCTCCAGATGCACATTTTTCTGTTTGAGTGTCTCCACCATTATTTCATCCTCCTGCAACACCTCAACATCCGCGTAGACTTATGAGAATCATTCAACACATCAACCGGTGCCACGTTATTAATCAACTCTTCCTGTGACAGCATCCTATCACACATCATCGAAAGTAATGGCTGGTTTTATGGCACCAACCCTCGCTGGTCATCGTAAATTATCCCGTCGGGCAAAATAGGGCAGAATGCGGGCGTATTTCTTTTCACCTATCCCCTCAACATCCGGAAGATCCGCAAGAGATAGTTTTCCACCGTGAGACTCTCGAAAACTGGCAATGCGTCCGGCCAGTGCAGGGCCGATACCCGGCACATGGGCGAAGTCATCTTCATCCATTGCAGTGATATCGAGGGGGATTCCCAGGACGATACACTCCTGCACGGTCATACGCTCAATCGACATCAACGGTGAACCATCGGGACCGGTACTGACCACAACCGCCGAACCGTTTGTTAATGGTTTTGCTGCGGAGAGGGGCGTAACAGGTTTCACTCTCGATTGAAGTATCCCTGCTTCGATCACGGCACGTTCGACCGGTGACTTGTCCGGCACCACATACATACCGGGGTGCCTCACTTCGCCGCTCACCTTGACGAAGATCGAACTCCCCGATAACGTAGAAAAAACCGCATGGTCAGGGGGTACCCCCTGACCGGTACGGTTTTTCATAATTAACATCGCTGTGAGAAGTGCGGCAGAGAGAATTATCACCCCCCGACGCATCAGTTCATTGTTCAGTTTATTCCTCTGACTTATGCAATTTGTAATCGATACTGTCGATCAATGCCTGATAGGAGGCATCAATGATATTGTCAGAAACACCCACCGTTCCCCAGCGGGCATGTTTATCCCCCGACTCAATCAGTACACGGGTTGCTGAAGCGGTTCCCTGACCGGCCGGCAGCACCCGCACCTTGTAGTCGAGGAGTTTCACTTCCTTCAGTTTGGGATAGAACTTTTCCAGTGCCTTACGGATGGCGTTGTCAAGGGCATTGACCGGGCCGTTTCCTTCGGCCGCCGTATGCTCGATCTTGCCGCCAACCTTGACCATGATGGTCGCTTCGGCAACCGGCCGCTGTTCCTCACCCCGCTTCTCGTCGATGACCCGGAAACCGAGGACGGTGAAGAATTTTTTATGTCCCCCCAGGGCTCTCTTCATCAGCAGTTCAAAGGAAGCCTCGGCCCCTTCAAACTGATAGCCACGGTTTTCCATATCCTTGATATTATCAAGAATTTCCAGGGTCACCGGATCTTTGCTGTCAAGATTAATATTGAACTCTTCCGCCTTGGCCAGAATATTGGAACGACCGGACAGATCGGAAATCAGCACACGGGTGCAGTTACCGACCAGTTCGGGACGCATATGCTCGTAGGTTTCCGGGTGACGCTGAATGGCACTGACGTGAACCCCACCCTTGTGGGCAAAGGCAGAGTTCCCCACATAAGCCTGGTGCTTGTTGGGGGAAATATTGGCAAGCTCATACACATAACGGGATACCTCACGCAGGTGACGCATCTGCTCGTCACTGATGCACTCTTTACCCATCTTGGCCTTCAGTGCCGGAATGATGGAGCAGAGGTTGGCATTGCCGCACCGCTCACCAAAGCCGTTGATGGTGCCCTGCACTTGCACGATCCCCTGTTCAACGGCGATCATGCTGTTGGCAACGGCACATTCACCGTCATTGTGGGTATGGATGCCGAGGGGAGTTTTAATTTCTTTCCGAACCGCACGGAGAATGTCGGCAACCTCGAAGGGCATGGTGCCGCCATTGGTGTCACAGAGCACGATACAGTCAACATTGGCATTTTCCGCAGCCTTGAGGGTCTTGATGGCATACTCGGGATTGGCCTTGTAGCCGTCAAAGAAATGCTCCGCATCATAAAACACTTCCGGTGCATGTTTCTTCAGGTATTCCAGTGAATCGAAAATCAGCTCAAGATTTTCTTCCAGAGAAATGCGCAGTGCCTGCCGCACATGGAAATCCCAGGTTTTACCAAAGATGGTGATGGCATCGGGCTCGGCCTTGATCAGGGTGATGATGTTACTGTCCTTGTCCGGCGTTACCTTGGCGCGACGGGTAGAACCGAAGGCGGCAATTTTGGCATGTGCCAGCTTTTCCTTCTTGATATCCTTGAAAAAAGCCACATCCTTTGGATTACTCCCCGGCCATCCCCCTTCGATATAGTGAATACCCAGCTCGTCCAGCTTATGGGCGATACGGATTTTATCTTCCACCAGAAAAGAGATATCTTCGGCCTGGGTGCCGTCCCGCAGCGTTGTATCATACAACTTAATCAAACTCATGAATGCCTCCCGAAAATAGAAAAAAGTACGATTTCATATCATAAAGAAAATTATCTTCCAATTTAACCGGTTTTTCATGATTTTTCAACTAAAACGCTGAACTGCTCTCCAGTTTAGCCAGAGAGCGGTAAAATCGGTTCAACATTTTTAGCAGAGGTACCGGCCACGGGGGAAAGCCGGGTGTACAGCGTGAATCTTTAAAGCCCCCCATCACGTGTTCAAACATGTGATTTCACATCACGAATTGACATACTGCCTATTTTTTAGGATTGAGCGGCATTACCGACTTCCTCACTGTTTTCACAGCGGGTAAAAATAACTATTGACATTTATTTTCAGGTACTTACAAGCGGTGCTTTTTCACTATGCAAACCGACAAACTACCCGTTTCTCTTTCATTTTTTGGGGACATATCAACAGTATCAACAGGGTTATCCACATTTTTTGTGGAAATCCCCTATCCTCCTGTAGTTGTTGGAATGACCGGTACTGAAGACTTCTGGGGAGAATAAGGGGACGGGCACCCAAGAGAGGAAGGGTACTGAAAATTCAAAGAATCGCCTGAACATTACTACAAAATCTCACATGGATTTAACGGATTAGACGGATCAAGACGGATTTTAAAACTTTTGGGGGTTAAACAAAAAAGCTTGCTCTTAAGGTTTTATCAGCCGTTAGCAGTTCAATACATATTATCCGTGTTATATGCCTTTATAACAACGGTTTCATATTTGACGGTTACCCCCCAGTTTACATAACGGCCCAGGGGGAATCGAGATTATTTTCAAAGTGAATGAAAAACCTGGTTCACGCGAAGACACGATGACGCGAAAGAAGTATGATTATTTACGATGCGCTTTTCGCCATCCTTAAAAGCTGCAGTACCAAAATCAATCAAGAGCCCAAGGGGCAGATGAAGCAAACGTAAGTATGTCAAAAGTTGTTTGTTGTGAACGGGAACAATATTTTCTACTGATTTAAGTTCAAGAACCAGAGTTCCATTTACAAGAAGGTCTACCCGAAGCCCTTCAGCGAAAAATATCCCGTCATATTCAAAGGAAACTGATTTTTGTCGTTCAACATGCAGTCCCCGTTTTTCCAATGATTTTGACAATACAATTTCATAAACCGATTCAAGCAGCCCCGGCCCAAGTTCTTTATGAATATTATACGCCGCATCCACAACAATTTTAGACAGTTCTTCAACATTCGGTTCATTCGCGTTATTCGCGTCTTCGCGTGAGTTCACATGAAGTTACCTGACGGCACAAGATTTGCCCTGACCGGATTCCCTTCAATGTATCGGACTACAGTCAACAGATGGTCATCATCCTGAACAATAAAACTCTTATACCGCCCCTGCCATACATGGCCGCTGGAATGGTAATGCTGATGATAACGGCGGGCATGGGTTGTCGTCAGCCACTGCATCCATTTATTAATCTGGTCTGCCGCAGTCGACTGAACGAGTAAATGAAAGTGATTAGGCATTAGACACCAAGCAAGCAGCTTTACACCGTTTTTCGCCTGTGCCTGGAATAACAGCTCCGAAAAAGCGTTGTAGTCGCCATCTTTATGAAAGATTTTCTGTGTGCCGTTACCCCTGTTGATCAGGTGGTAGTAACAGTTGTCAACTAATGCTCTGGCGACTCTTGGGAATTTCAATAACCTTTTCTGCTATTTCGAGCCTGTCCCCTTATTACCCCCCTTCTGCTTGGGGATCACTACTTCCTTCGGAGATGCGGGTCTTCCACATAAGGTTGGCCATTTCGGTGAAAAACTGTGGGTCAACGATGGGCTGGGTAATCCTTTCCATTGTCTCTGAAGAAACAGTCATATGCTGTACCAGTTCTTTCCCAGCCTGTGCGGTAGCGTCCAGTATGTCTCTTGTTTTTTCTTTAAAAAACGGATTCATCATCGTTTCTGCTGCAGGCCTATATATTTCAACCAGAAGCTTTCGCCCCGGAGATTCATAAATATATTTCATGTGTGAGGAAAGTGCGCTGAAGTGGTTGTTGTCCGGCATCCCGGAAACAGAGAGTATCACGGCGGCCGGAACTTTTTGTCGCAAAGGGTGAAACATGCGTCCCTCGTGGATCTCAAAAAAAGGCTGAATCGAGGGGAGCGTCCGTTCTAAAAAAACTTTCATGGCGGCAGTCATGGTGTAATTATAAGGGGGGGTTCCATATACAACAATGTCCGATTCCAGCCATTCAGGGAGCATCTCGTTGGTCATATCGTCCTGGTGAATACATCTACCGGGACTTTTGGTCCAGCAGGTGTAACAACCTAAGCAATTAATGACGGTTTTCTCGCGCTGGTTCACAATCTTGGCTTCAGCACCCGCATTGCGCATGCCTGCGACCAGAGAATTCAACATCAAGTCAGTTTTACTCTGGCCTCCAGATCTGGAACTGAAATTTAGTGCCAATACTTTCAAGCTACGCCTCCTTTAGTGATTCTAAACGTAAACCATTGGAATTTACCACTTATTCCTAACTTCATCTTGACGTCAGGTTTAGACATTCCGTATTTAAGATCAGACCACAATCACTCTTTATCTTCCGTCTCTCCGACGTTTGGAAACCGAGTCGCCGCCGATTCCCCAGTTGTCGGTATCCACTTCCTCTATGATAACAACCGTGGTGGCCGGATTTTTACCAAGCACATCCACAAGCAGCTGGGTAGTACCCTTTATCAGTGTTTCCTTCTGCTCGGCTGTTACACCTTCACGGGTAATTTTAATGTTCACGAATGGCATTGTTCCTCCGGGTCTCATGAGTTTTGTTTTTTTGAATAATTTCTGTCAGGGATGTAAAAGGGGACAGGCACCTATTCGGCTTTTCTTTTTCGTCCTTTTTGCCTTCCCCGGTGCTTCAATGCTATTTGGTGCCTGTCCACTTATTACCCCTTGCCTATAGACAAGTACAGCTTTATCAACGCATGGTTTACGACCCAGCTTGTTTTGATTCGGGCATAGTTGATAGCAACCTTTACGCTGCCAAGAAAATCCTGGTATGGCCTGTCATTGGAAGCAATTATTTAATTGAAAGTAATTTTATATTTACCGTCATCACATGATACATGCCGTTTAAGTCAGCAATCATATCTCGAAAAAATTCTCGCATTGCATCCCCGGAGTAATTATCATCACGGAGATCTTGCATCTCGCGCTTGAGAGCAAGGTCAAGTGCCTCCTGCGGAGATTTATAGATACAGACGCCACCAAAGACGTTCCAGTGTCGGCTCTTGTCGGCTCCATCCTCCTTGTTACCGGGAAGTAAAAAATTATCAAGAGCAAGCGAACCTGGCAGTGATTCGCGTGGAATCAACTTAATCCATGCATAGGGGATGCGGATTGCCTCGTCAAGCAGACCAACAGCTTTCTTCTTATCGTCACCTGTAATGCGAAGTGCCTCCCGTAGAAGAAGAACCATGGGCAGGTTGTGATTTTCAACGTTTAGATCTAAATGTTTTTTACTGGTTCGGGAAACTGCCCGCAAGTAACGTGGATCATGCTGTGCATATGTAATGAGCTGAAGAAGATCGCCTTCCTCTGTGGTACTTTTGTAATACTGCCACTCAGCGCGCTGGAGGTAATTGGCAAGATGGGTGAGATTTCTTGGTGGACCGAGTGTTTCAAAATCATAGGACAGTCCAAGATCTGTCTGTAGGTGGCACGAAACGATTTTTAGTACGGCACGCCAATTTTGCTTGCCCGCTATGAACTCGGCATAAACCGGTGAACGAAGAACTTCCCGCAGATGATCTCGAAAAGTAAGCAGTTTAAGCGAAAACTCCGGCTGCCCCTGCACCGTCAGTGTTTCGGCATCCTCCACCAAATCCATGAGAGCAAGCAGTAATTCGTACTGTGCACCCGAGAGAAAGAGCATTTTGACATGTGCCAGTTTTTTTGCCGCATACTCACGCTCAATGGGAAGAAGTTGAGGCTGGCGCATTCGCCATGCTTGGTCAAACCTGACCGCTTCGTCATAGACCGCTGTGGCAAGTGCTTCTTTGTAGGTACTCGTGCTCATTGGAGTGGGAATATCAGCAAGCCAGTCAAGAACCGAATCAGATGCATGTGGATAGGGAAGAACCCAAAGTGGACGGGATCGGTATTCCGGGATTGTAACATAGCGATAGAGTTCTCGCGGGCGTGGAAATTGTTCACCTCTTTTTCGCATATTTTCTTCCGCTGCATAGGGATCACCACCTTCAGCAACAAGAGTGCGAAGAATCCGAAGGTCTTCATTGTCGATCATACCGTTCTGGTTCATATCCATTCGCCAGACTAAACTGTTTTGGGCTGCGGCTGGATTTTTAAGAATGATGGTAAGTTGCTCAAGATCGGCAGCGGTCCAGTGATGGTCGCCATTTAAGTCGCCCAGCATGACCAGTTCTGAACGGATTCCGAGACGATGTGTCGGAATGGCAAATTTCCAGTAGGAATAACTAATTGCAGTGATAAAGCAAATGATCAATAGCAGACGATAGTGGGATTTCATTTTTTTCACCCTTACTGAATAGCTCTGTTTTCAGTAATCACTGGAAAGTGGTGTTACAAAGACATACGTTTCACTCCTGGTTTTCTCCGCGTTCTCTGTCCTGACAGCTTTTCGGTCAGATCGTGTGCCTTGGTGGGGTGTTGTCTTGACCGTGACTGCAAATTACAAAAAGAAAATGCCAACAGGAATTATCAGCCCCGCCAATAAGATCAGAACCTTATTCATCGTTGGGACGAAAAGTACCCATCCATTTCCAATTAAAACAATGGCAAAGTAAACAGGTGCCATGTAGAAAAGAGCAAATCCCGTAAAGCTGTCATGGGAAGTTGCTTCTTGATATTTCCAGTAAACTGTATAGATGGCAATCGAAATAAGAGCTGATGGCAGATAACCGTAGCGGAACCTCACAATCGCGCAGTCTACCCATGGTAATTTTTGCATTTCAGCGGTATTTATCATCTTTTCTCGCCCCCTTACCATCAAACCAATGGGCACATCTACGCTCTCCCTGCCCCGCCCTATTCCACCAAACACTTACAACCGCGTACCTGAAAAACACCTATGCCGATCATTACGCCGCGTAGACCCACCTCGGCTTAAAATGAATATTTCAAAACATCCTATCAGCAATTACCATACAATAGCTAAAATATTAGTGTATGTTACAACATTATACATACCAGTTACAATCACATAAGTTAACAATAATTTTACTCATGAGCATCCTTCAAACTCAATAATACACACATATTAGCGTACACATATTTGCTGTTTTCAATATGCGGTGTCATAGGGGGTAAAAAAGATCACAAGCGGCACGCTGGTAGTCGAGATTATTTTCAAAGTGAATGAAAAAACTGCTTCACGCGAAGGCATGAAGACGCGAAAGAAGTCAGCATTGTCCGGTTAGCTTTTTGCATGGTTCTTTGAGAATAAAAACTTAAAAAAATTGTCTTGATGCTGCATTTTTTACTTGACATTAGGTGAAAAAATTGGTCGGCCGCAACTCGTAACTATCTGATATTATTGGAGA
>CAIRBT010000128.1 GCA_903876875.1 uncultured Geobacteraceae bacterium
GAAAAAGCGGTGAAATATGATCCGTTCAGACGGATTTGTAGCAGATTTCTGCTAAGTCCGACAGGCTCCTAGGATAGTCGGGTTGCCAGATGGAAACGCGTGTGAGCCTTCTCTCTTTGGAAGGCTTTTTTCATAGTTTAAGAGCTCCGTGCTTCGACCGGGATGCAAACATCGTTTACCGTACAAACTGATATCGTTTTGGAGGGAGGAAAACTGTGATCGAAAAAACGGTAAAAGACATAGCCGCTGAATTAAACATGCATGCACCCAAGGTATCTATTACTGACGGGCGGAGGCTTGGATGCCGTGATATGCATATGTTGACACTGGAGTTCGGCAGTAAAAGATCTACGGTTCTGATCTTTCAGACAGATTTGGATCAACTTCGTAACTCCATTTTCTGTGAGAGACTGGACGAGAATATCAGGACAGCAATTACCCGACTGAAGAAGATGACCGAGTCATAACTCTTCCAGATAACATCCTTACTTGTATTTATTGTCAGTGGCAGGTATAAAACTTCTATCCCTACTGCATCACTTTATAATAGCACATTCCACTGCGGCATTATTTTATCGCTTATTCATGAGGTTACACACCATATGCTTTTAATGATTGACAACTACGATTCCTTTACCTTCAATATTGTTCAGTATTTCAGCCAATTGGGAGAAAAGGTTGAGGTGCATCGTAATGATAAAATCACCTTGGCTGAAATTGAAGCGTCGCATCCTGACCGACTGGTGATCTCCCCCGGCCCCTGTTCGCCGGAAGAGGCGGGAATTTCCGTTGCAGCTATCAGATATTTTTCCGGTAAAATCCCCCTGCTCGGTGTCTGCCTTGGCCATCAGTCCATTGGCCACGCCTTTGGCGGAAAGGTGATACGGAGTGTGTCCCTGATGCATGGTAAAACATCCCCTATCATCCATAACGGCACCGATCTTTTCACCGGACTCCCCTCCCCTTTTCCAGCAACCCGTTACCATTCGCTTGTTGTGGAACGGGACACCCTTCCCGACTGCCTCGAAGTGACGGCATGGGTAGAAAATGGTGAAATAATGGGGTTACGGCATGTAAATTTGCCGGTCTGGGGGGTTCAGTTCCACCCGGAATCCATCCTTACCGAGGGGGGAATGGAACTTCTTAATAATTTTCTTACCATCAGCAGCCGCTGAATTGGGAGCCCCCGCCCCTAAACTCAGTTATTTCACATTTTTCCGTTGACTTTTAAAGGATATAATTGCTAGAGTATTAATTCACGCGAAGAACAAATTCAGGAGGAAGAAGTATGAAGTGTCAGACCGTACTTGCAGGTACCGAGTGTACTTTTTGGGGAAAACAGGGATGCGTATTTCCTGATGGTTCCTGCCAGACTATTGCTGAAAACTGTGAAGGATGTGATCGTGTCGTGACTGGCAGCATTGGTCAGGTATGCAGTGCATATCCTGCCCCTGCAAAAAAATGGATCGGTGGTATCTGTAATTTTGCTACCCACGTCAAGATTGAAATAAAAGTTGATGATGCCAAGGTCAACCCACTCAAAGCTTCCAAAAAAGCTGCCGGTGCCAAGAAGAAGAAATAAGCATCAACTATACTCGCTTAATCAAAGGGGAAATTTATTTCCCCTTTTTTTATTGTCTCGGGAGGAATCATGTCGTTTGACACCCTGGTGTGCCCCACCTGTTCCGCACCGGTGCGAAAATACCGCAACCCTTTTCCCACGGTCGATATTATTATTGAGCTGGCGGGGGGAATTGTCCTCATTGAACGGAAGAACGAACCTTTTGGCTGGGCTCTGCCAGGGGGCTTTGTCGATTATGGTGAGTCACTTGAAAGTGCCGCAGTTCGGGAAGCACGGGAGGAAACATCTCTGGATATTGAGAATCTGCGGCTACTCGGCTGCTATTCCGACCCGTCCCGTGATGCCCGCATGCACACGATTTCAGCCGTCTATTGTGCCACCGGACGGGGCATTCCAGCGGCAGCAGATGACGCGATTAACCTGAAGGTGTATCCCCTTGAGGCACTTCCCCCACAACTCTGCTTCGACCATGGCCGTATTTTAGCTGACTACGCCCGACTGGTTGCCGGCAAAGTGCCCACATCAGTGAGCGGCGAAGCGTAATTCGGGAGTGGCGGCAATCAACCCGCACTCACAGCATCTTGTATAGTAAAGCCGTAATCCGGCCTGCGCCCTTCCATCCAGGTCGTACGAGATATTATCCTTCCAGTACGAGAGCAAACGCTTCTTACCCATCCAGGCGGTCTCTGGCGCCCCTTCGACTATATCCTCCAACCGTGCAGGAACATGCTCTTTGGCAATGACCAACTGCCGCGCAAGCTCTGTGAGTTCGGCTTTTTCTGCAATTTCGTTGCGGCAAAGCCAGAGGGCAAACACAAAGGGAAGAGAAGTCCATGCAAACCACAGTTCTCCCAAATCATAGACAAACTGCCCGACAGCCATCTCCTGCGATGCCCGTAAGGCGGCGTCACCAATCAGAAGGAGTGCTGCTACCGTGCTATCAATAACGGCCCCCCCCGCTACGGCGGTTTCAAAACTACACTGACAGTTATAACGAAGTGCCAGGAGGATCTTGAGAAGGTTAACCGATGTTGCCGACTCGGAGCTGAGCCGTATGTGGCAACCATCAAGTTCTTCAATTGGTACGGTGGAGAAGAGGAGTACACTGGCTACCGGCCCGCTACTGGAGATAGAGAGTTCCGGTACGATGGAATAGCGTTCCGGATGATAGGCATATTCAATAGAAGAAGAGGGACAGACGTCGATTGTACCGGCCAGCAGCATACTGTTCAACGCCGCCGGAACACCGGTAATAAACTCATAGCCGGTACAGGGAAACTCTTCTCTGAGCTGGGTGAAGAGCGGCGTGCAGTTTGCGTAATCTATCTGACCAATCTTCAACATTAGCGGGTCACGGAGTACAACTTGTCGGCATCACTTTCTACAACACGAATACCTTCGCGTTCCAGTAGCTCACCGGTTACCTGCCAAAAGGTAGTCAGGGCATTGGCATATCCCACTACCGCATTTATCTGGTCATTCTTCGAGATAGCCAGGTCATTTTCAACGTCAAGCACATCCTTGGTCGTTGCCAAACCTACTTCATTCTTTTTCATAAACGAGCGAAGACGCTCTTCGGCAAAGGCTCTGCCACGAGCGGAAACCTCAATCTGCCGGTATCCGGCAGTGATGTTGCGCATGGCGGCTCTGACATCCTTCACCGAGCTTTCTTCCAGGCTGCGGAGCTGTAAAAGTGCCTGCTCGGTTTTCAGACGGCTTTTCCGTACATCATTATCGGCCGCACCATTTCCCAAGGGATAGCTGAAGGTAAGCCCGACGTTCCAGACCGGATAGTCTGCCGTAAGGACCTTGTTAACGTTCCCCTGATAGGTATTGTCAAAGCCGGTTAACTGGGCAGAGGCGGCAAAGATAAGGTCAGGAAGCATTTTCTGGCTGTAGTTTTTGGTCTGCAACTCAAAGAGATCCAGATTACGCTTCTGTTCGCGGATATCGGGACGGTTGTTTAAGGCTTGTTTAACGGCATCACCTTCAACGACATCAACCCGGTCAAGGGAGGGCTGATCGGTAGTCGTCAGATCGGTGACCGTCCCGTCAATCTGAAGAAGTAACCGCAGCACATCAACCTGATTACTTACCGCAAGTTCCGCGTCGTTCAATTCTTTCTCCCGGGTTACCGCACCATATTCGGCGTTAAGAACTTCCATTGCCGGAAGAACCCCCGCCTTGACCCGGGCCTTTGTCTCAACAAGAATTTTCTGAGCCAGCTCCAGGGAAACCTTTTTCACATCCCGTGTCTGTCGCAGACTGTAGAGCTTGAAATATTCGATGCGTACCTGAGCCACGGTGGCAAGGAGACGGGCGTTGAAATGCTCCAGGGAGGCGAATTTTGACTGGCGGGAGATATGAATTGCCACCTCAGTCGCCTCCTTACCGAGGTTTTTCAACAAGGGCTGACTGAATGAAACTCCGAGCCCCGACTGCCAGTTGGAGGTAAGTGCCGTGTTGTTCGTATAGCCGTTATTAAAGGTGACGGAGGCCGTACCGCCGGTCCAGAGCAGCCTGCTCAGGGAGGAGTTAAGGGAAAGAGCCTGATTCCCGATAACAGCACCGCTGGTCGCAGATACGGTGGTGGCATCGGAGTAATTTGTCTGCAATACCAGCTGGGGATCGTACATCGACCGATTCCGATTGATATCAGCTTCAAACTGGGCAGGGTTGTATAGTTCGGCCCGCACATCCAGATTTTTCTCCACCGCCATCCGGATGGCCTCCTTCAGGGAGAGCGACAGGGGGGAACCGGCTGCATGGGCAGAAAGAGGAGCGATCAACAGCAAGAGAGATAACAGATTACGCAGACGCACGATTGTATCCTTTCAAAAAAGCAGGGCGTGACCATTGGTTGATCACGCCCGTATACCATAATTACCGCAGAATATTAATCTCTGCTCTCAATGTAGTCGATGTAATCATCGGCTGACAACAACCCTTTCAGCTCCTCCGGGTCGTCGAGGGATATCTCTACCAACCAGGCACCATCGTAGGGATCATCATTGATTAGCTCCGGATTATCCACCGCCTCATGGTTGACACTCTGCACCGTACCACTAAAGGGGGAGTAGAGGGAAGCTACGGTTTTTTGAGCCTCTATGGAACCGATGGGATCGTCCTGTTCAACTTCATCCCCCTCTTCCGGCAGCTCCACACCGCTGACGGTACCCAGTTCCTCTTGGGCAAAATCGGTAATACCGATGACCGCCGATCCATTTTCAACCCTGACCCAGATATGTTCTTTTGAATACTTTAGCTCTTCAGGAAAATCCATAGGTTTTACTCCAGTACAATACGTTCAAGGAAAGAAGTGTCAATATCGCCTTCGATAAAATCTTTGTGAGCCATGATTCGTTTATGGAAAAAGATGGTCGTCTTGATCCCTTCAATGAGGTACTCGTCAAGTGCCCGTGCCATACGCTTGATCGCCTCATCCCGGGTATCGGCATGGACGATAAGCTTTCCTATCAGTGAATCATAGTTTGGCACCACCGAATACTGGTCATAGACGAACGAGTCAACCCGTACCCCAAGCCCTCCGGGAGGATGATAGGCGGTAATTTTACCCGGACAGGGGGTAAATTTAAACGGGTCTTCCGCATTGATGCGGCACTCAATGGCGTGGCCACGAATTTGGATATCCTCCTGTTTGAAGCGAAGCGGTATGCCGGCTGCAGAACGAATCTGCTCTTTCACCAGATCCACACCGGTGATCATTTCAGTAACCGGATGTTCAACCTGAATTCTGGTATTCATCTCCATAAAATAGAAATTATTCTGTTTGTCCACGAGAAATTCAACGGTACCTGCACTGTTGTAGCCAACGGCTGCTGCCGCCCGTACCGCCGCTTCACCCATGGCTTTACGAATTTCCGGAGTAACGACCGTAGAGGGTGCCTCTTCGATCAGCTTCTGGTGGCGCCGCTGAATAGAACAATCACGCTCACCCAGGTGAATAACGTTACCATGCTTATCACCAAGCACCTGAATTTCAACGTGACGTGGTTTTTCACAGTACCGTTCAATATACACTTCGGGGTTGCCAAAACCGGACTGGGCTTCTGCACGGGCAGTGGCAAAGGCATTAGGGAGAGCCGCCTGGGAATGAACGATTTTCATACCACGGCCACCACCACCGGCGGTCGCTTTGATAATCACCGGGAAGCCAATCTCTTTGGCAACGGTAATGGCCTCTTCGACCGAATGAACCCCCTCTTTGGTGCCAGGAAGAATCGGCACCCCTTGCTTGATGACCGCCTGGCGGGCACTGATCTTATCCCCCATGATGCGCATGCTTTCGGCGGTCGGTCCGATGAAAATAATGCCACACTTTTCGCATACCTCAGCGAACTTAGGGTTTTCGGAGAGAAAACCGTAGCCCGGATGAATCGCTTCGGCATCGGTCAGTTCTGCAGCACTGATAATGGCATTGATATTAAGATAGCTTAAGGCACTGGGAGCCGGTCCGATACAGACACTCTCATCGGCAAGCTTAACGTGCAGAGAATGAATATCCGCCTGAGAATAGACCGCGACTGTCTTGATGCCCAGCTCCTTACACGCCCTGATAATCCGGACGGCAATTTCACCGCGATTGGCAATAAGTACTTTATGGAACATGAAGGCAAACCTCGCTCTGGTAATATTAAAGTTTCTGAATCACAAATAGTGGGTCGCCGTATTCTACCGCCTGGGCATTATCTTTACAGATTTTCAGGATTTTGCATTTGCATTCTGCTTCTATCTCGTTCATCAACTTCATCGCCTCAACGATGCAGAGCACCTGCCCTTTCTCAATGACCTGTCCGACGGCTACATAGGGTGCCGCTTCGGGTCCGGGTGCCGCATAGAACGTACCAACGATGGGTGAAGTAACCGTATCACCGGCCTCTTCAACCGGAGCCGCCGGGGCAACTGCCGGAGCCGCTGCCGGGGCACCGGAGGCCTGAACCGGTTGGTACGCAGGCTGGGCATACTGCTGTGCCATTGGCGATGAAATGGTCACATATTCAGGTTTATGACCCCGTTTGATGATAATTTTTTCATCGGAATTATCCATCTCAAACTCGGTAATATCCGTTTCTGTAACCAGTTTAATAAGCAGCTTAAGATCCTTGATATCCATATCCGTTCGTCTCCTTTTTTCTACAAGCTATTAAAGTTGGTACACCATTGGTACTGACAGATTATAATACATGTAATTTTTTTGCCACCTGGGTAAGCAGTCGGCAGCCATCTGCGGTCACCACCACGGTATCCTCAATTCTGACTCCGCCGAAACCGGGCAGATAGATACCCGGCTCAATAGTGATAACCGAACCTTCCAGAAGCGGTGCCGAACTGCGGGGTGACAGCGTCGGTTGTTCATGGATCTCCAACCCGACCCCATGCCCCAAACCATGGCCAAAGTAATCACCATAACCGGACTCGCCAATGTATGAACGGGCAACCAGATCAAGCTCCCGGCAACTGATGCCCGGTTTCACAGCTGCAATGGCACGATCATGGGCTTCCTTGACGATGGCGTATATTTCACGGGCACGCTCCCCCGGTTCACCACAGGCAACCGTCACCGTTTCATCGGAATGGTAGCCGTTTTTTGATGCACCAAAGTCGATAGTTATCATGTCACCGGCCTGGATAAGCTTCTCACTGGCTCTGCCATGGGGCATGGCACCCCGCTCTCCCGAGGCAACAATAAAGTCGAAGGCCTTACCATCGGCACCCCGGCGACGCATTTCAAGCTCAAGTGCCATGGCTATATCCAATTCCATAACACCCGGCGTAATGAGGTGAGTGATCGCCCTGAATGCGTGTGACGATAATACCGCTACCGCCGCAAGTTGCTCTATTTCGGCACTATCCTTGGCGGTTCGAATGCCATCGAGTTCAGAACCAAGCTCAACCAGCGTGATACCGGGTAATTTTTCCACCATGCGACGATAGATGGCCACCGTCAGATGGGATGCCTCAAAACCGAGGCGACACAGATTTTGTACCCGGGTAATATCGGCAATGGCATCAAGACGTGCGGCACCACATTCAACGACCTCGTCACACACGACCTCTTCTCTCGCCTGCTCAGTGTAACGAGAGTCGCAGAGAAACCACGACCGTTCACGAGCCAGCAGCAGAGCGGCCTCCGAACCGGTGAACCCCGACAGGTATCGGATATTGTTCATATCGGTACAGAGGATGGCGTCCAGACCATTTTCTTCAAAGAACGGTATCAGACGTGAGCGTCTGTTTTTTAGCATAAATGAAACCCTGACTACAAACAGTTTTTTAAAACTATCTATTTTTGACGTTCCGCAGTATTACGCAATCAGCTATTTTTAACGTAATTAAATAAGCCACGCAAACCAAGGAGATAACTGTCATGGCCACAGCCACAAATCTGCCCTATGGCCACCGGGGCGATCAGACTGACATGGCGAAACGGCTCACGACGATGGATATTGGAAAGGTGCACTTCCATGCAGGGCAACCCCACCGCCGACAGTGCGTCCCGAATGGCAATACTGGTATGGGTATAGGCGGCGGGATTCATGAGAATACCACGGCACTCATCCCGACAATTTTGAATTGCGGTTATCAGTTCACCTTCACAATTGGACTGAAAAAACATGAGTTCGCAGGGTAATTCAGTGGCCAGTTGTGCCAGTTGCCCATTGATATCGGCAAGGGTCAGAGAGCCATAGATACCCGGTTCACGAGTTCCGAGAAGATTCAGGTTGGGTCCATGGAGTACCAGAAATTTCATCGTACCGACTCCGCTTTCATCCTTTTAATATTCTCAAGCCAGCCGTTCAGAACCGTGACGGCTGTATCGGCTCGGCCGCTCCGGGGCACCGATGGGATCGGAAAATCTGCGGCACCGGCTTCTGCGACGGCATTTTCATCATCATACAGAGCATGCGGTTCCGAAGCGACAGCAAGGCTACCATTCCCCCTACCCTCCAGTTCAGTGATCCGCCCCCGTAGAGTCTCATCGGCAGGATTGGCTGCACTCAAACCGTAATAAATCGTCAACGCCCTCTCAACAAAACCCTGTGAGACGTACAGCTCTGCCAAGGTTGCCGTGGCGAGCGGATCCGGCAGGCAACTGCCAGGCGTAGAGTCCGGAAGCTCCGTTTCCGTAACGGGCGTCTCTTGCCAGACAAACGGTTGGTGCCCATACAGGTCATCTTCCGCTTCGTCATCAACAAGTATCTCTATCTCTTCATATAGTTCGAGGTCATCAATGATATCATCATCCGACTCCACGCCACTCATCCAGAGCAGCTCATCGGGAGTATGACGAGTCATGGTATAGGCACCAATACCCCTGTTACTGATGAAGGTTATGGTGCCACTCTTTGATTTTTTGTCGGTGGACAGGGCGTTTATCAAGAGTTGACGATCAAAGGGGGGAATCTCGATGGAAAGACCACACTGGACAATCAGGTCACAGATACGCTGCCGATCACTCTCACTGCATTCACCCTGAAAAAGTGAGATACGGGCCGCCAGTGCCATGCCAACCGCCACCGCTTCGCCATGAACCATATCACGATAACCGGCAAGGGCTTCAAAGGCGTGTCCCAGGGTATGACCATAGTTGAGAATAGCCCGGACGCCACCTTCCTTCTCGTCCTGCTCCACGACCTCTGCTTTCAGACGACAACAACGGAGAATAATTTCTTCCAGCACGTCACTATTCAGTGCACGCAATTCATCCACATGGGATTCTATGTACTCAAAAAACGGCAGATCAATAACAACTCCATATTTGATCACTTCCGCAATACCGGCCCTGAACTGTCGGGGCACAAGGGTACTCAAGGTATCTACATCAATCACGACCAGACGCGGCTGATAAAACGCTCCAATGAGGTTTTTGCCCTTTGGGTGGTCTATTCCGGTCTTACCGCCAACACTGCTGTCAACCTGAGCCAGAAGGGTCGTCGGAACCTGTACGAAGGGAATACCCCGCAGCCAGGTGGCGGCAGCATAACCGGCCACATCCCCCACCACGCCCCCCCCCAGAGCCACTATGAAGGAGCTTCGATCAACGCCCGCTTCAAGCAGATCATCGTAGAGACGATTAAGGGTCTGACTGTTCTTATACTCCTCTCCGTCGGGAATTTCGATCGAAGCTACACGATAACCGGCACCCTCCAGTGAGATCCGTAGTGCTGCCCCGTACAAGGAAGCAACGGTGGGGTTAGACACCACCACGGCCAATCCTTTCAAGCCGATGGCAGCACAACGACAACCAACGGAGTAAAGAGCCCCCCGTTCAATGACTATGTCATAACCGTTTTCGGCAAGATTAACGGACAGCAACCCCACGTAAATACCCCTTCAAACTGAGTAAAATCTCTCGTGCGACATCTTCCACGGATTTACCATCCGTGTCAATTCTAATATCGGCGTCGGCATAAAATTGTTCCCGTTCGGCCATCAATCGGGTGGCACGCAGCGGGCCATCCTCTCCCGCAAGGAGTGGACGATCATTACTCCGTTCCAGTCGTCGCAGCACCTCGTGCAGAGACACGTTCAGATTGACAATAATACCACATGCTCGCATTATCCGGCGGTTTTCCCCGGAGATGACAACACCGCCACCGGTGGCCACCACACACTTCCCACCCTTGGAAAGCAAGAGTGCCAACCGCTCCGACTCCAGCGTGCGAAACAGCTCTTCGCCATCCCGGGAAAATATTTCAGTAATGGAACAACCGGCCGCAGCAACAATATCCGCGTCAAGGTCGATCAATGGTACTTCAAGGAGCCGAGACAAAACTTTTCCCACACTGCTTTTACCGCTCCCCATGAAGCCGGTCAGTATGATTGGACGCCTCTCCATGGTGTGCTTCCCCTTTTCACACAAGACATTTCAGAACTTCAGATGCAACCCGATACCCAGTGACTGTGGTGATGGCTTGGGGTCACCACGCAGTACATCGGGAGATACCGTAAGATAATTATAATCCAGCTTAAGACTAAGATTTTCTCCCAGCAGATAATTAAAACCCACCTGGGCAGCCACACCGGTTTTTATCCGGGTAATATCGCCGGATTTACTGTCTGCCTGATAGGTATAGGCCAGACCGGTACCCATATAGGGAACAAAATCTTTGGCAATTTTAAAGCCGTATTTGGCCGTCACAAAACCGGGTTCGGGTGCTTTTATATCGAGAGGTGCCTTACTGAGCGTCTCACCACCAAGCACAATCTGTTCAGGCAACTGGTCAGCAATGGCAGGGTTCCCCCCTGCGAAGGAGAGCACAAAGAGCAGGGCGAATACTATAATTCTCCGTGCTTGTCCCATTGAATACCCCGCTACCGAAATAACCTGATCACGATTGAAGTGCTTTTCTAGCCAGAGTACGCTCATTGAGGATTCGCGCATAATCTATATCACGCATAACCCCCCTGACGTCAGCCGGGATATCACTCTGAACAAAGACGCCGGTCAACGGAGAATCAGGAGTCAGCTTCCCCCCCGCATAGAGCCGCCAGATTTCCCGGCCATAATCGGTGGAGAGCAGTTCGGGGGCAAATTGCCCAAAATAGGCGGTAATATTCTCCACATCACGTTCCAGCATACTGCGGGCATTATTATTGCCGGAGGCATTAACCGCCTGGGGCAGATCAATGATTACCAATCCATCAATACCAACCAGAACGTTATATTCGGAAAGGTCACCATGAATGATGCCGGCACAGAGCATCAACACAATCTGGTGAATCAACTGCGTGAAGTATTCCCGTGCCTCGGCAGCGGTAAGTCGAATATCATTGAGTCGCGGTGCGGCGTTACCGTCACCATCGGATACAAACTCCATGAGCAGAATGCCTCCGGTATAATCATGAACCTGCGGCACACGCACACCGGCATCAGCCAGGGTTCGCAGCGCATCAACCTCGGAGTTCTTCCACGCTGATTCGGCCTCTTTACGCCCGTATTTGGAATTTTTCTGAATGGCACGAGCCTGACGACTATTACGCCCCTTGCGCCCTTCCTGATACTGGGCAAGCTGGCTGAAACTGCGGGTACGGGCATTCTTATACACCTTGGCACAACAAAGTTCACCCTTTGACAGTACCACATAGACATCCGCTTCCTTACCGCTCATCAACCGGGAGACCACCTCGTCAACAAGACCATTACTCACCAGATCATCAAAACATTCAGGTGTTCTCATTATAACACTTCACAAGCAACGGCTATAACAGACATAATATTTCACAATCCTTTTCGAGTTTTTAACAATTAAGTTCAGGAGCGATCTACCCGGCACTCCATGACGGAGACAATCTACCATTTATCAACCGCTCTCAGCAAGCAAGATCATAAAAATACTGCCGCAAAAGTACGAAAGGCCCGGTGATAGGTCACCGGGCCTTTCCTGTTTCACCATCAAAAGCTACCGTTAGGCACTTGCTTCAAGGGCTTTCTCATATCCCATGCTGAAAGCTTTTCTGTTCAGCTCAAGAAATGCTTCTGGAACACTTGAAAGAACAGCTTTTTCGGCATTTTCACGAGTTACCTGACCGGTCAGAGCCACCATGGCCCCCAGGGCAACGATGTTGGCAACGATTTCGCGGCCTACTTCGGTTTTTGCCGTGTTGATGATCGGGAAGGCAACGGTTTTGAAGTTACCGGCCGGAATCACTTTTACCAGATCGGAATCAATCAACAACACCCCACCCTCTTTCAAGTCGTGGGAGTACTTGTTGGCGGCTTCCTGGGTCATGGCCAGCAATGCGTCACACTGGGTAACCTTCGGGTAATCGATGGGACCGTCGGAGATAATTACTTCTGATTTTGATGCGCCAC
Source organism: uncultured Geobacteraceae bacterium (assembly GCA_903876875.1). Taxonomy (GTDB): domain Bacteria; phylum Desulfobacterota; class Desulfuromonadia; order Geobacterales; family Pseudopelobacteraceae; genus JACRCG01. The sequence continues at coordinate 12,420 of CAIRBT010000128.1, forward strand.
CGCGAGCTTCCGGACCGTAGCTCTGGGACTGTACGGCCTGTTTCCCTTCATAGATGGAAGCGGCCTTGGCCATGATAATTCCGGCTGTGATCAGACCCTGACCACCGGCTCCGGAAAACCTGAGTTCATATCTTGACATGAATATATCTCTCCTTTTCCTGTAATTATTACTTGGCACCCATGGCACGCTCAATTACTTTGGCGTACTCGGAGGTATACTCAGGTCTGTTTTCTTCTTTGTAGAGTACACCGGTCAGAACTTTGCCCTGCAGCTGCTCAGCGGTCATTTTTTCAGCCGCTTTTACCGGCACAGCAACTTCTTTCAGACGATTCATCATTTCGATGACCGACTTGTACTTATTACGACGACCGTAAGTAGTCGGGCAGTCGTCAAGGATTTCAACAACCGAGAAACCTTTGTGCTGAATAGCTTCAACAATCAGTTTGTCGATCTGGTTGGCATGGAAGGCAGTTCCACGGGCAACAAAGGTTGCGCCGGCACCGATGGCAAGTTTTGCAATGTCAAAACCGGGATCGGGGTTGCCGTAGGGGGTAGTTGACGCCTTGTGTCCCGTAGGAGTACAGGGAGAGAACTGACCACCGGTCATACCATAAATGTAGTTATTCATGATGATGTAGGTCATGTCGATGTTCCGACGACAGGCGTGGATGAAGTGGTTACCACCGATGGCGGTACCGTCTCCGTCGCCACCAACAAGGATAACATTCATTTCAGGCTTTGCCATCTTGACGCCGGTTGCAAAGGCAGCAGCACGGCCATGGGCTGTATGCAGCGTACAGCAGTCAAGGTAGCCGGGGAGACGGGAAGCACAGCCGATACCGGATACGATGGCGGTGTCATTTTTCTCAAGTTTGAGAGTTTCCATCGCACGAATAAGACCCTTCATGACGATGCCGTGACCACAACCCGGACACCAGATATGGGGGAGTTTGCCGGGGCGAATCCATTTATCATAATCAAAAGCCATGGTTATTTAACCTCCTTAATCTTCTCTACGATCTGGTCAGGATTGATCGGCTCACCATCAACGCGGAAGATGCCGAGTATCGGAGCCTTACCCTGAACACAGCGCTCAAGTTCAAGAGAGCACATGCCGAGGTTCATCTCAGGAATAACAAAGCCTTTTGCCTTGGTGGCAAGAGCCTTGATCTGTTTATCCGGGAATGGCCAGAATGTTTTAATACGGAACATACCCGCTTTGATACCCTCTTCACGGGCAGCATTGACGGCGTAACGGGCAGAACGGGAGGTGGAACCGTACGCCACGACAACTACTTCTGCATCGTCAAGCAGGTACTCTTCAAAGGTGACGATATCGTCAACATTGGCATTTACCTTACGTACCTGACGCTCTTCCTCAGCCTGAACGACCTCGGCCTTGGTGGTCGGGAAACCGTCCTGCATTTTGTTCAGACCGGTCACGTGGAACTTGTAGCCGGAACCGAATGCTGCGAGGGGCGGAACGTCACCAAAGCTGGTGTCGTATGGTTTGTACTGGGCAGGCTCAACGGTCGGAGCTTTACGCGGTACCACTTCAATTTCACCCTGCTCAGTGAACACGATACGCTCACGCATGTGGGCAACGATTTCGTCCGGCATAACCATAACCGGAGTACGGTATTTTTCCGACAGGTTAAAGGCACGTATAACTTCTTCGTACGTTTCCTGTACGGAAGCCGGTGTCAGACAGATTGCCGGATGGTCACCGTGGGTACCCCATTTGGCACACATAACGTCGGACTGGGAAGGACCGGTCGGCATACCGGTGGAAGGACCACCGCGCATAACGTTATAGATTACGCAGGGGATCTCGGCGATGCAGCCATAACCGATCAGCTCCTGCTTCAGGGAAAGACCAGGGCCGGACGTAGATGTCAGAACCTTGGAACCGGCAAGGGCAGCACCAAGAATAACAGCCATGGCACCAATCTCATCTTCCATCTGAATGAATTTACCGCCAATTTTCGGCAGTTCGACTGACATTACCTCGGCA
>CAIRBT010000129.1 GCA_903876875.1 uncultured Geobacteraceae bacterium
CCAGGTTCGAGTCCTGGTGGGCCCACCATTTCATACAACGAGGGAAGAAACGCCGGATGCCGGCCAGATATCTGGGAACGTCCCGTTACCATACCTCACCACGAGAGTGCACACCGAAAGGTTGCACTCTTTTTATTTATAGACAATGAAAAAAGCTAAACTTTCGGATATAGTTGGAATCATTAATAAAATAGCTCCCATTGCCTTGGCAGAACCGTGGGATAATCCCGGATTGCAGGTTGGAGATCCAACGGCGGACGTTGAGCGGATCATGGTGGCACTCGATCCGACTCCCGCTGTTATTGATGCCGCCCTCGCCGCTTCCTGCCAACTGCTGGTTACCCATCACCCCCTCATTTTCAAGCCGCTCAAAGCCATATCACGGGGAACCTCTTCCGGGTCACTCTTGTATAAAGCCATTAGAGGCGGCTTGTCGGTCGTGTCACTGCATACTAATTATGATATCGTCGACGGTGGGCTGAACGATCTGTTGGCCGATAGAATCGGGCTGGTGAATGGAAAACCACTGAAGGTTGCCGCCACTGCTGAGCTGGTCAAGTTGGTGGTCTTTGTGCCGAAGGCACAGCTTGAACAGCTTCGCTCCGCACTGATGCCGTTCTGTGTTAACCAGGGAAACTATCGGGATTGTACCTTTGTCAACGGCGGGGTCGGTACCTTTACCCCCCTGGCTGGAGCGGAGCCTTTTATCGGGACGGTTGGTGACCTGACCCTGGTGGAGGAGGAACGGTTGGAGCTGCTTGTTCCGGGCGAACTGGTGTCCCGCGCCATAAAGGTTGTGCGGGCGGTTCATCCCTATGAAGAACCGGCCTATGACATATATCCGCTCCGTAACGAGGGAGAAAAACGGGGGCTCGGCAGGATCGGACGTCTGGCAGAACCGCTTCCGCTGGCGGAGTACGCCGCCTTTGTCGGGAAAAGCCTGGCAGCACCACTGCTTCGGTATGTGGGGAATCCAGCTGCGGTCATCTCAAAAGTGGCTCTCTGCAGTGGTGGTGGTGCGTCCCTGCTCCGTGATGCCGTCCGAGCCGGTGCCGATCTGCTGGTGACCGGAGATGTGAAGTATCATGAGGCGCGGGATGCGGAGGATGCGGGAGTTGCCTTGATTGACGCCGGTCACTTTTCGACTGAAATCATCATGGTCAATGCCATGAAGGTGCGTCTCGAGCAGGAGCTTGCCCGGGCTGGTTTTACGGACTGCCCGGTTGAAGGATGTAGTGTGGAGTGTGATCCGTTTCGGATGTGAGTAAGGTGAATAAAACCGACAGACAATCTTGCCGTAAAGGGGAATCGTTTTGAAAAAGAAACTGGAAATGCTTGAGGAGTTGCAGGAGGTCGATCAACTGATTGACACTCTTAAGGGGACGTTGGTTGGACTACAGGCAGAAATGGTCGGCATCAACCAGGGGGTTGAAACTGCCCGGGAAGAGTTGCTGCAGCTTGAAACGACGCTGGCTCAGCGGGAGGTGGAAAGAAAGGAGTTGGAAACAACCCATGCCGCCGAGCTGGAAAATATTGTCCGTTCTGAAACCAATATGAAAGAGATCAAGACCAACAAGGAGTTTCAGGCGGTTGGTCGGGAAATTACTGCTGCCCGGAAACAGGTTACCGAAATTGAGGAGCAGTTGCTCCAGAAAATCGGTGTCATTGAAGAGTTGACGGGAGAAATCACCACTAAGAAGAGCCAGCTCGATGAGCTGGTGGAGAACACCTCCCAGCGTCTCCAGGAAAAGCAGGGGGGCGTTTCCCAGGTTCAGGCCGATATCGATATTGAAACCGAACGGCGGGAAGGGGTGGTCAAAACCATACCGGCCAGTTTAGTGAAAAAGTTTACCATCCTGCGGGAACAGCGCCGTGGTCAGGCTCTTGCCATTGCCCGGGATGGCTATTGCATGGGCTGCAATATGCATCTCCCCCCCCAGCTGTATAACAACCTGTACAAAAACGAGGAGCTGCTGACCTGTCCCCATTGTCAGAGAATCCTCATTCTCAAGTTACAGCCGAAGTAACAGAATTGCCGGTTTGGCTGAAGTAGTCCAGATGGTCGCTGCCGGTTTACCGGTGGAGGAAAGTCCGGGCTCCACAGGGCATGACGCTGGATAACGTCCAGCGGGGGTGACCCCAGGGAAAAGTGCCACAGAGAGAAGTCCGCCTGCCA
>CAIRBT010000130.1 GCA_903876875.1 uncultured Geobacteraceae bacterium
ACCACCCGATAATTTTTCATCGATCAAGTAGCACCATTCCGAAACGCACATTTCAAAAGGCATCCCTACTCTATGCGGCAATACCCATTATATCCCGCCTCTTTCGTAACCTGAACCCTATTTCTTTCTTAACTCCATTCAACTTGACTTGAAATCAATTGACACTTTGAGTGTTGCAGTGTATGCAGTGGGGTGCTGTTTTAGCCAGAGTATGTTCCCTATTTATCTAATATTACAGGTAATAAATAATCATGATAGCAACCTCATACTTCCGTGCTGTTTTAAGCATATTTGCTGCTGTTCTGTTGTCCGGTCACGTGGCTTTTGCAGCCGGTACCGAATCAGAGATACCGGTTGGCACGTTTGGCAACGGCATATTGAGCGGTTGGAAAGTAGAAACCGTCTGGAACTCACGTAAGACCAGCTATTCTTTGGTTAAGGACAACGGTAAAACCGTGCTGATGGGCAAAAGTGTCAATGCTGCTTCTGCGTTAATCCATAAAATCTCCCTTGATCCCAAGTTGTATCCGATAGTACGGTGGAGTTGGAAAATTGACCACACCATCAGCAAAGGTAATGAGCGAACTAAAGCGGGCCATGATTTTGCTGCACGTATCTACGTTGTCTTCCCCCGTGGTCTGTTCACCTATCGAGCCATTGAGTACGTATGGGGTAATGTCATGGCAAAGGGTGAGGTGCTGCGCAGCCCCTATAGTAATCAGGCCGTTATGATAGCCGTTGATTCGGGTGATGAAATGGCGGGTAAGTGGATGACTCATCAACGTAATTATTTTGACGATTACCGTACCGCCTTTGGAGAGGATCCGCCAAAATTGGGTGCCATTGCCCTCATGACCGACAGTGACAATACGGGTGAAACAGCTGTTGGTTACTTTGGCGATATTGATCTCCTTTCCGGAGGCAAGGCTGAGGAGCACCAGAAGGAACCGCTTCGCGAAGTGCCGGTTAAGCCGCTGAACAGCGTGCCGGAGTCAGCAGCTGTCAAGGATCGGTCGGTGAGAGAGCCGGCATTAATACAGGAATAGTTTTTTGAGAGGAGGCAAAAATGGCACCATCAGAGTGGACACCAGCCGACCTGCTCCAGTTGTCGGGTGGTTACTGGAGCACCTGCGCACTTCATGCCGGTGTAAAGCTTGATCTTTTCACCCTGTTATCAGAAAAACCGCAGACAGCTGAGGAGTTGACCGAATCGGGTAGAGTGAAACGGCGGGGCGTTACCATGCTCCTCAATGCTCTGGTTGCCCTTGGCCTGTTGGAAAAAAAGGCGGACACCTTTCGTTCGACACCGTTTGCAGCCCTGTTTCTCAACGCCGCATCACCCAACTATCTGGGGCACATCATCATGCACCATCATCACCTGATGGCGGGGTGGGCACATCTTGACGAGTCGGTGACCAGTGGCAATCAGCTGCGGGAGCGGATGTCCGGTGGCGATGAGCCCCAGTACCGCGAAAGTTTCCTCATGGGGATGTTTAATCTGGCCATGCTGATTGCGCCGAAGATTGTTCCGGAAATTGATCTTGCCGGCCGTCGACGGCTGCTTGATCTGGGGGGCGGCCCCGGTACCTATGGGATTCAGTTCTGCCTCCATAATCCTGAGTTGACCGCTGTCGTGTACGACCTGCCCACGACCCGCCAGTTTGCTGAGGCAACCATTGACAAATTCGGACTGAGTTCCCGCATTGAGTTTAATGATGGCAACTTTATCACCACGGGTATTGAGGGAATCTTTGATGTGGCGTGGCTCTCCCATATTCTTCATAGCGAAGGTGAGGAGGGGTGTGAAGTCATCATTAACAAGGCGCGGGGCGCCTTGGAACCGGGAGGACTCATACTCGTACAGGAATTTATTCTCGACGATACCCTGGACGGCCCACTCTTTCCGTCACTGTTTTCATTGAATATGTTGCTTGGCACACCGGATGGCCGTTCCTACTCCGAAGGGGAGTTGTGCGGAATGCTTACCCGTGCCGGCTTTATTAACGTGGGGCGTTTGCCATTGCTTCTTCCCAATGGCTCCGGGGTGATTGCCGGTACAGTTCCTTCTCATTGATCGGTGAAATGTGCCGATAAGGGAGAAAGAATTCGATTATTGCGGTAATGGGAATGTTATGACATATAATGAAATTAACTTTAAAACTCTCACTGATAACGCGGTTGTGGGCGTCTATCTTATTGATAAGAACCTGTCCATTCTCTACGTTAACAGTGCTGCCGCAGCAATGCTTGGGTATCTGCCTGAAGAACTGATGGGCACCACCAGCTTTCTTTCGTTAATTCATCCGGAAGAAATATCGCTTTTGACGAACAACTATCGCCAGCGCTTAAACGGTGAAATACCTTCTGCCCATTACACCACCCGCGGCCTGCACAAAACAGGTCGCATAGTGAATATCGAGGTGTTTGCTTCGCTTCTTGAGGATGGTGGTGAACGCTTACTTGCCGGTACGGTCATCGATATTTCATCACGTACCGAAGCGGAACAGCAGCTTATTGAGCAGCAACTTTTTCTCGAAAAGCTGAACCAGACTTTGGAACAGCGAGTTGCCGAGGAGGTTGCCATCAGCCGTGAAAAAGAGCGGATGATTATGCAACAGTCGCGCTTTGCGGCACTTGGAGAGATGGTTGCCGGCATTGCACATCAGTGGCGTCAGCCACTCAACACCCTTGGTATGTCCATTCAAGCACTGCAGGTGGCCCATGCCAAAGGGATATTGACTGCGGAGTTCATGGAGCTCCACTCCCAGAGAACTCTTGATGAATTACAATATATGTCCCAGACAATAGACAACTTTCGTCATTTCTTTCGTACTGAAACCGTTTTGGTTACCATCTATCTCGATGATGCGGTGCGGAAAATAGTTGATTTCTTTTCATCGAGTGTGGCACTTATTTCCCTTACCGTTGATGCCCGCAGTCAGAAAAACATCAGTGGCCATATGAATGAACTGACCCAGATTCTGCTGAGCATTCTTAATAATGCCCGTGATGCACTGGAGCAGCGGGATATTGCAGAACCGGCCATCCAGGTCGCTGTGACCGCTGCAGATGGCATGGCTTGCATACGCATAGCTGATAATGCCGGTGGAATTCCGGTGGAAATTATAGATCGAATTTTTGATCCATTTTTCAGTTCCCGTGACCGCTTAACCGGAACCGGGCTCGGTTTGTACATGACTCGTGCCATTGTGGAGAGGCATATGAACGGGTATATTGCTGTTGCCAACGTGTCTGATGGTGCTGAATTTACCATTAGTATTCCCTGTTGGTAGCGGTGTCTCAATTTTTCGTAGTTTCCTCATGATTTTTACGTTATATACATTACTACTTTAATACGGTGGAGAATTCCCATGAGATGTCTGATAGCAGAAGATGTAGAATTTGCGAGGGAAATGATGTCTTTTTTTCTGGCAGACTATGCCGAAATTGACAGTGTTGATAATGGTGAAACTGCCGTAGAGCTGTTTTCAGCTGCCCTTGAAGAGGGGCGGCCCTACAATTTTGTCTGTCTTGATATTCTCATGCCCAAAATGGATGGTCAGGAAGCACTCAAGCGTATGCGTCAGATTGAAGCGTTGCATGAACCGCTGGCACAGGAAAAATCGGTTATTGTGATGACGACCGCCATGAATTCACTGGAAGATATGCAGGAAGCCCTCTGGAGAGGTGATTGCACCGACTATCTGGTGAAGCCGGTCATGTTTGCTGACCTGGTGGCGGTAATGACCAAGTATGGACTTATTACGAAGCAGGAGACGGTTTAGTATATGTTCTGGAATAAGGAAAAGCCAATGACTGAAGAATTAACCGCCCGTTCTCTGCACTGTCAAAATGAGGCAGAACAGCTTTACCGTTCCGGTTCACACCACTGTGCCGAAGCGGTACTTGAATCTGTCCGAAAGCACTATGCCGCTGAACTTCCCGCATCAATAGTCGGTGCGGTCTCCGGTTTTGGTGGTGGTTCCGGTGTGGGGTGTCTGTGCGGTGCCGTTGCCGGTGGTGCCGTTGCACTGGGTATGGTAGTCGGTGACAAGAAAAAAACGTCGGCTCTCACAAAAGATCTGCACGTCTGGTTTAAGGAAAAATACGGAGTAACCTGCTGTAAAACAATCAAGCAGACCCATCGTGGTGCCTGTCCAACGCTGACCGGTGAAGTTGCGGGCAAGGTCGGGGAGATGCTATCCCACCTATGAAATGGCGGGTATCCATTCTGTGTGAAAATTCGGTCGGTCCCCTTGCGGGTACCTTGGGAGAACATGGTTTTTCGGCGTTGCTTGAGCCGGAAAACGGTTCTCCCTTGCTCTTTGATACCGGTCAGGGGTTAACCCTGTTTCATAATGCCGCCCGCATGAAGAAGGATCTTTCAGCCGTTGATAGCCTCGTGCTTTCCCATGGCCACTATGATCATACGGGGGGAGTGCTACCCTTTCTGGACAGCTATGGACCACGCAGTATATATGGTCATCCGTCCCTGTTTATGCCCCGTTACCGGGTGAAGGATACCGGTGAGAGTACGTCGATCGGTCTGTCTGCCAGCCGTGCTGAACTTGAGGCCGCCGGAGCCTCCTTCGATCTTTCCACTGAATTTCGTGAAATAGCACCCGGCGTTTTTCTTACGGGAGAAGTACCTCGTACCTCTGCTTTTGAAACCGGTGACCGGGGGTTATGCTGTGATGAAGCGGGGTACGAGCCTGATGTCACCGTCGATGATCAGTCCCTGGTGCTGGTAACCGAGAAGGGAATAGTGCTTCTACTTGGCTGCTGTCATGCCGGTTTGATCAATACGCTTGAGCATGTGGCGTTATGCCTGGGGAGACGGGATTTTTACGCGGTTATCGGTGGTACCCACCTTGGTTTTTGTGATCAGCGGCAGCTTGACAAAACCAGTAAAGCCCTGCGCACCCTGGGGATTAAAAAAATAATTGCCGGTCATTGTACCGGTTTCGCGGCAGCTTGCCGCCTGTCACATGATTTTCCGAAGGAATTTCATCTCGCCCAGGTTGGCTATACTCTGGAAGTTTGATCTCAGCCCGGTTCGATGGCAGTTGCGATTGACATCGCTGCGTTGTTGCAGTAAGGTATCAGAAACATGGCCCTGGGGGAGTTCGTTGGAACTGAGATCCGTCCGTAGCTGACAGCTGGACGGGAACCCTTTGCACCTGATCCGGGTAATTCCGGCGGAGGAAAGCGGCTTGCGGGAACCACCATTTCCAGCCGCCTGATGTTATCTATCAGAGTGGCTTTTTTTGTCTCAACCTATAATTACCAGCCTTCTAAAGGATTACCCCGTGTCCACCGCCAAACCATTTCGTCTTGTCGTGAATAATGTTACGCCACAAAAAGGGCTTTGTGGTGTCTATCTGATTACCGATCAGCAGGATAGACTCCTGGAACGGGTTGCTCTGGCACTGCGTGGTGGCGTTTCGGTTGTTCAGTACCGGGCAAAGGGAAAAGAGTTTGACGAAATGGTGGTGGAAGGTGCCGCTCTGTTACGACTCTGTCGTCGCCATGGAGCCTTGTGTATCGTCAATGACAATGTGCGGCTTGCCCGTGATCTTGATGCCGACGGTGTACACCTGGGGCAGGAGGATGGTTCCATCGCCGAAGCACGGGCGGTGCTCGGAGCAGGAAAGTTGATCGGTCGGTCAACCCATGACCGGGAAGAAGCTCTCCAGGCTGAGCGGGAAGGTGCCGATTATATCGGTTTTGGTGCCATCTATCCGACAAATAGCAAAGTAGTTTCCCATATGCCTGGGTATGCCGGACTTGAAGCGTTGTGTGGTGCGGTGCGCATACCGGTTGTGGCAATTGGTGGTTTAACCGCCACAAATGCTGGTCGCATTGTCGATGCGGGAGCCAATGGGATAGCTGTTATCTCTTCGGTACTTTCTGCGTCCCGTCCCGACATTGCAGCTGCAGAGTTATCACTGCTTTTTAATCGGGTGCGCCCCTTGCCCCGTGGAGCTGTTCTTACCGTTGCCGGTAGTGATTCAGGTGGTGGAGCCGGCATACAGGCCGACATCAAGACCATCAGCCTGCTGGGTAGTTATGCCGCCTCGGTGATTACGGCACTGACGGCACAAAACACCCAGGGAGTTGTTTCAATTCATGGTCTACCCCCCAGCTTTATCGCCGATCAGCTAAAGGCGGTACTGAACGATATACCTATCGACGTTATTAAAACCGGCATGCTCCATACGCCCGCCATTATTTCCGAATTGGCAGAATTCCTCACCGGTCGTGACTATTACCTACCGACGGTTATTGATCCGGTCATGATTGCAAAGGGGGGCACATCCCTGCTTGAGCATGATGCCGTACAGCTGTTTCTGGAACAATTGCTGCCCCATGCCTATCTGTTGACTCCCAATCTGCCTGAGGCCGAGCGGTTGGTTGGCAGAACCATCAAGGATGTACGGGAGATGGAGCAGGCTGCCAGAGAACTGCATGAGCGGGGAGCGGCCACCGTGCTCGTCAAGGGGGGGCATCTGCCGGGCCGTCTCGCCACCGACGTTTTTTTTGACGGTAACGACTGCCATCACTTGAGTTGTGAGCGCATCTTTACGCTCAATACCCATGGTACCGGCTGTAGTTATGCCTCTGCCATCGCGACATTTCTGTCACAGGGTGAGCCGTTATTGAAGTCCATCGAGCTTGCCAAACAATTTATTGGTAGTGCCATTCGACAGGCTCGCTCTCTTGGTAAGGGGCACAGTCCGGTTAATCATCTGATGGCTGCCCAGGAATTAATGAAAATGAGACATTTGACGTAATCTTATTAAAACAGCCACTAAAAGGAATAAACCATGACACAGCTTGAATACGCCCGCAGGGGTGTTATCACCGAAAAAATGAAATATGCCGCTATCTCCGAAGGGGTACCTCCCGAATTTATCCGTGACGGCATCGCTGCTGGTACCATCGTACTCTGTCATAACATCAAACACACAAATGGTACCCCCCTTGCGGTTGGAGCGGGACTGCGCACCAAGGTCAATGCCAATATCGGTTCCTCCTCCGATGATACCGACATAGCCAAAGAGCTTGAAAAAGCCCGGATAGCGGTGAAATACGGTGCCGATGCCATTATGGACCTCTCCACCGGTGGCCCGGTTGATGAAATACGCAAGGCGATTATTGCCGAAACCGGTGCCTGTATCGGCAGTGTGCCGCTCTACCAGGCTGCTCTTGACGCGGTTCGTAATAAAAACAAGGCCATTGTTGATATGACGGTGGACGATATTTTTGCCGGTATCATCAAGCATGCCGAAGATGGCGTTGACTTCATCACCGTGCATTGCGGGGTGACACGGGGAACGGTTGAACGGATGAAGAATGAGGGACGCATTATGGATGTGGTGTCCCGTGGGGGAGCCTTCACCATTGAGTGGATGAGTTATAACAACAAGGAAAATCCTCTTTTTGAACATTTCGACCAGCTGCTTGATATTACCAAGCAGTATGATATGACCCTTTCGCTGGGTGATGGTTTCCGTCCCGGTTGTCTTGCCGATGCCACCGACCGGGCACAGATACATGAACTGATTCTGCTTGGTGAACTGACCCAGCGTGCCCAGGCGGCCGGTGTGCAGGTTATGATCGAAGGGCCGGGGCATGTACCCCTGAACCAGATTCAAACCAACATTCAATTACAGAAACGGCTCTGCCACGGCGCACCGTTCTACGTCCTTGGACCCCTGGTGACCGACATCGCCCCCGGTTATGACCATATCACCTGTGCCATTGGTGGTGCCATCGCCGCTGCTGCCGGGGCCGACTTTCTCTGTTATGTCACCCCCTCCGAGCATCTCTGCCTCCCCAATGTTCAGGATGTGCGTGACGGAGTTATTGCCACCCGCATTGCCGCCCATGCTGCTGATATTGCCAAAGGGGTAACCGGAGCCATGGAGAAGGATATTGCCATGGCGAAATGCCGCAAAAAGCTCGATTGGGAGGGACAGTTTGCGTTGGCCATGGATCCGGACAAGGCACGGGAATATCGGGCCAACTCACCGGTTGCCGACCACGGTGCCTGCACCATGTGTGGTGAGTTCTGCGCCTATAAATTGATGGATGATGCCATGAAGCGGTAATTATTCCCCACTGTCTGTCTCTTTCACAGCAAAAGCCTCCTGACATCGGGAGGCTTTTGCTGTGAAAGGAGTTTTTGGGGGAGGATAATCTGTCTATGAGAGCAAATGTACAAACAGACCGCTCCGGAGCTTTGGTTCAAACCAGGTGGATTTTGGTGGCATAATCTGATCCTGATCAGCCAGCTCGATTAACTCATGTATGGAGGTTGGATAGAGGGCAAAGGCCACGGCATACTCGCCGGAATCAACCAGTTTTACCAGCTCATCGGTACCCCGTATGCCACCGACAAAATGAATCCTCTGGTTAGTGCGGGGATTGTCGATGCCGAGCAGCGGTGCTAAAAGCGAATTTTGCAGTATGGAAACATCAAGACGACTGACAGTATCCTGCTCATTGACCATGTCGGTGCGGGGGCGCAGTTCGTACCAGTTTCCCTCAAGGTACATACCGAACTGATGACGCTCTGCGGGAATCAGCGGTGTGGTAGAGAGGGTGACGGTGAAGGCTTTACCCAGGTTGGTGAGGAATTCGGCATTGCTCTGGCCGTTCAGATCTTTCACCGCCCGATTGTAGGGCATGATATTAAGCTGATTTTCAGGAAACACCACGGTCAGAAAAGAGTTATACTCTTCACTGCCGGTATGACCGGTATTGGCACCCCTTCGCAATTCCCGCACTCTGCCAGCGGCCGCACTCCGGTGATGACCATCGGCAACATAGAGTTTCGGGATGGCGGCAAACAGCACAATCAGCCGGGCAATCAACGTCTGGTCCGCAATAATCCACGCGGTATGGGCGACACCATCGTCGGTGACAAAATCATACTCAGGAGTGCAATTGGTTACCCCTTCAATGATCCCTTCAACTTCGGAACAGGAGCGGGATAGGTAGAATACCGGCTCATCGTTAGCATCGAGCAGATCAATATGGTTAACTCGATCCTCTTCCTTGTCGGCACGAGTATGCTCGTGCTTCTTGATGACGCCGTTCTGGTAATCATCCACACTGGCACAGACCACCAAACCGGTCTGGTTGATATTCCCCATACGCTGGCGGTACACATAAAAGCAGTCCTGACCATCCTGTGTCAAGATGCCCTGATTGATAAACTCCTGAAGATTCAGCTTTCCTTTCTGATATACCAGCTCATCGTGGGGATCAATATCAGCCGGAAGATCTATTTCAGGGCGGGAAATATGGAGGAAACTGAGGGGATTTCCCGCCGCCATGGCACAGGCTTCCGCCACATTCATAACATCGTAGGGGAGGGCGGATACCTGCTCCACAAGTTCTTTTGGTGGGCGCAGCGCCCGGAAAGGTTTAATTACTGACATGTCACAATCTCCATAACCGGTATTCCGTTGTCCGGGAAATACCTTAAAAATATCTTCGTGCGCCAACAAAACGCTTTTCAAAGTAGCTTTCACCAACCGCTGAGATGCGGATATCCTCACCTCGTCGTGGTGCGTGGACAAATTTGCCCTCACCGACGTAAATACCAACGTGGTTAATTTTGTCGGCTGAAGCACCGAAAAAAACCAGGTCACCATCCTTTAAATCACTTTTCGAAATAAGTTCTCCCGCCTTGAACTGTTCCCGTGAAGTTCGGGGTATGTTGAGACCGCATAAGTTATAGACGGCACGGGCAAACCCGCTACAATCAAGTCCTTCAACCACATTATCTCCACCCCACCGATAGGGGATACCCACAAAACGCTCGGCGGTACGGGCGGCAATGGCACCCATGTCAGAGATGCTTTTCGCCGGTTTTGCCAGGGGTTGTTCATCTTTCACCGCCGGTACCACCGCTGTAGGATGGTTCGGCAGATTTTTGATTTCATCGGGCAGCAGTTTTTGTATGCCAGCCCCCTTTGGCTGTGCAAAGACCACTTCGTTGGGGGGGGCAACGTAGAAGCTGGTAATCAGATGCTCCGCAACCAGTTTTTTCGCCGCATTTCGGGCCAAATCTTTTGTGGGGTAATCGCCAAAGCGAACAGCATAAATGCCACTATCTTTGCGGTAATAAAACGCTTCAATGCCCTTTGACTGAAGCGTGGCAGCAAGTCGTTCGGCATTCTTCACATCGGAAAACGCCCCCATCTGGATGGCAAAACCGAGCCGGGTGAGGCCGGAAGATTTTGCACCCTGGGCCGTTACTGCGGTGAGGAGTGCTATTAATGATAGTGAAAAAATAAGTCGTTTCATGGAGTGCCGATTGGTAACAAGAGTGATATACCCTGCAGACAAGGTTAATTGAGCCTTTCATAATAGCTATTATTACCTCAGCGGTAAAGTATAAAATATTCCTGTGCCTTTCCCATTCCTGTTAGGGAAGTTTTACCACAACCCTCCCCCTGATGCCGCCCTGCAGAATCGTCGAAATGTGCTCCTCCAGCAATTCGAGCGGGATTTCCGTGGCGATCTGGCTGAGGTGGGGAGGTTTCCACTCACTGGCCAGCTTGTGCCATATCTGCTGGCGGAGCGGGGTGGGGCAGTTGACGGAATCAATGCCAAACAGGGTGACGCCTCGGAGAATGAAAGGGTAGATATTCAGAGGGAGTTCGATGGAACCTACCAGTCCACAACAGGTAACAGCACCGCCGTAGCGGGTTGATTTAATGGCTGCTGCGAGCGTGGTTCCTCCCACCACATCAACAACCCCGGCCCACCGTTCTTTGAGCATCGGGCGTTCATGGCCGGTAATAACCTGTTCACGGGAGATGATATCGGCTGCTCCAAGGGTGTGCAAAAAGGTATGATCCGCTTCCTTACCCGAGGCGGCAACCACCCGGTAGCCAAGGTGACATAACAGGGAAACGGCCATACAGCCGACACCACCGGTCGCACCGGTCACCAGGATATCTCCGTCAGTTGCCGTGATACCCGATTGTACCAGTTTGATTATTGAGAGAGCTGCGGTAAAACCGGCCGTACCGATTATCATGGCTTCCCGGAGCGATAACCCCTCCGGGAGCCGTACCACCCACTCTGAGGGGACGCGGATGTATTCGCCCCAGCCACCGTCACGTTCCATGCCAAGGTCGTAACCGGTGATAATAACGTTATCTCCCGGAGAAAATGTCTCATTATCAGAGGAAACCACTTCTCCGGCAGCATCTATGCCGGGAGTATGGGGAAAGGTGCGGGTAACTCCCGGGTGCCCCGTGGCTGACAGAGCATCTTTGTAATTGAGTGATGAATAGCGTACCCGCACCAGTACATTACCGGGGGGCAAGTCAGCGATGACTCGTTTTCGTAGTTCACGAGTAAACAATTTGTCATCGGTTTTGTCCACAACTAATGAAGTAAATTCAATCGACATGCTGTGATTCCCCCAGGCTTTTTTTAGGTGAGACCTTCATGAAAAGTTGTGTCTGTTGGACGGCAAGTGTGGTATGGTGCGGATAACTTCAAATGTGTATCAGGAGGTAAGGACATGAAATGCTTTGATGCATCAAACGGCTGGACTATCCACCCCGATTCTGCTTTTTTAGTGCTCGATGAGCAAAATCCCCACATGGAGTCCGACCTGAAATCAATTAGCGTCGCCTGTGACGAAGCCATTGCTGCTGGGTGTGGTGAATGGGCAAAAATTCTCAAGTTTGAGGCCGATGATTATTTGAAAGGTGAGGGGTAACTACCGCTCTTTTTAGCGTATGACTGTTCCCGTTGGTTGGGAACAGTCACCGTATTTTTAATCTAAAGCATATCTATCCGACCACTAAAAAGGTTTTGAAGTATTTCGTTCAGCAGTTGTTTATTAACGACCTTTCTGAGTAAGCCGTTTACCAGTTCTTCAACCTCACCAAGCATCTCGCTGGCAGATATCATAATAATCGGTGTTTTAAGCCGATCAATACTCTGCTCAAAGGCGCGAATCTGCTTCACCGACTCTTTGCCATCCATCTCAGGCATTATGACATCCATGAAAACAATATCGAAGGGATGTTCTGATTCAACACCTTCCCGATACTTTTGCAGGGCGATAAGCCCGTTATCCGCCTCTTCATAGGTGAAAACCGATGAAATAATCCTACAGACACAGCGGCGGCTTATTTCAGAATCATCGACGACAAGTGCTCTCAACTTTACATGCTCTTCTAATAATTCCATAGATATATCCCAATAAGACGTTGTTGTTAGTGAGAAGATTCTTCCGTAAGAACAACCCATTTATCAATAATAGCAGCCATTTCTTCTTTTTTAACCGGTTTTGACAGATAATCATCCATACCCGCTTCAAAACATTCTTCACGATCGCTACTCATGGCATTTGCGGTCATGGCAATAATCGGCACAGAGTGGTTAAGCACCATGGAACCTTCACTCCGAATCAGTGCGGTGGCTTCAAATCCCCCCATTTCCGGCATCATACAGTCCATCAGTACCAGATCATAATTTATCATTTCCAAAGCACGAATCGCTTCCAGGCCATTGGCAACCATATCAACCCGGTATCCCAGAGACTTAAGCATTTTCTGTGCCACTTTTTGATTGATTACATTATCTTCAGCTAACAAGATACGAATCAGTTTTTTATTCTGTTCGGTAATTGTTGGTTGAGCGAGTAATTCTGTTGTTCTTGAATCCTCGGATACTGTGGTTGTTCCATTTCCCCGGGCACGGGAAATTGCTTCCTTCAGCATTAACTGACGTATCGGTTTTGTCAGGTATCCGGAAAAACCGATCTCTTCAAATGCCGTGATTTCGCCACGTTGACCAATAGATGTTACCATCACCAATGAGGTGTTTTCAAGGAGAGAATCGGATTTAATTATCTTCCCCAGTTGTAGTCCATCCATGTCCGGCATCTGATGGTCGAGGAGGGCAATCTGAAATGGAACTCCTCTGTCGACAGCTTCTCTCAACAGCTGAAGCGCGCTGTCGCCATTGGCAGCAGCTGCAGAGTGGCATCCCCAATTGCCAAGTAATGCTGTTATCAGTTTACGGTTTGTACTGTTGTCATCGACCACGAGCACCCGGGAACCGGTAACGTCTGCGCGTGTAGTGTCACCGGTTTCCTGGTTTAAGTCAGGCTGCTTCTCAAATCGGGCACTGAACCAGAATGTGGAGCCTTTGCCAGCCTCACTGCTAACACCTATCTGGCCATCCATCAACTCTGCCAGTTGTTTGCAGATGGCCAACCCCAGGCCGGTACCGCCATATTTCCGCGTGGTCGAACCATCCACCTGGGTAAAGGGGGTAAACAGTGCGCTCAGTCGATGTGCTGGAATGCCGATGCCGGTATCCTGAACTTCAAAGAGGATGGTTGCAAACTGTGCTTCATCAGACTTGAGAGTGGCACGGATGATTACTTCACCCTGCTCGGTAAACTTGATTGAATTACCGGCAAGATTGATAATGATTTGGCGAAGTCGGCCCGGGTCTCCCTTGAGCTGTAAGGGCACTTCTGAATCGATGGTGCAGAAGAGATCCAGTTTCTTGTCCGAAGCTCGCAGTGCCAGGATATCCACCGTATCTTCGATAGTGGAGCGAAGGTCGAAGTCAAGAATCTCCAGATCCAGTTTTCCTGCTTCAATCTTGGAAAAATCCAGTATGTCGTTGATAAGGCTGAGCAGGCTTTCCCCGCTTTTTCTGACAATTTCCGCATATTCCCGTTGTTCATCATTTAAGGATGTATCAAGAAGCAAGCCGGTCATGCCGATAACGCCATTCATGGGGGTGCGTATTTCATGGCTCATGGTTGCCAGGAAAGAGCTTTTCGCCACCGTTGCTGCTTCTGCCTTTTCCTTCTCGATGAGGAGCTGTTCGGAGATATAAAATTTCTCGGTAATATCCTCTTTAACCGCGAGAAAATGGGTAATCACACCATCATTACGCAGTGCTGAAATGACTGAGTGTTCCCAGAAAAGTCGGCCATCTTTACTTTTATTGAGCAGGTTCCCTTCCCAGGTTTCACCCGACATGATCGTAGACCAGAGGTTTTTAAAAACGTCTGGATTTACCTGTTCAGTTTTAAGTATGCGAGGGTTTTGACCAATGGCCTCCTCTAAAGTATAGCCAGTCAGTGTGGTGAAAAACGGATTAACGTATTCGATCTTGCCCTGTGTATCTGTGATAACAATGGAAACCGGACACTGTTCAATGGCTCGGGTCAGTACTTTTAATCTGTCTTCAGCCTCCTTCCGTCGGGTTATGTCCCGGTGGGTTCCCTGCATGAGAAGCGGTGCGCCATCGGGAGACCAGCGGGTAATTTTGCCCCTGTTATGGATCCAGACCCAAGTGCCATTCTTGTGGCGGATTCTCATTTCACTTTTATAATGGGGGATCTCTCCGGAAAAATGTTTCTTAATAAGAATTTTAACCGTGGGAAGATCGTCTGGATGGACATTCTCCATCCAGGAGGTAATTGTACCGGGTGAAAGCTCGTCCAGGGTGGAGCCGATAATATCAGCTGCCTGTTTATTATACAGTACCGATCCGGACTGAATATTCCACTCCCAGGTTCCGGTGTCAGTTGCCTCCAGCACGTCTGCCAGGCGTTGCCGTTTATCCTGAAGTGCCTGTTCGTACTGAATGCGGTCGGTAATGTCGTGAATGATGGAGTAAAGCAGCATGTGGTTCTCTTCACCAATGGGTGTCGAGTGTACTTCAACGGTTCTTATCTCGCCGTTTGAGAGCCGTTGTGCCACAATTGAGAGATTATCCGAGAAGTCGGAAAGTGACTGTTTTAAGGTGCCAAGCGTGGTATCGGCAGTGGGCAGATTGATGTCATTGATGGACATTGTGCGTAACTGGGCAAGCGGATACCCGTAAAAGTCGGCGGCTGACTGATTAGCATCAATTATTTTGCCGGAAAGCGGTTCAATCATTAACATGATGGCAACATGCTGGTCAAACATCTGCCGGAAACGTCTTTCGCTGAACGCCAGTTCCTGTTCACGGCTATTCACCTTATCAAGGAGTATGTTGAAGGAGCGGGCCAGAGTTCCCAGTTCATCGCCCCTGCTGATATCCAGGCGATGTGTCATATCAGAATCCAGTTTGGTGAGCGTCAGGATGTCAGTGGTAAAGACGGTGAGCGGTTTGCTGATACCAAGGCCGATAGAGCGGGCCAACGCAAGAGCCGCCAGCAGAACCAACACCATTCCCAGTAGATAATAATCCCTGAAGCGACTTATGGGGCGATATGCCTCATTTTTTGGATAGTTGGCCGCAAGTATCCAGTTAGTACTTGTCAGTCTTTTGAACGATGCCAGAAAAGGCAGACCCTTTGAATTTACGGTTTCACCTGAACCTTCAAAACCAGTAAGTGCACGGTCAAACAGAATATTTACCCCCGGTAGCACATCCTGTTTCATAATTCGGGATCGGTCTGGATGCATAATCATGGTGCGATCTGGGGCAAATAGATACACGTAGCCATTGGAGCCGAACTTAATGTCATAGAGTGATGAGAGCAGGTCGTGGGAATTCAGTATGTCTACATGCCCGCAGAGAATGCCAATGATAGTACCGGTGGCATTCCGAATGGGGGCGGTCATCTCAAAAGTGGGGCTTTTCGTAAGCGGGGAATCCGTAGGGTTTGCGATAAATGGTTTACCGCTTTCCATGGTTGACTTAAAATAACCGGTGGATGCAACTGAAGTACCGTACACTTCAGGTTTACGTGGGTAGGTGGCGAGCAGGACCCCCGTACTATCGATGATAGAGAGACCTGACACAAAAAAGGTATGCACAGCAATACGTTTTTGTAACCACTGCTCTGCGGTAACGCTGTTGACAAGTTCATTCTGTCCCGTTGCATCGGCAACGGCGATCAGAGCTTTTTGGGCACGGATGATGTCATTATCCAGGTTGCGGACGATACTATTGACCGCCGCGTACTGTTGGGTAAGGATTAATTCGCGGGTGGTTACGCGAAAATAGATGAAAGTTCCTACTGCAATAATGCCCAGTAGCAGAGAGATGAAGAGTACATTATGTATCAGCAGTCTCTGTTTGATGCTGGAAAATGCCATCGAATTACCCCTGCAATCTTGTTACTAACGCAAGCTTCCTACGCAGTGCCAGAAGTGTAAGTGTAGTAATTAATATTATCAAATTTTACCACTATATACCAGCTAATATGTATGTCAATAATTATTGGTGGATAGTGCCGGAAGTTGGGAAATGGCAGTGAGATGGGGTAATAAAAAAAGCACCCTGGCGGGTGCTTTTTTATTATAATGGCGGGGTTGACGGGGCTCGAACCCGCGACTTCCAGCGTGACAGGCTGGCACTCTAACCAACTGAGCTACAACCCCCGATACATTGTGACGTTAACTTTGACAATATGCCATATTAATTAATTCGATGTCAAGCGTGTTTTGATGCTATGCAATAACTTCAGCCTTATGAGCGAGCAACCCGCCCGTGTCCGGAAACAAAGCTGTAGAAGAATAAAAACGGGATGTTCATTACTGTCAGATATTAGGCACACTCTGAATAACCACAGACGTGGCACACCGAACAGCCCCCTTCATGCTCAACAATACCACCGCATTCCGGACAGGCACCCCGTTCGTGGCGTACCGTTGCGTTGTCAATGTCATAGCCATTGTCGAGCAGGTGATTCTGAATGGCCTTTGCAACGGCGTCAGCGCAGGAAAGAACACGGTTTTCGCCGAAGCCCGATGGGCAGTGGCACGAAATACCCTGAAGCTGCTTGACCACCTGGCGGGCCTGTACTCCGCTTCTCCAGGCCAGTGATACCATACGACCGATAGCTTCACTCTGGGAGGCGGCGCAGCCACCAGCCTTACCCATGGTGGTGAACAGCTCAAAGAGTCCGTTTTTATCCTCATTCACCGTAATATAGAGCGGACCGCAGCCGGTTTGCATCTGGTGGGTACACCCTTTAAGTGCTTTGGGGCGTTCCCGTTTAAAGGTTTTCTTGTCATCTTCCACTGGTGTGGCAGCAACGATGGCCGGTTTTTCCTCTTTTTTACCGGTGGAAAGAACCTGCTCATCACGGGAACCGTCGCGGTAAATGGTGACCCCTTTGCAGCCGGTTTCGTAGGCAAGCATGTACACTTTTTCCACGTCTTCGATGGTAGCCGAATTGGAAAAGTTTACCGTCTTTGATACGGCATTGTCGGTATACTGCTGAAATGCAGACTGCATTTGTATATGGTACTCGGGCGTAATCTCGTGGGATGTTACAAATACGGCACGCACGTCAGTCGGGATTTCGGCAATATCCTGTACGGTGCCATGTTCGGCAATCTTTTGCATCAGTGCTTCCGAATAGAAGCCACGTTCCTTTGCAATGGCTTCAAAAATTGGGTTGACCTCAACCAGCACATTTTTGTCCATGACGGTACGAATGTAGGAGACGGCAAAGAGCGGTTCAACACCGGATGAGGCATTGGCGATGATCGAAATAGTGCCGGTCGGTGCGATGGTGGTAACCGTGGCGTTACGCTGGGGAGCGGCATCCTTCTTGTCAAAGATGGAACCGGTGAAATTAGGAAACGAACCACGCTGTTTTCCCAGTTCCTGGGAAGCAAGATGCCCTTCCTCATTAATATATTTCATTATCTTCTTGCCCAGCTTTACCGCTTCATCGGAGCAGTAGGGGATACCGAGCAAAATCAGCATATCGGCCCACCCCATGACACCCAAGCCGATTTTCCGGTTGGCGTGGGTCATGTCATGAATCTGCTGGAGCGGATAGTTATTGGCTTCAATGACATTATCGAGAAAATGAACAGCATTATGAACCGTTTCGCGCAGTTTTTTCCAATCGATGGTCCCCTCCGTGACAAAGGTGCCAAGGTTGATAGAACCGAGGTTGCAGGACTCATAGGGGAGCAGGGGTTGCTCACCGCAGGGGTTGGTCGATTCTATTTCACCAACCAGCGGGGTTGGATTATCTCTGTTAAGACGGTCAAGGAAGATAATGCCCGGCTCGCCATTTTCCCATGCCTGCTTGACAATCCGCTGGAACACCTTGCGGGCATTGAGTGTGCCAACGATCTTTTTGTCACGGGGATTAATGAGATTGTACTCTTCATCCCGTTCCACCGCCTGCATGAATTTCTCGGTGAGTCCCACTGAAATGTTGAAATTATTGAACTGCTTTTGATCGGCCTTGCACATGATAAAGTCCATGATGCTGGGATGATCCACCCGTAGGATAGCCATATTGGCACCCCGTCTGGTTCCCCCCTGTTTAATAGTTTCAGTGGCAATGTCGAAGACCCGCATAAAGGAGAGGGGGCCGCTTGATATGCCGGTGGTGCTGCTTACCACGTCATTGGCAGGCCGGAGGCGGGAGAACGAAAAACCGGTGCCGCCACCGGATTTATGAATCAGTGCAGTGAATTTGACGGCATCAAAAATTTCTTCCATTGAGTCACCCACCGGGAGCACAAAACAGGCGGAGAGCTGCCCCAGGGGGCGGCCGGCGTTCATGAGTGTTGGTGAGTTAGGGAGGAATTCAAAGTTAGTCATCATGCGGTAAAAGGTGTCGGCAACAGTTGTTACATCGGCCTTCTCATCAAAGTTTTTATCGGCACCGGCAATGGTAACAGCTACCCGGCGAAACATGTCGGCCGGAGTTTCCAGCACTTTGCCGGTTTCATCACGACGCAGGTAGCGTTTTTCAAGGACGGTGGTGGCATTTTTGGTAAGAGCAGGGATTGGGGGGGTGATGGTACTTTTCGACATTTCAAAACTCCTTTACTAGGTAACTGCCTACTGATCGGCAGAGAATTCAAGCTGTTGGCTCGATTATGGATGAAACACTATATTTTGTGCTATGAAAAGAAAATAGCCACAACATATATGTGCTGTCAACAGCAAAATTGAAAATATCGGTAACCTGTCGAAACAACTTGAAATCTTTTTTTCGGGATATTTTCCCCCCTCTTCGGGAGGAATAAATTTACAGTCGGGCGTATTCGTGATAGTTGTTAAGAATTGATTCATAAGGAGCTGACGGTGAAATTACTCTTGTGTATTGGACTCATGTTCTGTTTTTTATCAAACGCCGGGGCTGCCGATCTGGCTGTTTCATCTACTGGTATGCAGTTACTGACTGAAGATACTACCTGGAGTGGCACGGTAGTGATTAAGGGTTCGGTGGTGGTTGCTCCCCAGGCGACGTTACGAATTTCCCCCGGTACGGTGGTGCGCTTCGAAGCAACGGCTCTCCCTGTGCTGCCGAGTCTCATCGTCCATGGACGTATCCTGGTGACAGGTACTTCGGATCGCCCGATTACCCTGAGTGGCGGGGTGGCTGGAGCGAATCGTAGTTCCTGGGGGGGAGTTGTCCTGCTGTCGTCTGAAAAAAAGAATAGCATTGACCAGTGCCGCATTGAGGGGGCAGAAACAGCCCTTGATCTCCGCTACTCGGCCTTGACTCTGAAATCGACCGCCATTGTCCAGGCTGGTACGGCGATTCTAGCCACTGATAGTGTGCTCCATATGACCGATGACACCATTACCGAGTGCGGTATGGGGGTGTCTGTGTCTACCTGTGAACTGGATGGCAAGAATATCACCATTGCATCCTGTCAACGGGGGGGGAAATTTATCCGGAGTGGCCTGTCTTTGAGCGGATTTAAGCTGTTTAATTGTCAACAGGCGGGTGTGGTGACCGACGGCAGCCGCATTAAAATAACCGGCGGTGAGTTTGTCGGTAATATGCTCGCTGCCCGTATCACTGGTGGTGAAGGGCAGATTTCCCAGACCCGTTTTCAGGATAACCGGGAAACGGTTATCCATCTTTCTGGAGCCCGGATCAAGATTCAGCGCTGTCTTTTTACCGGTAATGCCAATACGGTGCTGCGTACCGAAGATGGACAGTCGCTTATCCTGAACAACAGTTTTGTCTCCAATGGAGGCTTCAATCTGTATAATGTTGGTCGGGAGGTGATTGCCGCCTGGCAGAACTGGTGGGGTACCACCGATCCGGTGCAGATTGGCTTGAAAATTTATGACGCTACCACCGATAAAACCGTCGCACCGGTGAGGTATGCACCGTGGTTGACGGAAAAACCGCTTCTGCTGCTGTAAGGAGCTGTCGTGTATCTCGATAACGCCGCAACAACATATCCAAAACCGGATTCTGTGTATGAGCGGGTGCTGCATACTATGCGCGAAGTCGGTGGTTCCCCCGGCAGGGGGGGGCATCGACGCTCCCTTGAGGGGGGGCGGTTACTTTTTCAGGCTCGTGAGGCGGTGGCCGATTTTTTTGCCATCAGTGATTCCTCCCGCGTTCTATTTACTCATAACGCAACGGAAGCACTTAATGTGGCTCTCCATGGTGTTCTGGTGCCTGGTGATCATGTCATAACCACCTCCATGGAGCATAACTCACTGTTACGCCCCCTGAACAGCTTGGCTGCAACGGGTGTTGAGGTGACCATCGTCCCGGCGGCCGCCAACGGGGTTGTATCGGTTGAGGATATTCGCCGGGCTCTGCGACCACAGACACGCATGATTGCGGTCAGTCACGTTTCGAATGTCTGTGGTGCCATACAGCCGTTGGCCGAGCTGGCCGAAGTAAGTCGGGCGGCCGGAACGTTTTTTCTGGTAGATGGAGCCCAGTCAGCCGGGTATCTTCCCCTTGACGTGACTCGACTTGGCATAGATCTGTTGGCGGTGCCTGGCCATAAGGGACTGCTTGGGCCGGTTGGAACCGGTTTTTTATACGTTGCACCCTCCGTATCCCTGAGGCCGCTGCTCCAGGGGGGCACCGGAACCAATTCAACCGAACTGAACCAACCGTTGGTGATGCCGGACGGTTTTGAGGCGGGAACCCACAATCTCCCCGGCATCGTCGGCCTACAAGCCGGTCTTGATTTTATCCTGAACCGGGGGATTACTGCTCTTCACGACCACAAGCAGGCACTGCTGTGTCAGGCTCAGCAGGCATTAAGTCGCATACCGGGGGTGACGATTCATGGCCCGGCCGATCCGGCTGAACGCTGTGCGGTACTTTCCTTCTCCGTTGCCGGTGTGGATGGGTCCCGTCTGGCAACCGAGCTTGACCAAGACTATGATATTGCCGTGCGGGCGGGGCTGCACTGTGCCCCCCTGGCCCATGGTACCCTGGGAACCTTTCCGGCCGGTACGCTCCGCATAAGTCCCGGTTGGTCAACAACCGGCGAAGAGATTGCATTTTTTTCCGATGCCGTTGTACAATGCCTCGCTAAATTTTAGTAAACTATTTCCGGTGATGTACACCGCCACTACCCAGACAGGAGAGCATTCTATGAAAAACTTCATTCTCGATACTAATGTCTTACTGCACGATCCCCAGTCGGTGTTCAAATTTCAGGATAACAACATCATAATTCCGATTACCGTTATTGAAGAAGTTGACCGATTCAAGAAAGATATGAATGAAACCGGGCGCAATGCCCGCATGGTCTCCCGTATTCTGGATTCCATGCGGGAAAAAGGCTCCCTGGCTGCCGGTGTGTCAACCCCCGGTGGTGGGGTATTACGTATCGAGATGTTTGCGGAAAAATACTTCAAAAATCTGCCGGTTGATTTGCGGGTGGATAACGGGGATAACCGGATTATTGCAGTAGCCCAGGCGGTTCATGACCGTTCTCCCGATACTTCCACCATCTTTGTCACCAAGGACTCCAACCTGCGGATCAAGGCCGATGCCATCGGGCTGTTCGCCGAAGATTACGAGTCGGACAAGGTGGATATTCAGGATCTCTATTCCGGTACCCGCACCATTGAAGTGTCGGCGGAAGCGGTGGATCGCTTTTATGGTCAGGGGTGGCTGGAAGCACCGGGTGAGCTGGCTCCCAACGAGTTTATCACCATCGTTGACAGTGCCAATCCGAATCACTCCGCCATCTGCCGCAGTGATCTGGCCAATTCCCGTATCGTTCCGGTTCGCAAGGTACCGAAGGAGGGGATCTGGAGCCTGTTCCCCCGCAACCGGGAGCAGTCCTTTGCCCTTGATGTGCTGATGGACGATAGTATCAAGCTGGTTACCCTGGTAGGAAAAGCCGGAACCGGTAAAACCCTGCTGGCCATTGCCGCCGGCCTCCATAAAACCGCCGAAGAGAATGTCTATAACCGTCTGCTGGTGTCCAGACCGGTCTTCCCCATGGGGAAGGATCTGGGCTTTCTGCCGGGCGATATCGAGGAAAAACTGACCCCCTGGATGCAACCGATTTTTGATAATGTAGAATTGTTGATATCGGGCCATGAATCGGAAAAACGGCACAGTAAGGGGTATAAGGAACTGATGGCCATGGGATTATTGGATATCGAACCCTTAACCTATATTCGTGGCCGTTCCATTCCCAATCAGTATCTGATTGTCGATGAAGCTCAAAACCTGACCCCCCATGAGATTAAGACCATTGTCACCAGGGTGGGGGAGGGAACGAAAATTGTGCTGACCGGCGACCCGTACCAGATTGATAATCCCTATGTAGATTCGTCAAGTAACGGCCTGACCTATCTGGTGGAAAAATTCAAGGGTGAGCGGATTGCGGCCCATGTAACCTTGACCAGAGGTGAGCGTTCAGAGCTTGCCGAACTTGCCGCAAACCTGCTGTAGGCCCACTCCATGCGCCTGCTTGCCATTGAAACTTCCTGTGATGAAACTGCCGCTGCGGTAGTGGAGGGGGGACGGACTATCCTCTCCTCGGTGGTCTCTTCCCAGATCGCCATCCATGCCGCTTATGGCGGGGTTGTGCCTGAAATCGCCTCCCGTGCCCATCTGGAGTCGATTGCTCCGGTCATCACCCAGGCTCTCGACACGGCGGGTGTTACCATGGAATCCTTGCAGGGGGTGGTGGCCACACGGGGCCCCGGCTTGTCCGGTGCCTTACTGGTCGGTTTCTCTGTCGCCAAGGCCATTGCGGTAGCGCGGAAAATCCCCTTTGTCGGGGTACACCATATTGAAGGCCATCTCTGTGCTGCCTTTCTTGAACAACCGGTGCAGTTTCCCTTTCTGGCACTGGTGGTGTCCGGTGGCCATACCCATCTCTACCACGTTGAGGGGATCGGCCGCTATACAACCCTGGGGAGAACCATTGATGACGCGGCCGGCGAAGCTTATGACAAATGTGCCAAGATACTAGGGATGCCCTATCCCGGCGGAGCCTTGATTGATCACATGGCCGCTGAGGGTAATCCGGCGGCGGTGAAGTTTCCCCGTCCGTTATTACGGGACGGAACCCTCAACTTTAGTTTTAGTGGCTTGAAAACCGCCGTATTGCAGCATGTGGCCAAGCATCCGGTGGCTATTCCGGGGCAGGAAGCCAATGACCTCTGTGCCTCGTTTCAAGAGGCGGTCTGCCACGTTCTGGCGGCAAAAACGGAAACAGCCATTCGGCAGACCGGTGCCGTTCGACTGGTTGTTGCCGGTGGGGTTGCCTGCAACAGCGGGCTCCGAAAACGCATGGCCGCACTCTGTGCAGAGCTGGGGGTTGAACTGCATATCCCCCCTCCCTCCCTGTGCGGTGATAATGCCGCCATGCTGGCGGTGCCTGGTAATTACTATCTGACCCACGATCTTGCCTCTCCCCTCTCTCTGGACGTTACCGCCTCCTGGGACATGGATCGCATTAAGGAACAACTGCCATGAGTGCCCTTCGTCGCCCCCTGAAATCCCTCGGTCAGAATTTTTTGGTTGATGGGAATATTATTGATAGAATTATTGACGCTGCTGACATTCATCCCGCTCAGCCGGTTCTTGAAATCGGGCCGGGGCGGGGTGCCCTGACCAGCCATCTTGCCGAACGAGCCGGACGCTTGATGCTGATTGAATTTGACCACGCCCTGGCTGCCTGGCACCGACAGCAGTTTGCCACCACCCCCACCGTTTCGGTGGTTGACGGTGATGTGCTCAAGGTCGATCTGGCGGTACTGCTCGCTGAATCGCCGGAGAGATGGAATGTGGTCGCCAATCTCCCCTATAACATTTCCACCGAGGTACTGTTTCGCCTCTATAACGTCCACAGCCGACTTGAGCGGATGACCCTCATGCTGCAAAAGGAGGTTGGTGACCGCCTGGTCGCTCCCCCCGATTGTTCGGCCTATGGCGTAACCACCGTGCTGCTCGGTCTCTGGTTTGACATCAGCCGGGTCATTGTCGTGCGTCCCGGCAGTTTTCACCCCAGTCCCAAGGTTGATTCCGTCGTACTCTCCTTTGTGCCGCTGTCTGAACCACGGGCTGAGGTGGGGGATGAAGACCTGTTCCGAGCCGTGGTTAAAAGTGCCTTCTCCATGCGCCGTAAAACTTTGTCGAATTGTTTGAAATCGGCTGAGTTCAGCTCCATAATCTCCTCCGGGGAACTGCTGGAGTTGTGTGGCATTGATGGCCGACGCAGGGGGGAAACCCTCTCCCTTGAAGAGTTTGCCTTGTTATCCCGTACCCTGAGCGAAATGCTGGGTGCTGCTGCTCTCGGAGGTGGCCATGATTCTGGAAATTAACCCGGAGCATCCCCAACCCCACCAGATTTCCCGCGTGGCCGATAGTCTGAAAAACGGTGGTGTCATCGCCTATCCCACTGATACCACCTATGGCATTGGCTGCTCGATATTCTGTAAGAAAAGTATCGAACAGATTTACCAGATGAAACTACGGGATAAACGCAAACCTTTTTCCGTTATCTGTTCCTCGTTGTCGGAAATATCACAGTATGCCCGGGTCAGTAACTCAGCTTTTAAAATTATAAAACGCTACGTGCCAGGCCCCTATACCTTTGTTTTTGAAGCAACACGTGAAGTTCCTGACCTACTGCTTACCCGACAGAAAACGGTTGGCATCCGTATACCGGACAACCGGATCTGTCTTGCTCTGGTGACGGCTCTCGGTAACCCGATTATTACTACCAGTGCCAATATATCCGGTGAAGAGCCGGTTGGCGATCCCCGCATTATTTCCGATACCTTTGGCAATCGACTTGACTATATCATTGATGGCGGGGTGCTGCCCACCGATGTGAGCTCTGTCGTAAGCCTGATCGGGAGCGTTCCCGAAGTCCTCCGGGTTGGTCTTGGTGATGTCGAATGGTGCGGAAAATGAAGGGGGAACGGTGAAATTTCCCCTGTTCCAGCGTACGGATACCGGCTCTCTGCAGGGGGCTGTTCAGGGTAAGACTCTGGCTACGTTTCGCACTATCTATGGCATCTACCGTAACTTCACCTCCCATCAAGGCCCCATGCGGGCTGCCGCACTTACCTATACAACGGTGCTCTCCCTGGTGCCGTTTCTTGCCATAGCCTTTTCCGTTTTAAAAGGACTTGGTGCCCAGAATTCACTTGAGCCGATGATACAGAATATTGCCGGTGATTCCCGGGAAATGGTGTCACGTATTATTGCCTATGTGAATAATACCAATATGAAGTCCCTAGGTGCCATCGGCCTGATTATGCTGATTGTCACCGTCATATCGCTCATGGAGAGTATTGAAGTCGCCTTTAATGCGGTGTGGGGGGTACGGGAAACACGCTCTCTTCAACGACGTTTCAGTGACTATCTGAGCGTTGTGGTGGTCGGTCCGATTCTGCTGGTGGCTGCAACCAGTATGACCTCCTCGCTGCAAAGCCAATGGTTGTTGCAGTGGTTGATTGTCAATACCTATCTGGGCGATGCCATATTACTGCTGTTCCGCTTTTTGCCCTACCTGAGCGTCTGGGTTGCCATGACGTTCCTCTATATGTTTATTCCGAATATCAGGGTGCGCTTTGTCTCGGCAGTAACGGGTGGTGTGGTGGCAGGAACGGCCTGGCAACTGGCCCAATGGGGCTATTTTCATTTTCAGGTCGGCGTGGCTAATTACAATGCCATCTATGGAACCCTGGCCGCCGTTCCGGTCTTTCTTGTCTGGGTGTATACCAGTTGGCTCATCGTACTGATGGGGCTTGAGATTGTTGCGGCCCATCAGCACCATGGCGTCGGAGGGACACCTTTTGTCCCGTTGCAGCTTTCTGCCGCAGGGCGCGAAGTGTTGTCGGTGGCTCTTTTACTGCATATTACCGGCAACTTTGTGAAAGGTTCTCCCCCCCCGGTCAGTGATGAGCTGGCCGTACAGCTTGGTGTACCGCTGCTGCCGGTGCAAGCTGTTCTGGAAGAGTTGGCCTCGTGTGGTTACGTGGTACCGGTGGCAGGTACCGGTGGCGGGTGGTTACCGGCGCGGGATCCCGGGGAAATTCAGGTGAATGATATTCTTGATGCAGTGCGGGGTACTGCATTCCCCGGCGCACTTTCCCCCGCTGTTCAGCGTGCTGCACAGGTGGTCGCACAGAGATGGCGCGGGGGACTGCCCGCACTGGAGCGGTTGTCCCTACGGGAGCTTTTGGAGAAAAGCGTTTAGCTGTTTTTTGGGTCTGTGTTGTCTGGTTAGTAAAATACAATGAGGATAAGCTCTGTCTTATCCCCTCATCCGGCCTGCGGTCACCTTCTCCCCGAGGGAGAAGGGAAGTGGGTTTGTCCTTCTTCCTGAGGGAGAAGGTTATATTCATAGTGGAGATTATACACATGGACAGTCGTTTTATAGCCGCCCTGCCGGAAGGTTATTTTGATTCTTTGTATCGTGAGTGGCAACAGTCGCCCGAGGGGGTGCCGGTTGAATGGCACCATTTCCTGAGCGGTTTCGAGCTGGGTTCAAATGGCACTGTTCCTCCGGGCCAGCTGTCCAATGATTCAACGGCTCGCAAGTTGTCCGGGGTTCAGTCGGCCCTGTATCGCTATCGTTCCCTTGGTCATCTCCTCGCCTGTACCGATCCTCTTTCTCCCTGCCAATTGTCTCACCCCCTGCTGGAGTTGTCCCAATTTGGCCTTGATGAAACTGATCTTGATACGGTGTTTCCCTGCCGTCGTTTCATGAAATCCGATGCATCCCTGCGGGAAATTGTTGAGACTCTGCGGGAAACCTATTGCCGGGAAATCGGTGTGGAGTTCATGCACATTCAGGATCCTGATGAGCGTCAATGGCTCATCGACCGGATGGAGCCGTGCCGGAATCGTCCTGAACTTGATGAAGCGTCACAACTGCATATTCTCGAAAAACTGCATCAGGCGGCGCTCTTTGAGTCCTTTCTCCATCGTCG
The DNA here is from genome assembly GCA_903876875.1 of uncultured Geobacteraceae bacterium. GTDB lineage: Bacteria > Desulfobacterota > Desulfuromonadia > Geobacterales > Pseudopelobacteraceae > JACRCG01. The sequence goes on from CAIRBT010000130.1 coordinate 27,160, forward strand.
CTTTGTGGGGCAAAAACGTTTTTCCCTTGAAGGGGGAGAAGTGCTGATTCCGGTTCTTGATCGGGTTGTGTCGAGTGGTGCCCGCTCCGGCATTACCGATGTAATTCTTGGGATGTCACATCGGGGACGCTTGAACGTGTTGGCCCATATTCTGGGTAAGCCGTATGAAAATATCTTTGCCGAATTCAAAGAAAGTATTTCTCCCGGTTTTACCGGTGAAGGCGATGTGAAATATCATAAAGGGTATTCCTCTGACAGGGAGTTTGACGGGAAACGTATCCATGTGACGATTGCGGCAAATCCGAGCCATCTTGAGGCGGTCAATGCGGTTGTGGAAGGAAAGTGCCGTGCCCGTCAGGATCGCTACGAGGGAACTCCGGAGGGGAGTAACCGGGTTGTACCGGTGCTGGTGCATGGTGATGCTGCCTTTGCCGGCCAGGGAAGCGTCATGGAAGTGCTCAATTTGTCGCAACTTGATGGGTACAGTACGGGGGGCACACTTCACATTGTGCTCAATAATCAGATCGGTTTCACCACGCTGCCCCGTGATTCCCGCTCCACCAGTTATGCCACCGATGTAGCAAAAATGCTCTCCTGTCCTCTGTTTCATGTGCAGGGGGAGGCGCCGGAAGCTGCCGTTCATGCGGTTGACCTGGCAATGGAATACCGCCGTGTTTACGGTCGTGATGTTGTTATAGAGTTGGTCTGTTACCGTCGTCACGGTCATAACGAGGGGGACGAACCGGCCTTCACTCAACCCAAAATGTACCAGCAGGTGGCATCACGTCCGTCGGTTAACAAGATTTACCGCCATACTCTGGCCGAAGAGTCCCGCGTTGCGCCGGAACGACTTGACCAGCTTGAGCAGAAGGTGCTCGCCCAGCTGGAAGCTTCCTTTACCACCCCCCCCTTGGAACGTGCCATTGGCTTTTCAGACCGCTGGAGCGATTTCAGTGCCGTGTATTCAACAGATGCCGTTGCAACCGCCGTAGCGTCGGAGCAATTGCGCTCCATTGCTGACAGGGTGGCCAGGATACCGGAGGGTTTTATTCCCCATGGGAAAATCGCCACGTTAGTAGAAAAACGGCGGGAAGCTGTCAAACAGGGAGTGGGAATAGACTGGGGCAATGCTGAAACATTGGCCTATGGCTCACTTCTGGAGGAGGGGTATTCTATTCGGTTGTCGGGTCAGGACTCCCGGAGGGGAACTTTTAATCATCGTCATTGTGTGCTGATTGATTCCCGTGATGAAAAGAATCACACTCCCCTCGCTGCGCTTGCCAGCAATGGAGCCACCTTTCAGGTGTGGAATAGTTCGCTTTCCGAGTTCGGAGTGCTTGGTTTTGAGTATGGTTACTCACTTGAAACACCACACTGTTTGACCATCTGGGAAGCCCAGTTTGGCGATTTTGCCAACGGTGCCCAGGTAATTATCGATCAGTTTATCGCCGGTGGTGAAACCAAATGGAATCGTGCCAGCGGCCTTGTCATGCTGCTGCCCCATGGCTACGAAGGGCAGGGTGCCGAACACTCCAGTGCCCGCATCGAACGGTTTCTCCAGTTGTCAGCCGGAGAGAACATGCTGATTGCCACCCCTTCCACACCGGCACAGATGTTCCACCTTCTGAGGCGCCAACTGCATCAGAAATTTAGAAAACCGTTGGTGGTTTTTACCCCGAAAAGTCTCTTGCGCCATCCCGATTGCAGCTCCGAATTGTCGGAACTGAGTGAGGGCGGTTTTCAGCCAATTATAGTCGGTGGTGCCGAACCAGGTACGGCTGATAAGGTCATCTTTTGCAGCGGTAAAATCTTTTATGACCTTGAGGCCGAGCTACAACGTCGTACTGTGTCGGCAACGGTAGTCGTCCGGATAGAGCAACTGTACCCGCTCGATAGCTCCGCTCTGCGTACCGTACTTGAGACTATCCCTGCACAGTGCCGATTACTGTGGGTTCAGGAAGAACCAGAAAACATGGGGGCGTGGCATTTCATAGAGCGTCATTTCAGGCGGATGCAGAGAGAAATTGTCTACATAGGCCGTGAGGAGAATTCCTGTCCGGCCGTCGGTTCACATCACCTTCACGCAGTACAGCAGGCTGAAATTCTCGATAAGGCTCTTTTGTAATAAAAAAATTATCGTGACAGAGGGATATTTACTCTGGTAAAACAAAAATGTGGTTCTTTGCTGGCATTACGTTAAAGAGAAGGGCAATGATGCTTAATTTACTCTTTATTTCAGATAGTCCCCAGGTGGATACTGTTAAAGAGCACCTTCAGCCGCTCGTCAAGGTTATTATTGATGTGGTAGCCGATTTTGATCGGGGAATGAAGGAGGTTCTTGACAAGCGACCGGCCATTATCTGTATCCAGGATCAGATTCGGGGTGTTACCGGTGAAAGTGTGGCCCGGCATATCCAGATGTTACTGGGGAGCGGAGCACCCCGTTTTATCCTTCTACACGACGGTGCGGGCACTGCCCGGCTTGTGCAGGGCCTTTTTGAACATCTGGTCGATTTGAGTCAGGATGATGCTGGTATCATGAAACAGATCATCGAGTGCCTCAAATTACTCTTGGAAGATCAATGGGACAAAATTAGTTCTTCCTCGGTAGTTACTGCCAATTCCGACGATGGTTTGGGGTGGCTCCAGTCACCCAGCGATCAACTTGCAGAACTGTTGAAGGAAGATTCTTATAAGTATCCTCTTTCTCCCCCGGCACCAGAGTCGTTGCCCGGTGGTGACTCCGTGACAGAGACTCTACCTGCGGCAGTCACTGAAACTGTCGTTCCACCGCTGCCCAACAGCCGCCCTGAGTTTCGTATTACTCCCGTTACCCCCCCTCCGCGTGCCACGCAGAGTGAAGTCGCGGCAAAAACTACTGTCGAACGATCACGTCCGCAGCTCTCCTTTTCTAATCGCCGTCTGGCAGCACTGCTGGTATGTACGGTCGCTGCTGCTGCAGTTGTGTACACGGTTTCCCTTGGTGGTGGGAATATATCACTTCCGGGATCCCTTACTGCTTTGTTTGCGACCAAACAGCAGCCAGTACACATTATACCAGCACCGGTTCAGACTTCGGTGCCGGTGTCCCCACTCCCCAAACAGTCACCCCCTGCTACCGCTGCTGTTCCAGATCAACTCCCCTTGTTTATACCGGTAGATGGGCGTGACAGTAGCTATGGGAGTAAAAATCCCGGCTGGGAGCGTTATGTGGACAGCCATGCCGAATTCAGAACCTTTACTGCATCGGGTCGGTTAGAGGCGGTTCAGGTACTCCCGGTAAACGGTTCGGTGATTCCGGAAAATCTCTTGGCAACGGTGCTCCGTGAATTAACCGGCAACGAGCAGTACCAGATACAGACCCGAAGTATCAAATCCGGCGTTAAGGTGGAATGCGGTACCACGTCAAAAAACGGTGATATTCTTGTCTACCGGAGTAATCGTGGCACTGTGCAGGCTTTTGTAGTTTCTGTCAAATAATACATTGTATTACGCTAACATACTAACAATTGCCATTTGGATTTTTTTAGGTTATAAGCTGGTGAGCCTTTTTTTAACCCCATCAACCTTCATTTCGGAGTTTGAATGTCCCGCTTACAGAAATTGGCACTCCTGTCGGTAGTGTGGTGTGCAGTGGTTACGGTACTCCAAGCCCCCGTTGTACATGCCGCGATGGATCCGCGCTTTGAGCTGGATCCACGAGCTGTTGCCCCTCCAAAAGAGAGTGACTCAAAAAGAAATATGCCCAATAAGGTATTAGCGCGAACGGTTCGTAAAAAAGAGACGCTTAATCCCGATAAAGGGGGTGTCTATACCGTCACGACGTTCGAAAAGTTACAACAGTTGCTCGTTAAAAAACTGGGGTTGGATGATAACGAAACGGGGCTGTTTCTTGAAGAGATCCGGCACGAAAATAATTTGCTGGATATCACTCGTTTAAAAAGTGGCCAGAAGATTGTCATACCACCGGTGAAACGTCACCCTGACGGTACCCTGAAGCTTACCGCAACCGCCTCCATCGACAAGGGGCAGGGGACGCACACAGAAAGTGATGCCCGTCAAACATTCAGGCTTGCATCATCGGCACCCCCGGTGACCGATCAGGAACTTGTCGGTAAGGCACTTACGGTCTGGAAAACGATAATTCCTCGTAATAATGTGGAGCTGAAGCCACTTTCTCTCCAGAGTAATGCCTTTTCCCTCTCTCTTGATACGGCTCACTATCCTACTTTTACCAGAATGGATGGAGGGCGGATTATACTTGACTCCAATGGCACCATCCCCCCGCTGGTGAAGTCACTGATTGAGGCGAAGGACCCCTCGGTACGCATACTGTCTGATACCGGTGCGGGTTCAAAACAACTCATGGCATCACTGCTTGGGGCTGCCGGTTTTTTTTCAGTTGAAGAAAACTTCACCATGGAATTTGGTGTGGATCCAAAGTTGACCGTTCAGGCTGATTTTAAAGTTGAAAAAAAACCCGACAGTCTTATGACACAGGATATGTTGTTGGTGAACAGTGGACAGGTGGCTTTTCCGACCCTGATCGGTAACTTTCTTAAAAAAGAAGGCTTTGCTCTTCAGGAGCCGTTTGCGACGCGCACGCCGCTGTCTCACCATGATACCAGAACCATTAACAACATTTCCGAAACCCAACAGTCCAAGATGGTGGATGCCATTCTCTCCGCTTTTGCAGTAACTTCCGAACCGAATCGCAAGATTGAGGTGTTTGCGTCAGAACGTAACGGCATCTCGTTATCAGTCAACAGTGAACGGTATTTTGTGCGGGGTGATAAAAAATACGTTGTGACGAGTTTTGATGGAGATCCCATTAATTATACCTTATTCAGAATTCTTGAAACGAAAGGGTATAATGTGGTTATTCTGCAACCGGAGGATGATTTTCGGACAGTTTCGGAAAAATTTATTTCCCGGATGAAGCTCTCCGGAAGCTACGGTTTCCATGACCTCTTGAAAGATACCTCTGCCGGCTATTCGCTTCAGATGTCCGGTTTTAAGCTGGATGACCGCTTACTTCCCGGCGGGGGAATTTTTTTGACCGATCGTCCCATGGATCGAATTATCAGAGACCTCTGCAGTGAAAACGGTTATAATATCGTAACTCATTGATATTAGTCTGAATAAATTTCGTATCTCCACCGCCCGTACCTTTGCTACCTGTGCCAAGGGCGGGCGTTTATACATAGATGAGGAGTTGTGTACCATGAATGTCAGAAAAGTAGGCGAACTGCTGGTAGAGAGAAATCTCATTACCAAGGAACAGCTCCATGAAGCACTGGAACTTCAGAAAATATTCCCTGACCAGACGGTTGGGCAATTACTTTGCAAGCTTGGATTTATAAATGAATGTGATCTGGGTCTGGTCCTCGACCAAAAGGACAAAAGGCGTAAGCTCACCGATATTCTTCTGGAAAAAGGCATTGTCGATCTTCAAAAGATTGCGAAAGCTGTTGATTTGAGTAAGCAACATGGCATAACGTTTGAAAAATCGCTTCTGAAGTTGAGTTATGTTGATGAAGAATCTCTTTCAAAATGTATCGCAATTCAATATGACATGCCGTATGTGAATATAAATGCGGCGAATCTTGATCCCTCACTTTCTCACTATATCAGTTCGGTCTACGCTCAAAAGCAACGGATTGTGCCCATTTCCAAGATCGGCAATACGCTGACTCTGACCATGGTCTACCCTCTCAAATCACTGGTTATTCGGGAGTTGGAAGATAGTATCCGTCTGAAAATTATCTCGGCTATTGCCTCTGAATCTAGTATCGCAAGCTGTCTTAAAAAACTCTATAATATTGAATCTACCACAACTGCTGATGCGGAAGTTAATCTTGATTTAGTTCCTGACAGTATTGTTGACCTGCTCAGTAACACGTCGTCCGGAGAAGAGCCGGAAGTAGAGGAAGAGACCAAGAAGGTAACTGAAAAAGACAGTGTCATTGTAAAACTGGTTAATAAAATTATTTATGATGCGTTCATGAATAAGGCTTCGGATGTTCATATTGAACCATATCCGGGCAAGAGAGATGTCATTGTACGAATCCGGGTTGATGGCCAATGTTCGGTATATCAACGCATTCCCTATAAATATAAATATGCCTTGCCGTCACGCATCAAGATTATGGCTGAACTCGATATTGCGGAGCGGAGGAGACCACAGGACGGGAAAATTGAGTTCAAAAAATTCGGTCCCCTTGATATTGAGTTGCGTATAGCGACGATGCCGACCGTGGGTGGCCTTGAGGATATTGTTATTCGTCTGCTTGCCAGTGGTGATCCGGTCGGATTTACCCAGCTTGGTCTGACCGAGCGTAACCTGCGGGTATTTAGTGAATCGCTGGAAAGTCCCTTTGGGTTGATTTTGGTTGTTGGTCCAACCGGTTCCGGGAAGACGACCACACTCCACTCGGGGCTTGCACAGATTAATCAGACAAACCGTAAAATCTGGACTGCCGAAGACCCGGTTGAAATAACCCAGGCCGGACTTCGTCAGGTGCAGGTGAATCCCCGTATCGGTATGACATTTGCGATGGCTCTCCGCTCTTTTCTTCGTCTTGACCCGGATGTCATCATGGTGGGTGAAATGCGTGACGAAGAAACCGCTAATACGGCCGTTGAAGCATCGCTGACCGGTCACCTGGTGCTATCGACCCTTCATACAAATTCTGCGGCAGAAACCGTGACACGGCTTCTTGAGATGGGGTTGGATCCCTATAGTTTCTCAGATTCATTGTTAACCGTGGTGGCACAACGACTGGCTCGTCGCCTCTGTCATGAGTGCAAGCAGGCAGTGCCATTATCTGAAAGTGAATTTAATGAACTTGTTACTGAATATGGTGAGCATGACTTCAAAGATACCGGTCTTTCCCCGCAGGATGTCACCATATATCGTGCCGTTGGCTGTGATCGCTGTGGCCACTCCGGGTATCGCGGGAGGTTGGGGATCCATGAGGTACTCGAATGCACACCGAATCTCAAGCGGTTGATAAAGCAGCGGGCAGATACGGAGGTCATTCGAACACAGGCGGTTAAAGATGGTATGACAACCATGAAACAGGACGGTATTATCAAAGTTCTTCAGGGGCATACCGACATCCTCGAAGTACGGCGAGTCTGCATAAAATAACCGTTTAACGGAAAAATATTCTTGCAATAATTGCTCTGGCATGGTAGGTAGAAGAACAATTTATGTTCACTCGCTAGGTGAGCTCGCAAGGCTCACTTTTTTTTGTTTAACGGGATTGGTATGGCTACGCAAAAAGAAGATACGTGTACACAGGTTACCGGCATTGCCCGGCCGATTCTCGATTCCCTGGGTCTTGAGCTTGTCGATATGGAGTATGGTCGGGTAGGGCGTGATGCCGTATTACGGATTTTTATTGATAAAGAAGGCGGGGTTATGCTTGACGATTGTGCCGAATTCAGTCGTGAGCTATCGCTTATTCTTGACGTAGAAGATATTATTGCTTGTAATTATTCACTGGAGGTGTCTTCACCCGGACTTGATCGCCCGTTAAAGAAACAGGCTGATTATGATCGTTTTGTCGGTCGTCTGGTTAAGATTCGCACCTATCAGCCCTATATGGACGATAGTGGTAACAAGCGCAAAACTTTTCTTGGAAAATTAGATGGACTGGTGGACGGTGTTGTCAGGATGACTCTGAACGAAGGGCAGACCGCATCGATTCCGCTTGACCGGGTTGCCAAGGCGAATCTGGAATTTGAACTCTAATCCGTAATGCCCATATATGCCAGCAAGGAGAAGCAATCGTGGATACAATCATTAACCTCAAACATGCAATCGATCAACTGGTAAAAGAGAAAAACATCGACCGGCAGGTGGTTTTAGAGGCGATGGAGCAGGCTGTTTTAACGGCTGCCAATAAAAAATATCGTAATACCCGTGATCTTGAAGCCCATTATAACCACGAATCCGGCGAAGTTGAGCTGTTTGAATTCGTGACCGTTGTTGAAGAGGTGGAAGATTCCTATAAGGAAATCGGTCTTGATGAGGCCCATGAAATTGATCCTGAAGCAGAAATCGGCGACTCATTGGGAGAAAAACTTGATTCCAGTGGTTTCAGTCGCATAGCAGCACAGACGGCAAAACAGGTTATTATACAAAAAGTTCGTGATGCGGAACGTGAAACGATCTACAATGAATACAGTGACAGAGTCTGGGAAGTTATTACCGGGATGGTTCGGCGCTTCGAAAAGGGGGAACTGCTCATTGATCTTGGTCGTGCCGAAGCGGTACTGCCGGCAAAAGAACAGATGCCACGGGAAGTATATCGCCCCGGCGATCGGATTCGGGCAATTATAACCGATATCCGCATGACCACCAAAGGGCCACAGATCATGCTTTCCCGTACCCATCCCAGTATGCTTGCCAAGCTCTTTGAAGCTGAGGTGCCTGAGATTGCCGAAGGGATCGTTGAGATTAACGCCATCGTTCGTGATGCCGGTAGCCGGGCAAAAATTGCCGTATCTTCCAATGATCGTGACGTTGATCCGGTTGGTGCCTGTGTTGGTATGCGTGGTGCCCGCGTCCAGAATGTGGTTTCCGAACTTCGTGGTGAAAAGATTGATATTATCCCCTGGTCGGAAGATATTGCCCGTTTTGCCTGTAACGCCCTGTCACCTGCTCAGGTTTCCAAAGTTTTTGTTGATGAAGAGAAACGGGCTCTGGAGATTATTGTTGCCGATGATCAATTGTCACTTGCCATCGGTAAACGGGGGCAGAATGTCAGTCTTGCCGCTCGCTTGACCGGTTGCCGTATTGATATCAAGAGTGAAACGAAGGTTTCCGAAGCAGCTGCACAGGAGTTTTCCTCCTTTGATGGTACCGATGCTGATGAAGCTGTTGTAGTGGCTGAAGAACCGGTGGTCACAACAGATGAGGGAGAGGAACCAGCTGTTGCCGTTGCAGAATAATCACTCCATGCCCAAACGGGGTAGTAGTGAAAGTCCGCAACGGAGCTGCCTTGGCTGCAGAACCGGCAACGATAAAGGGCTGTTGTTGCGTTTTGTTTTAACGCCTGACCAGCAGGTGCTGCCGGATCTGGAGCACAAACTTCCGGGTAGAGGTGCTTATACCTGCTGTAACAGGCAGTGCGTGACTAAGGCAATTGAGCAGCGTCAGTTTAAACGCTCTTTCAAGCATGATGTCGTGGTGCTTCCTGCGGAAGAGATGGTTGACCATATACGTCGCCAACTATTCGGGAAGATCATCGGGCTCATAGGTCTTGCCAATAAAGCCGGAGTAATAACCGGTGGCGGTGACATGGTGACTGAAGCGGTAAAGAGTAAACGGAAACCGGCATTGGTACTTATTGCTACTGATGTTTCAGAGGCTATAGGGCAGAAGCTGAGCCATGTTGCAGAAGCTCAGCATGTTCAGTGCCGGGTAGTCGCAACTAAAGATGATTTCGGAGCTATTCTGGGGAAAGCACCCAGAAGCGCGCTCGCCGTTGCTTCAGGCGGTTTTGTTGCGCAACTTGTGAAAGCGATTGACAGATACAGAAACTTCCTGGGGGAGGTATAAAGGATATGGGTAAAATTAGTGTAGGTAGCTTGGCAAAATTGATGGGTGTTGAACCCCGAGATGCCATTGCCAGACTCAAGGAATTCGGTGTTGACGCAAAGACGGCCACTTCTCAGGTTGATGAGAATCTCGTCGCGCGGTTGACCGCTCCCCAGGTTAAAGAAAACGGTACCAGTGAAATCAGGGTCGCTTCTAATATTATCCGGCGTCGTGCCAAGGCGGTTACCGCTGCAGAGGGTGAAGAAGCTGAACATATTGTTGAAGTGGCAGCTCCGGCACCACCGGTTGAACTTAAACCCCAGCCACCGGTTGAGCCGGTTGTCGTTGCGCCACCGGTTGTTACTGCACCGGTTGAAATGTCAAAATGTCGTGTTATTGAGGCCGCTCCGGTCAAACTCCCCGTGCCACCGGTTGTTGAGATAAAGGCACCGGAGAAGAAAATCGCGCAGGCGCCTGCTCAAGTAGTTGAAGCGGCTGTCGTAGCCGAGCCGGTTACTCGTCTTGAACCTGTTGTACCCGTAGAGCCGGTGAAAGCAGCTGAACCGGCCAAGGTGGCTGAGCCGGTCAAACAGCCTGAACAGGTTAAGCCCGGTCCTAACCAGGCGCGGATTCTCGGCATGATGGAGATTCCCGGCGTTACTAACCGTCCGACCCGAGTCGTCACCAAAGAGTCTCCGGTTGTGCCCCGTCCCCAGTCAGCGCGTCCGCCTCAGGACCCTTCGCAGCAGCGTCGTCCGGCACCGGCTGCCGGTGACCAGCGTCGCCCGGCACCTTCATCAACCGACAACCGTCGCCCCGCTTCCGGTGGTGGTTACGAGCAGAAACGTCCCGTTTCCACGGCACCTGCCGCACCAGCTGTTGAGCTTGATCGCTCGCGGATGAAGCAGGTACAGCTTGCTCCCGCCGCTCTTCCCGGTGCCGATAACCGTCGTGCCGGTAAAAAGGATGGTCAGGGATACGCCGATGCGGGCAAAAACGGCAAGAAGGGTGCTCCGGCTGCTAAAAAGAAGGAATTGCCACGTAAGAATGAAATCATTGAAAAACGTGAACGTGCCTTTGATCCGGTCTACAAAGGATCTAAGAAACGTGGTGGTAAGGAGCGGGTTGCCGAAACCAGAAAAACAGAAATCACCGTACCGAAGGCCATCAAGCGTATCATTAAAATATCTGAGAGTATTTCCGTTGGTGAGCTTGCCAAACGTCTTGGTATCAAAGCAAATGATCTCATTAAATCGCTCATGAAAATGGGCATGATGGTCACCATCAATCATCAGCTTGATTATGATACGGCGGCGATTCTGGCTTCCGAGTACGAGTATGAAATTGAAAACGTGGCGGTTGACCTGGACGAAATTCTTGAGTCCACGGTCGATGCTCCCGAAACACTTGAGAAGAGACCACCGGTTGTTACCATCATGGGTCACGTTGACCATGGTAAAACCTCTCTGCTTGATGCGATTCGTGAAGCCAACGTTATTGCGGGCGAAGCCGGTGGTATCACCCAGCATATCGGTGCCTATGATGTTGAATTAAATGGCCGCAAAATCACCTTCCTCGATACACCGGGTCATGAGGCGTTTACCGCCATGCGTGCCCGTGGTGCCAAGGTTACTGACATCGTGGTACTTGTGGTGGCTGCCGATGACGGTGTCATGCCGCAGACCAAGGAAGCCATCAATCACTCCAAGGCTGCCGGTGTACCGATTATTGTTGCTATCAACAAAATCGACAAGCCTGGTTCCAAGCCTGAGCGTGTCAAACAGGAGCTGACTGAGCAGGGACTGGTCTCTTCTGAATGGGGTGGCGACGTCACCATGGTGGAGGTTTCTGCCAAACAGCGCCTGAATCTTGACGGTCTGCTGGAGATGATCCTGTTGCAGGCAGACCTGATGGAGTTGACTGCTAACCCCAATAAACTTGCCAAAGGTACCATTGTTGAAGGTAAACTTGACAAAGGGCGCGGCCCGGTTGCCACCGTACTGGTACAGGAAGGCACCGTAAAAACCGGCGATTATTGTGTGGTTGGTGTCCATTCCGGTCGTGTCAGAGCCATGCAGAATGACCGTGGTGAAAAGGTTTCTGAAGCTGGCCCCTCAATGCCGGTCGAGTTGGTTGGTCTGTCCGGTGTACCCGATGCCGGTGACATTTTTGTCGCCATGAAGGATGAGCGTCAGGCCAAGGAAATTGCCACCCTGCGTCAGATTAAGCAGCGTGAAGTTGAATTCGCCAAGCATACCAAACTGTCTCTGGATGATCTCTACAAACGTATCCAGAGCGGCGAAGTTAAAGATCTTAATGTTGTGGTCAAAGGTGACGTACAGGGTTCCGTCGAGGCGGTCAGTGCCTCCTTGAGAAAACTTTCCACCGATGCCGTCCGTTTGAATGTTATTCATTACGCCGTTGGTGCTGTTACCGAAACTGACGTCAATCTTGCTGCCGCCTCCAACGCCATTATCATCGGCTTTAATGTGCGTCCTGAAGTTAAAGCCCAGGCCCATGCCGAGCGGGAAGGGGTTGATATCCGTCTCTACAGCATTATCTACGATGCGGTTGAAGATGTGAAAAAAGCCATGGAAGGCCTCTTATCACCGACCTTCAAAGAGAAATTCCTCGGTCGTGTGGAAATTCGTGATGTCTTTACCGTGCCGAAGGTTGGTAACGTGGCCGGTTGTTATGTCCTTGACGGCAAAATGGTGCGTAACGCCCAGGTCAGGCTGCTGCGTGATAATGTGGTTATTTACGAAGGTAAAATGTCATCACTGCGTCGCTTTAAAGATGATGTCAAAGAAGTTGCCACCTCCTACGAATGCGGTATCGGTCTGGAAAATTATAACGACATCAAGATTACTGATATTATCGAAGCATTTGAAATGGAAAAAATTGCCGGTAAACTGTAAGTGTACCACAAACCGTACAACACAAAGGTCACGCCATGCAGCATAAACGTTCTGATAAAGTAGCTGAAACCATACATGAAATTATTTGCAGTATCCTGTCGCGGGGTCTTAATGACCCCCGCATAGGCTTTGTCACCATCACCGGTGTTGAGGTGACCGATGACTTGAGTCTGGCCAAGATTTTTTTCACCGTTATTGGTGATGACAAGGCAAAGAAGGATTCTGAGGCTGGATTAAACAGTGCCAAAGGGTTCATTCGCCGTGATATTGGCAAAAAACTCACCATCAGGCATACCCCGGAACTTATCTTTAAATATGATACCTCCCTTGATTACGGCAGTCGGATAGAATCTCTTCTTAAGGAGATACACACTGAACATGACGGAAACAATCCAGAAGATAACTGAAGTCATTCGTACCAACAATTCATTTCTGCTTACTACCCATGAGGGACCCGATGGTGATGCCATCGGCTCTTCCCTTGCTCTGGCTTCTTTTCTCCGTGCCATCGGGAAAGAGGTAACCGTTCATTATCAGGACCCGGTGCCGGAACTGTACTCCTTTCTACCGGGTGCTGACACCGTTTTTTCCCACATTCCGGAACGTCACTACGATGTAGCCTGTGTGCTGGATATTGGTGAGCGGAAGCGGGCAGGCAGTCAATTCTGTAATTTTACCAACGTCGGCACCACCATAAATCTGGATCATCACCTTACCTGTGAAAACTTCGGTGATCTTAATCTGATTGATTCCACCGCTGCTGCCACCGGACTGCTCGTCTATCGTGTCGCCGCTGCCTATGGCTTTGCTTTCGATGTGAATACTGCCCTCTGCATCTACGTGGCGGTCATCACCGATACCGGCTCGTTCCGTTATTCCAATGCCAATCGGGAAGCCTTTACTGTAGCCGGTGAAATGATTGAGTGTGGTATAAATGCGTGGGATGTTGCTGAAAAACTCTATGAAAATCAGCCCCAGCGTCGACTTGAACTATTGGCAAAATGTCTGCCGACGCTGGAAGTTTTTAAAGAGGGGCTGGCCGCGTCCGTAACTGTTACCCTCGATATGTATGCTGCCTGCGGGGGGGATGCGGAACTGACCGATGGGTTTGTTAATTATCCCCGTTCCATTCGTGGGGTAGAGGTAGCAATCTTCTTCCGGCAACTTTCGGAACAGAAATTTAAAGTTGGTTTCCGTTCCAAGGGGAAGGTTAACGTAGCGACCTTTTCAGCCGCCCTCGGTGGCGGTGGCCACCACAACGCTGCCGGTTGCACCGTTGACGGTTCACTTGCAGAGGTCAAAGCTCTGGTGTATGGCATCGTGGAAGCATCTCTTTGATTCACGGTTTCATAATCATCGACAAACCGACCGGAATTACCTCCCACGATGTGGTGAGCAGGGTACGGCGCATTGTCGGCACCCGCAAGGTTGGCCATACCGGGACTTTAGATCCCTTTGCCACCGGAGTGTTGCCGGTGGCGGTCAATGACGGTACAAAGGCTATTCCGTTTCTCGATGAGGGGAGTAAATGCTATGAAGCGGTTATGCAGTTGGGGGTGGCAACCGATACCCTCGATATGACCGGTACCATACTCCGTGAAACTGATTGTAATCAAGTCACCCTCCAGCAGCTTCAGGAGGCCTGCCAGCACTTTACCGGTGCCATTCTGCAAATTCCCCCCATGTATTCTGCCATTAAGCAGGGGGGGCAGCCGCTTTACAAGCTAGCCCGTCAGGGGGTAGAAGTTGAGCGGGCACCGCGCCCCGTCCAGATTCACTCAATTGAAATCCTCGCTTTTACCACCCCCTTGGTAACTCTGCGGGTACACTGTTCACGTGGCACCTACGTGCGAACCCTTGCCGATGACATTGGTACCGCTCTTGACACCGGTGCCGCCCTCAAGGAGCTACGGCGCATCGCCAGTGGCCCTTTTCATCTTTCTGCTGCCTGCACTCTTGGTGAACTTGAAGCGGCCGCAGCTTCCGGTACCTTGGCAGAGCATTGTCTCTCTCCACTGCAGGTCTTGTCCCACTTAAACCAGTTAGAGCTTTCCGAAGCGGGCTTGAAAAAAGTATCCTTTGGTCGGTCGCCATTGGCTGAAGATGTCTCTGACGGAACGATTCCCGAGTCGGAGCGGGCTTTGGTGCGGCTCTCCCGCTCTGGTTCCCTGGTTGCCGTTGCCGAAGTAGCGACGGGGAGTGAAGCGGGGACAAGTTTTAAATTAAAACGGGTATTTGTGTAACAAAGCGGGAGGTGTGCCATGTTGTTATGGAAAATATTTGTACTCTTCAGCCGGGTATCCCTGTTTTCCTGGGGGGGTGGGCCGGCGTCCCTGGCACTCATGCAGCGGGAGACCACGGCGGCACTCTGGGTGCCCCCCGGCAGTACGGAAGCTGTCGCCTGGACAACCCCTCTGGAATTTTCCGATGCCGTTGCTGTTGGTAATGCACTTCCCGGGCCTATTGCCCCACAGGTGTCGGCCTATATCGGCTACAAAATGGCCGGGGTAGGGGGTGCGGTCGCCGCTGCCGTCGGTACGGTACTGCCGACAACTCTGCTGATGCTGGTAATGGTGGTCTATTTTTTTAAAATTAAGGATAGCCAACTGGTGCAGTCCATGTTGAAGGCGGTACGTCCGGTGGTGGTCGGTTTACTGCTCTGGACAGCCTATGATATGGCCTACAGTGTTTTTGGGGTTAAACAGAACGGGTGGGGTACGTCAATGACCATGGGGTGGGACAAGCTACTCTTGGTCATGGTCAGCCTGCTGCTGCTGACCATGACCAAAATTAATCCGGCCCTTATTATTCTTGGTACCGCCTGCATCGGCGGAGTTGTCTATCGGTAAAGCTACAGCACCACATCAACTTCATTTTCAATAATCTGCTGTAAGGTCTGTTTCTTCCGGATCAGTACGAATTCACCTGTACGCATTTTCATAATAGCGGCAGGTTTCCGGTGTGAATTGTAGTTTTCCGGTGACATACTCTCAGAATAGGCACCGGTGCCGCCGATAACCACATAATCACCGATTTCCGGTTCGGCGATCAGTACCGGTACGATATTTCCATCACCATCCAGACGCACCGAATCGCCACTTTCACAGCATCTGCCGACGATACCATACGGTTTTGTACCGGTGGCCGGAATCTGGTCATATTCACTGGACAGTAGGGTGCCATCCTGACGGATGATGGTCACCGGATGTTCGGAGCCGTAGAGCAGCGGTCTGGTTAACAGCTCCATACCACCGTCAACGATGAGAAAGTTCATTTCATTGGTCAGTTTCTTGTCGATAATCCGGGTAATGATGTGCCCCGAATTGGCGACGACAAAGGTACCCGGCTCAATTTCCATCTTCAGTTCCCGTCCGGTTGCCTCTTTGAACTCTGCGATACGCCGGGCCGCATAGGCACCCAGAGCGGCGATATCCGCCTGTTTTTCTCCCGACATGCGGGCCACCTTGAGGCCACCACCAAAACTCACTCTGACCGCATCGGGAAACAGATCCCGCACAAAGCCCAGTTCCCGGTCAATGTTTTCCCGCCATTTCTCCGGATCTCCTCCCGAACCGATATGCACATGCACCTGGGTCAGGCGGATGCCCATTTCATCTGCCAATTCCTTAACTGCCGGGACATCGTTGAGGTGGACGCCGAAACAGGAATACTCACTGCCGGTATCACGGGTCTGACTCTCTCCTCCTCCCGCCGCACCCGGATGTACCCGGATGGAGAGTTCGATGCCGGATTCTTTGGCAAAATCTGCAATCAAACGGAACTGGGTCAGGGAGCAGACATTATATTTCAGGCCGGCACGGATCATCGTTTCTAACTCTTGTCGCTCTTCACCGGTGGGAACTTCCTGGGTTGTCAGCATCATGCGGGTATAGGGGATGCCGGCACTGTTAGCCCGTGCCGCTTCTGCCAGTGAAGAACAGTCCAGATCCAGTCCCTTACCGGTCACCACGCGCAGTACGGTGCGGTCAGAATTTGCCTTCATGGCGTATCTGACGTGAAGGCCAAAGGGGTTGGGCATATTCAGCAGTTGGTCGCAACTGTTTTCGATGTACTGTTGGTCATGCAGGTAGAGGGGGGTTCCCCATTGTTGGGCAATCTCCGGGATACGTACTGCGTTAAATTTTGTTGGACCGAAACAATTTTCATTCATGTAATAATCCTCACTTGTATGGTTTATTGTTATTTTAACAGGTGACTTGCCAGAATTTTCTGCACGGCATAAATATCTAAATCCTTGTTAAATTTTTTCTCAATGGGGATGGTATCACTGCCAACCCAGATTTTTAACTCTGCGTTAAGGTCAAAAGCCGAGCCTGTTTGTACACTAAATTTGGTGATCTTGGTATAGGGCACGGATAAATACTCTAACTGGCGACCAGAAATACCCTGGACATCGATAAAAATAAGTCGTTTACTGGTAAACAGCAGGGTGTCTCGCAGTACCGTAAAACCGGCATCAATCATTTCACCATCAATAAGCAACTGTTTAAAATCGTTGTTGAACTTCTTAAGTTCGACCGATCCGCCACTGCGTGAATCTCCGGATCCGGAAAAAATACCCATACTATCCTCCATGCCCCTCCGGGGCGAATAAATTGTTTTCTCCATGTATGTCCGGGGGAAAATTCCCCCAGCTACTATCCCTGTGCCCTCCGGGCAAAATAACAATACGAGATGGCTTGCTATCCGGTTGGATATGTTTAAAAATACGGGAGCAGCCCCGTTTCAATAGTTTCAAAGCGGGCAAGTCGCTCCGGTGGCACACCATTGATGATTGCTTGCCATTCCTTCTCAGTGAGGGGGAATTCGGGTGCCGATGGTCTGCGTTCCCGGTACAGTACTCGGCCGGTATCGAGAGTAATCTTCTCAAAGGGGTGGCGGTAGCCCGGATTCTGCAGCAGGGCCGCCTCACTGTACGAGACACCGGTTACCGTTCGGCTGCGCAGGTATCCGGCTTCGGTGACCTGCTCTCCATTTGGACAGACGGTCAGAGCTATTCTTCTTCTGGCTGCCGCGTGCTGGAAACGTCTCTTGTAGGGGAAGGAACAGTAATTGATCGGCAAAGCTATCTGCCGCTCCCGGGCAAAACGGAGCGTGCGTAGTGCCGTCAGTTCGGATTCAAGTACGGTGATCTTTTCCCCATGGATGAAGGTATACCCCCGCTCCACCAGGGGGCCGAAGTTATGGGGCGTCAGGCGCATCTGGTGCAGATTCAGATGGTTGACACCGGCATCGGCCATTTCAACAAGTTTCAGCCGCAGCAGCTGTTCATCGTCCGGCACGGCCGGTATTTCCACGGTCACCACCGGGAGTATGCCGACGGCAAGCCGTAATTTTTTCAGGTTATAGCGAACCGCACCGATGTCAAAGCGGATTTCGTTTAATCCGGCATCCCGCAGACGCAGGCAGAGTTCCGTAGTCAGCAGGGTACCGTTGGTGTAGAGCCAGATATGGACGTCATCGCCGCAGCGTGACCTGACTGCAGTGATATAGGCAAGCGTCAGCTCAGGGGTTAGGAGTGGCTCACCGCCACTGATACTGACACCGCTGAAGTTAAAGGTCGCCACATAGGCGGCGTAATCGGCCGGTGAAGTAAAGGCCAGGCCGTTGGTGACCGGGGGGCCGTTGTCATCCTGGGGGGTGGGGCAGTAAAAACAACGACCATTACAGTGACCATTGATAAAGAGGCAGGACCAGCCACCGGCACCGCAGTGACGGCAACCGGGTGACAGACCGTTACAATCAACCTTGGTACCGGCATAGCCAAGCTGCGCCTGCCGTGAGAGCCATTGCAAGAGCTCTTCCCGTTCAAGCCCGGCTGCTTGTACGACCTCGTCAGAAGCAAAATCAAGAAGGTCATACAGACGGCCATATTCACGGCTATTTGCATCGATAAGCTGCTGTCTGCGGGCTTCTGAAAGGTGTGGCGGTTGCCAGGTTGGTGGGGTGCTCGGCACGATATTTCCTTACTCATTGATAATTAACACTCAATCAACGCCTCATAATACCTGCCATGAAACAATATGTCGAGTATGTTTCTACCAATGTGTTTTTTTACCGATGATTCGTCACAACTTGGCGCAGCGTATCTTATTTGATGTTGTTAATTATACACAGTTTTTTACGCGTGCAGCAATAATTCGTAGAAAAGAAACATTATTTCGTAGAAGTTTAGTGGTGACTCTATCGGCGCATTGGGTTATTTTATGAATAATATTTTAAAGAAATGTCTTGCAAGTTTTTTTTAGTTATCAGATTATAAATTATTTGTATTATATTTGCAGTAGTATATTTATTTAAACCTGTTTAAAAGCATACACTTATGTTCTGGAGGAACTTAATGTCAACATCAATCGTCTTCGTAGATTCCGCCCTTACCGATTATCAGAGTCTGGTTTCATCGCTTTCCGGTGACAATCAGGTCATACTGATTGACAGCCAAAAAGATGGCCTCACCCAGATGCTGGATGCCGTTGCCGGGCAGAGTGATATTTCTGCCATCCATATTCTCGGCCATGGAGCCAGCGGTTTGGTACAGTTGGGAACCACCATTTTGGACAATGCCGATCTTGCCCAGTACCAGTCACAGTTGGCTGCGTTGGGGAGTCATTTGTCGGCTAATGCTGATATTTTGTTGTACGGCTGCAACGTGGCGGCCGGTACTACTGGAATGCAGTTTATTGCAAATCTGGCGCAGGCTACCGGGGCAGATGTGGCAGCTTCGACCAACCTCACCGGGTCTGCGGCACTGGGTGGCGATTGGGTTTTGGAACTGTCGGCGGGTCCCATAGACGCAGTTACTCTCTCTTCAACAGATTATGGGCAACTATTGAGCCCGGATCCGTTTGCCGGAAAATGGACTTTTTCGAGTCATGATATTTTTGCTTCAGGTATCGGTGGAACCCCTTATCAAATTAATGTCGAAACTGGACTTGGCTATGGCAACCCTGATTTTCCGCCTACCGGTGCAGTTACGATTAGAGCAACGTGGACTGATGAGAGCGATTCTTCACGACTGATAACTACCCAAGACTGGACAAGTGCAGCGACTGGTGGACAGTTTCATACCTTTAATCTTCAACCATCTGCGGAAGATGCTTTAGCCCTGGATGGTGATTTTATCGAAGTTACATTTACCTTTAGCGGGCCTGGTACTGTGTCTCTTCTTGGTCCATACACCTCTGGGCTTACTGAAACGTATCAATATTCACTTTCTAACTGGGCCGCTCCCAACTCGGCACCGACTGCTGGTACCAATGGTGAAATATCCATTAGTGCCGGTGCTTCACTGTCAGCAAGTTATTTAACCACTGCCAATACCGGATCATCCGATCCCGATAGTGGCGACACGCTTACCTACACGCTGACCGGTTCAACCGTTGTGGCGCCAAGTGATGCCGACCGTCCTTCATGGAAAGGGAGAAATCTTGTCGGTACCCAGTCCTATTCGGTTAGTGACGGACATGACCATACGGCGAATGGTACTATTAATGTCTATGCTACGTACCGAGATGACGCTGCCGGTTGGAGCACCGATCCGGCCACTGCCGACTGGAATAAAAGCTGGAGCAGCAGCGGTACCAATACCACTACACTGAATGGAGCAACCGACCCGGAAAGTGATCCGATTAGCTATGCCATTGTCTCGGTGAATGGCCTACCCAAACCAGCCTGGATGTCAATCAATGGCAGCACCGGAGCAATTACTGCTAATGTTGCACCTGAGTTCCAGGAATCCACGTACCAGATGATTGTGAGTGCCACCAGTTCCGGCACCTCTACACCGATACAGAAAGCCTTCACCATTACCACCGGCACGGCTGCCCAGTTGAACGACATACCGACCGCCAGCACCGGTAGTAAAACCGTTGCGGAAGACGCTCCGGCGCACCTTAGCTTCGGAACTGTCGATTTCAATTTTGCCGACCTCGATAATTCCGCCGGCCTTTCATCAGCTACCGGAGCCGCATTGGCACGTGTCCGCATTGAATCACTCACCAACAATGGTACGCTGTCACTCAATGGCGATCCGGTAACAGTCAGTCAGGAAATTCTGACCGCTGACCTCAGCAAGCTTATCTACACCCCGAACACTGATTATAGTGGCAGTGAAAGCTTTACCTACTCTGTCAGTGACGGTATTGACTGGTCGGTTGAACCGACCACCATGAATATCACGGTGACTCCATCGAACGATGCTCCGGTACTGGTAGATGGTGTGCCAACTCTGACCACTATCGATGAAAATGCCACCACGAATCCGGTTAGCAATCCGGGTAACTTCGTTGGCGACCTCATAAGCCGTACTGGTGGTGGCACGACCGTTGGTACTCCGGACGGTATTACTGATGTTGATACAAAAAACAACGGTGGCTTGGGTAATGTGCCGGAATCAGTGGGCATGGGCATTGCTATCTTTGCAGCGACTCACAGTAACCTGTTTACCATTGATGGTTCAGATTCTGCCTACTACGGCACTGGTGGCGGCCATTGGCAATATTCAACGAATAATGGTCAGAACTGGTCTGAGATTGGTGTTGTAAACAATAATGGTTCCCTGTTGCTTTCTGTAACGGATAAAGTACGCTTTATTCCCGATGCGATAAACGGTACCATCGGTACCTTAAACTATTACCTGTGGGATGGTGCCAACGGTACCAGTCATGGAACGTATGTAGATGTAAATGATGCTAATCGTGGTGGCAGCACCCCCTATTCGCTTACTTCTGATACCGCCACCCTGATGGTGGGTAATGTCAATGACGCACCGCTGCTTGATCTTGATGGAAATAATTCCAGTGGTGCAACCGGAACTGGCACCACCAGTAACAGTGCCAGTTACAAAACAGAATATCTGGTGAGAAGTCTGCCTGTACCTGTTGTCGATACCGATATCACCATCAGCGATATTGATTCCCTGCAGGGTGCCGACAACGTTACAAAATTTGATACCATTGACCATGCCACCGTTGCCATTACTGCCGGTGCGATTGATAACCTGTTCGGAACTACCTATGAAACATTGAATACGCTTACTGCTACCGTTATTGGTTCCCTGGGAACCATTACTGTCACCGGCAGTGCCTCAGCGAGCATTTCCATTGCCGGTACCGGTACCTGGGAAGAATATCAGACTATCATTAAAAGTATTACCTATCAGAATGCCAATCCCAATGCCTACCCGGGCGACCGTACGGTGACAGTTTCCATCACCGACAGTGCCATAACGGATTCATTACATCCGGCCACGGTCAGTGCCACCACTACCATCACCAACGTCTGGGCACCCTACGTGGACACAAATGGTGTGGCAGAAGGTGTGTCGTACAGCACCTCCTTCACCGAGGGGAATTCACCCATAAAGATTGTTTCAGCCGATGCCACCATCACCGATGAGGACAGTCATCTGAAGAAAGTCGTTGTCAGTATCTATAACCGGCTCAACGGTGACAGCGAAGTGTTGGCTATCCCCGGTGGCGATACTACCAATTGGAACGGCATTGACGGGCTTACCGTGTCAGGCAGCGGTACCGGTACCATTACGCTGACCGGCGATCTGGCACCAAACTTCTATCAACTGGCACTCCGCTCCATAACCTATAGTAACAGCTCAGACGCTCCGAACACCACCCAGCGGGATATTACGGTAGTGGCAACTGATATTCAGGATCATGTTGGTGTTACCGGTCACAGCTACATTGGCTTAACGGCGGTGAATGATGCACCGGTGCTTGGTGCAGCAGGAAGTGGTTCCCCACAATTTCTATCAGACTTCTTTGATATTGCCGAGGATGTTCTCAATGGAGAGAATAGGGGCAACACGGTGGCAAGCCTCATTGCCGATGGCCGTATCACCGATCCTGATCTGACCGGTACCGCCCCCGAGGCTATTGCTGTCTCCGCGGTTGATAACACTAATGGTATCTGGCAGTATAAACTTGGTAACGGTTCATGGACGACCATTAATTTTGCTGCCAATAGTGGCAAGGCTCTGCTCCTTGACAGTACAGACAGTCTCCGTTTCGTGCCGAATGCCGACTGGAATGGAACTGTCAGTAATGGTATCACCTTTTATGCGTGGGATAAAACTTCTGCTGCCGCCGGTGATTATCTGACGGTCAATGGCAATACGGGGGGAGACAAGGTTCTTTCCACGGCAACCGGTACGGTAGATATTACGGTTAATGCAGTCAACGATGCTCCGGTCATGACCGGCAGCGGCAGTAATATGACCGGTATCACCGAAGATGACACCAGTAACGCAGGCCAGACGGTAGCAAGCGTACTCGCCACGGTTACTGATATTGATAGTATTAACCTTGGTGTCGCAATATATGGTACTACGGTTATCGGACCGACTACCGGTGGCAAATGGCAGTATAATGTCAATTCCACCGGGTGGACTGATTTTGGTTCCGTAGCGGTAGGTTCGGCATTGCTGCTCAAGAGTACCGATCTTGTTCGCTTTGAGCCGGATACGAAGAATGGCCAGACCGCCAGTTTTGACTATTATGCGTGGGATCAATACAGCGGTACGGCGGGCAGCAAGGTGGATGTCAACAACAGGGGAGGTTCCACACCCTATTCTACGGCGAGCGACTCTGTTTCCATCACGGTAGCTGACCTCAATGATGCACCCGTTGTGAGCACCGGTTATAGTACCAACTTCCTGGTACGCAGTGGGCGGGGCGTTGCCATTGTTAATGTAGATACTTTTAGTATCACTGACGTTGATAAAACAAGCGGAGGTATAACTGATACTATTGCAACTGCTACGGTAAAAATCAAAAACGGTGCAATTGATAACAATTTTGGTACCATTTATGAAACCTTGACGTTGGTTGATGGCACGCCGGTTGTAGGCACGCCCGGTTCTTATACCGTTGCGGGCACCCTGGATACGCTTACCATATCCGGGAGCAATTCACCAAGTATTACCATCACCGGCATCGGAACGTTGGAAGAATATCAGAATCTTATCACTGAAATAACATATCAAAACGCCAATCCCAATGCCTACACCGGTGACCGCACTGTCGAGATTAATATTACCGATAGTGCCATTACGGGTGGTGTTTCTTCCACGGTGTCGGCAGTATCTACCATTCACAACATATGGGCACCGGTTGTGGATACCAACGGAGTACAGTCCGGTGTGACCTATACCACCAGTTATACTGAGGGAGGGGAGCCAGCTAAAGTTGTTACTGCCGATGCAACTATTACCGATGAAGACAGTCATCTCAAAAGTGTGGTAGTTACCATTCGAGATGCCGATAATAGTGTTGTGGCAAATGCCTATGAAACTCTCAGTATTTCAAACGATTATAGCGCAAACTTGAATGGGCTTGGCTTGACGGTTACCGGTAGTGGCACCAATACAATTACTCTCACCGGTAACCTACCCCCCAGTATCTACCAGTTGGCACTTCGCTCCATCACGTATGCCAACTCTTCCACCAACCCGGGAGATGTTACCCGTCATATCAGTGTGGTGGCAACCGATACTACTGATCAAGTGGGCTATACGGGTGTTACCAACCTCACCGTGATACCGGTTAACTCCCCACCTACATTGGTGGACGTTCTGTCGGGGAGCATTGCCGAGAACAATCTGGCGACCACGACGACAGATCTTCACCTTTCTGGCACTCTGTCAGGTAATGATGTTGAGTCAGGTTCCGCTTCTCTGGTGTATGGCATTACCGGTGGCACTGCCGGAGTTGAGCCTGGTACAATTGTTAAGAGCGGTACCTATGGCACATTGCTTGTTTACACTGCTGGCGGGGCTTATACGTACAGTAAAAAGAGTGATGTTATTGAGCAGTTGGCCGCAAATGCTTCTGTATCAGATGAATTTTCAGTCACCGTCTCTGATGGGAGTTTGTCGACTTCAAAGGTCTTTACGGTTAATGTGACCGGTGGTAATGATGCCCCTGTGGCATCCGGCAGCTATACCCATGCAATTTTTGACACCGCTGCAGCTGATACCTTCAGTAATCTGACTGGCACATTAACTGCTACGGATGTAGATGCACCTGATACCCTCACCTGGAGTGGCAATAGCCACGGTACCTATGGTGATTTGACGGTAAATTCCAATGGCAGTTACAGTTATGTGGTCACTGCCGATGCCGTTAATGCTCTCAATACGAGTCAAAATGTCAGTGACACTTTTACCGCCACGGTGACCGACAGTCAGGGAGCCACCGCTACCCGCACCATCTCAGTCAACGTAACGGGAGTAAATGATACACCGGTAGCATCTGGTGCCTACACCCACTCGATTGTCGATACTGCTTCTGTTGATAGTTATAACAACCTGACCGGACAGCTGCATGCCACGGATCCTGACGCCAATGACTCACTCACCTGGAGCGGCAGCAGCACCGGTAGTTACGGAACGCTTACGGTAAATTCTAACGGCAGCTACAGTTATATCGTCGCAGCTGCAGCGGTTAATGCCGTTCCGGCAAATCAGAGTGCCACGGATACCTTTACGGCTACCGTAACTGACAGTCACGGTGCTTCTGCAACCCGTACAATCACGGTAAATGTGACCGGTGCCAATGATCCCCCGGTGGCGACCGGTACTTATACCCACACGATCACCGATACGGCTGCTGCTGACACATTCGCCGATTTAACCGGTACCCTGACCGCTACCGATGTTGATGTTCCGGACACCCTTACCTGGAGTGGCAGTTCCACCGGCAGTTACGGTGCTCTTACGGTCAGCAGTGACGGTAGTTACCGCTATGTGGTCAATGCAGCCGCAGTCAATGCACTACCGGCAACAACTGCCACAGAGACTTTTACCGCTACGGTAACTGACAGTCATAATGCCACGGCCACCCGGACTATTTCGGTGAATGTGACCGGGGTTAATGACAGGCCGGTCGTGACGAACGAGGCCGCTCAGGCTGTCGGCACGGTCACAGAGGCTGGTTTGGCTGTGGTTGGCACCGATCACACATCCGGTCTCTTGTTAGCCAATGACGTAGATACTAATGCTACCTATAGTTGGAGTGTCTACGGTACACCCTCAACCACCTACGGAGCTTTCTCGCTTAATTCAAGTACCGGTGCCTGGGATTATACATTAAACAATAATCTTGCGGCGACACAGGCTCTTAAGGCAGATCAAATGGTTGATCAAACCTATACCGCACGGGTAACCGATCAATTTGGTGCCTACGCCGATGAGACCGTCACGGTACATATCAATGGTACTAACGACGCACCGACTATCAGCGGTGTGCCGGATACGGCACCGATTTTTACCGCCGGTACGGCCGAAGCACTTGCTGATTTCACTATTGCTGATGCTGAAACCGGTACCTTGAGTGTTTCGCTTGTCGCATCCAGCGGTACTATTGGTGGCATTACCGATAGCGACCCGTTAACGGCGGGAATCCAGTTGAGTGGTACGGCATCTGCTATTAATTCTGCTCTGGCGAATGCCACATTCACCATAACGAATGCACTAGATCCACATTTTTCCATACTGGTAACTGATGATAAGAACGCAACGGCATCGGCAACCTACCACATGATTGCTGATAATGCCGGTGTTCTGACAACCATAGAATCCGGCGTGCCTTCACTTCCATCGGCTGGTGGCGGCACTGCAGGGACAGGTGATGGTAACGGTGACGGAGTTGCTGATAGTCAGCAGCTTTCAGTTCTCTCGGTGCCGCTGTTATCGACATCAACCCCTACAATCAATACCGGTGCTGACCATTCGTACATCACGATGGTCGCCGATTCAAATGCCGGTGTTATCGATACCACCAATGCGGGCACTGCTGTTGTTACCGATATTCATCAACTTGATAAACCGTCAACGCTGCCGGCTGGTATGCAGATGCCACTTGGTGAATTAGCTTTTATTGCGACCACAATTGATACCGGTGTTATTTCACAAACGTTTAGTCTGTTTGTCGATAGTTCACTTGGTGCCAACGGTTACTGGACGCAGAACAGTGCCGGTGTCTGGCAGAATCTTGCCACTCACATCGAAACCGTAGATGGTAAAACCAGAATTGACTTTACCATTGCCGATGGCGGAGCCTTTGATACTGATCATGCCGCTGGTACTATCAGTAACCAGGGTGCCCTTGGCTCCAAGCCGCTCTCTATTGTCAGTGCGGTTCCGGTAACCACACCGGGTGGCTTCTTTTTCTAAGGTAAACGGACAGACACCACTGCCGTCTCTGGCGGCAGTTATACTATTAATTCTTTGAATAAGGGGAGTTTACTATGAAGTTTCGTGTGTTAGCTGCAGCAGTGATTACATCTGCTTTGTTTCTTGGAGGATGTGGCAGTGGAGACGGTGGTGGTATCTATTCATCGCCACTTAAGGGGTATTGGGAGGATTTGGGTGGTTTGACCAAGGCCATCGTGCTTGCCAATGGGGATGGTTGGTTTGTTTTCAAGAACGACCAGAACTCTGCGATTACCAGCTGTGCCCGCGTGCAGATGACAGAGGGCAGCGGGTTGAGCTTTTCTGCTTCTGGTAAACAGTATCTGCTGCAGACCGGTGCCGCTTCTGATGTTACCGGCTCTGGAACCTATATTCAAAAAGCATCACTTACCGGTTCTCTATTAACTCAAACTTTCACTAATCTGGTGTATGACAGTAGTTTTGAAAAAACCGCTGTTCAGGCTGATGTTGGCGGAACCTGGATAGGGAATTACGGGACATATAATAATGGCACTGCAGAAGTTGCTAATATTTTGACTCTTACTGTTAATGACGTTACCGGCATTGTGGCTGGCAGTAGCACAAATGCTTGTAACTACAGCGGCTCCGCACACCCGCGTGCCTCTGACCCTGCTCTGTTTGACATCACTCTTGACCAGAGCTGTGTTGACAATACTTCCCGCCATCTTTCGGGTATTGCGTATACAACTCAGAAGGTTAGTGATATTTATCTCTCCGTTGCTACAACAACTGCTGATAGATCCAGTGCAGCGTTGTTTATTGGGAAGAAACAGTTGCTCCAGTAAACGGACAATAGTTTCGGTCCAGCATCCCCCTCAGCCGAGCCCTCTCTCCTTTTAGACCCAAGGGGGGAGGCTCTTTTTATTTGATCTTCCCCCCTCCCGACCTCCCCCCGCTGGGTGGAGCAGATAAAACTAGAGTCATCTTGCAGCTGCCCATACTATCTATCCCCACAATAACTCAAAAAGTCTCCGCCTGAGCCCATCTCCCCACATATATTCATACAATATTACAAAAAAACATAGTATAACTGACAACCCAAAACACAAAACCCATAAAACCGGAAATCACCCAACCATGAAACCATACAATATCGTCCTTATCGAGCCTGAAATCCCCCCCAATACCGGCAATATTGCCCGTCTCTGCGCCGCCACCGGCACGGTGTTGCACCTCGTGGGCAAACTGGGTTTTTCCCTTGATGACCGCTATCTGAAGCGAGCAGGCCTTGATTACTGGGAGTTTGTAACCCTTAAAACCTGGCCCGATCTGGAAACGCTCCAGGCTGCTGCCGGGGGAGAACGCTTTTTTTATCTGACCACCAAGGTGAAGCGGAGCTACCTTGATGCCGGGTTTCAACCGGGTGATTACATCGTTTTTGGTAAAGAGACTAAGGGGCTGCCGGTCGAATTGCTCGAAGCCAATACTGAAACCTGCTTTACCATCCCGATGCCGTCAGAAAAGGTGCGGAGCCTTAATCTTTCTACCTCTGCCGGTATCGTGCTGTATGAAGCACTGCGTCAGTGTGGTGGCCTGTCATGATGACGCCCTCACACCCCTCTGTTACCAGCGGATTAGCCGGTATGGGCGGAGTTATCAAGGCTTCCGTTGAGGATTTCCGGGTTGATGAAATTCCTTCATATCTCCCCTCCGGTTCCGGTGAACATTGCTATCTGACCATTGAAAAGCAGGGAATAACGACCCTGGAAGCCATCCATCGTATCGCAAAACAGCTCAAAATATCTGAGCGGGATATCGGCTATGCCGGTATGAAAGATGCGGTTGGTATTACCCGACAGACCATATCTGTGCAGTGGCTGTCACCTGAAAAGGCCCGCGAAATCGAACTAGACGGAGTCAGAGTGGTTGGGGCTGCCCGTCATAGTAATAAGCTGAAACTGGGTCATCTCAAAGGGAACCGTTTCCGGATTGTTGTCAGAGGAGTCGAGGCAGCTGCAGCACAACTGGTGCAACCCATTGTGGACATCCTTTCTACTCGGGGGGTACCGAATTATTTCGGCTCTCAGCGCTATGGCGCCCAAGGTAATTCCCATCTGATCGGCATGGCACTGTTGCGTGGCGATTGGCAGGGGGCGGTGGATCGACTCATTGGTGACCCTGCTGCCGTTCGTGATGAACAGTGGTCGGCCGCTATTGCTGCCTATGGTGCCGGTGCTCTTGAGGAAGCGTTACGTCTGTTTCCCCGCCACTGCCGGGGAGAGCGGGAGGTCTTGCAACGGTTAGTTGCTCGACCCGATGCTCCGGAAAAAGCCTTTTCCGTGCTGCATCCCCGTCTGAAGAAAATGTATCTTTCAGCTGCACAGTCGTTTCTCTTTGATGAGGTAGTGGCACGGCGTATAGATGCTCTTGATCGCATTATTACCGGAGATCTGGCGTACAAGCATGGTAACGGTGCCTGTTTTCTGGTGGAAGAGGGGGCGGTTGAGCAGGGGAGGTGTGAGCAGTTTGAAATATCCCCCAGTGGGCCGATGTTTGGCTGTAAGATGAAGCAACCGGCGGGAGAGGTGTGGCAGATGGAGGAAGAAATTCTTACCGCTGCCGGAATAACTTTAGCATCGTTTGATCTGCCGGGGGGCTTGCGCATGGAGGGGGAACGGAGGGCGTTGCGTGTGCCTCTGGAGGGTTTTTTATGGAAGTGTGAGAGTAATTGCCTGTCCCTGGAGTTTTCTCTGCCACGGGGTTCCTATGCGACGTCGGTGATGAGGGAGATTACCAAGGGGTTTTAGGGGGGGGCGACCATAAATTAAAGGCGGGCGACCACATTCGAAGGGGGGCGACCACATTTAAAGGCGGGCGACCACATGGGGTCGCCCCTACGCACAGGCACCCCCATGGGGGTGCCCCCATTCGGTCTCCTTATTTCCTGACGAAATCATCCTTGGCAAATGAATAGGCAAAATGCATGTGATCGGTGTAGGTACCGTTCAGGATGCCGACGACATCTTCCGTAAAGACTAACTCTTCATCGGTCGGAATGACATAGACTTTTACCGGTGAATCATCGGTGGTGATGAGGGTTTCCCGTTTCCTGGTCATGGCACTCTTGTTACGGTCGTGATCAATGATGATGCCGATATGGTCGAGTCCTTCAATGGCCATTTCGCGGATTGCCGCCCCCATCTCACCAACTCCGGCGGTAAAGACGACCGCGTCAAGTTTACCAACCACAGCCATAAAGGCACCGATATATTTTTTCAGACGATATGCTTCAATTTCCAGTGATAACTTGCACCGTTTATCCCCCGCGTTGGCATGTTCAATAACATCACGGCGGTCGGTAAAGCGACCGGTAATCCCCATAACACCACTTTTCTTGTTGAGGATACTGTCAATTTCCTTGGCCGACAGGTTGTTTTTCTGCATCATGAACGCTGGGATTGCCGGGTCAATGTCACCACAGCGGGTTCCCATGACTGCGCCTTCAAGGGGGGTGAGCCCCATGGTGGTGTCAACGGAAATACCGTTTTTGATGGCGCAGTGTGAAACACCGTTGCCGATATGCATGGTGACGATGTTGGTCTCTTTCGGATCCTTGCCGAGCAGAACGGCTGCCCGTTTGGAAACGTAGAGGTGGGACGTGCCATGAAAGCCGTAGCGACGTACCTGATGCTGTTCATACCACTCGTAGGGGAGGGGGTAGATATAGGCCTTCTCCGGCATGGTCTGGTGGAAGGCGGTGTCAAAAATGGCAACATGGGGAACTTTCGGCATTAAGGTCTGAGCCGCTTCGATTCCTTCGATGTTGGGAGGGTTATGGAGGGGAGCTAGATGCTGAACTTCCTTGACCGCATCAAGAACGTTTTCATCGATGAGTACGGAACAGGTGAATTTCTCACCTCCATGGACAACCCGGTGACCAACTGCCGAAATCTGATCAACCCCCTTTAATACTCCGTGGTGAGGATCGGTGACCGTCTTGATGACCAGGTCGATGGCTTCCTTATGATTGGCACAGTCCTGCTCATGGATATAGTTTTCCCGGCCCGGAATTTCATGCTGAATAAAAGAACCTCCCACAATAACCCGTTCTACCATTCCTTTTGCGACTACTTCCATCTTCTGCCAGTCGAAAAGCTGATATTTTACCGAAGAACTTCCACAGTTTAGTGCCATGATAATCATATGTGCCCCCATATATTTGTGATTATTGAGTTATAATCTTAATAAAAAAAATAACATCTGACTTAAAATAACTAGCTGTAATAAAACTGTTTTTGATATATACACGTATCGTGAAATGAATTCAACAAAATATATGAGGAGAGATTTAACGGAGTACAATTTCTTTACTGGACATTTAAAATCCGGTATGGTACATCACAGACGCTTCCGAAAGGAAGCACATCTTACAAGGAGGTGACATTGTGGCCCATTCAATTACTGATGATTGCACTAGTTGTGCAGCATGTGAGGATTCCTGTCCGGTTAATGCTATCAGCGAGCAGGGTGCAAAACGTGCTATTGACGCCGATATTTGCATCGACTGCGGAGCATGCGTTGATACTTGTCCCGTAAGCGCTATCCACGCGTAAGCAACAGTGACATCAACAACTAAAAAAGCCCGTGAAATTCACGGGCTTTTTTAGTTGTAGAGCTATTTCGCGTACCGCTCCTTTTCACTGTAGATACAGCCACAGTACTGCTGGCGATACAGTCCCTGCTCCCGTGATAATTTGATTCCCTCCTGCCATCCTGGTCGAAAATCCTCGTAATAAAAGGTCACGCCCTGGTCTGCGCCAATCTGTTCACCCAAGCGGCGAATTTCCTCATGCTTCTGATATCTGCTGTAAAGGAGAGAGACGGTAAATGCGTCAAATCCTCCCGCTGCGGCCGTCTTTGCCGTGGCCGTCATGCGGGAAGCATAGCAGTAGCTGCAGCGCGTGGCGGGGTCGCCAGCCACGTTGGCAAGAAATCCTTCGAGATCGTAGTCGTCGTGCAGCACGAGGGGGAGCTGTTGTTGCTCCGCCATCTGAAGGGCGGCATCGCGGCGTTTGGCGTATTCCTGATAGGGGTGAATGTTGTGGTTATAGAAAAAGCCGGTAACCTCATGCCCCGCTTCCCGCAGCTTTTTGAGGGGAAACAGGGCACAGGGACCGCAACAGATGTGGAGCAGTAGTTTCATTTAGAGATTTCCCAGCAGATGTCCCATTTTTTCGCGTTTCGTTTCCAGATAATCTCGATTGGTGTCGGTCGGTTCGGACTCAATGGAAAGACGCTCAACAATGTCAATGCCGTACCCCTGGAGGCCGATGAGCTTTTTCGGATTATTGGTCAGCAGACGTACCTTGGTGATGCCCAGTGCCAATAATATCTGGGCACCGATGCCATAGTCACGCAGATCGGCCTTGAAGCCCAGTTCAATATTCGCTTCCACCGTATCCCGACCACGATCCTGCAGTTCGTAGGCTCGCAGTTTATTGACCAGGCCGATGCCGCGCCCCTCCTGTCGCATATAGAGAATGACACCGCTCCCTTCGGCGGCAATCTGTTCCATGGCCGAATGGAGCTGGGCACCACAGTCACAGCGCTGGCTTCCCAGGACATCACCGGTCAGACATTCGGAGTGAACCCGCACCAGTACCGGTTGATCGTTGCGCAAATCACCCTTTACCAGTGCAATATGTTCCAGTTTGTCAATGTCATTTTCAAAGCCGATGGCTCGCCATTCACCACCAAAGGAAGAGGGGAGTCGTGCCTCGGCAACAGTGCGTACCAGACGTTCGTTTTTAAGGCGATAGGCCACCAGATCGGCGATGGTGCAGATTTTAATGTTGTGCTCTTTGGCGAAGACCTTCAGTTCAGGCATACGGGCCATCGTACCGTCATCATTCATAATCTCACAGATGACACCGGCCGGTTTCATACCGGCAAGCCGTGCCAGATCCACCGAACCTTCGGTCTGTCCCAGGCGCACCAACACTCCACCCCTCCGTGCTTTCAGGGGGAAAATGTGCCCCGGACTCACCAGGTCAGCAGCACTGGCACCGTCGGCCACCGCCGTGACTATGGTATGGGCGCGGTCGGCTGCTGAGATACCGGTAGTAACGCCATGTTTTGCCTCGATAGAGACGGTGAAGGCGGTCTCAAAGGGGGAGGTGTTGTCACGAACCATGGGACGCAGTCCCAAATCATCACACTTCTCCGGCGTCAGGGTGAGGCAGATGAGTCCTCTGCCATATTTTGCCATAAAGTTGATGTTCTCCGGGGTAGCCGCTTCGGCGGCCAGGGTCAGATCCCCCTCATTTTCGCGGTCTTCATCATCAACCAGAATAACCATTTTGCCCTGGCGAATGTCTTCAATAGCTTCTGCAATGGATGCAACGGACATAAACGTTCCTTTCAGTGTGTGTGCGTGTCAGATAAATCCGTTTTCAGCGAGGGTCTTCATGGTAAGCCCCCCCTCCGGTTTCCAGGGGGCCGTCAACCGTTCCACATACTTGCCGATAATATCGGTTTCGATATTAACCCGGTCTCCGATAGTCAGCTGTTTTAGCGTGGTATTGCCATAGGTGTGCGGAATTATATTGACGGTAAAGCTTTCCCGTGCAACCTCATTGACGGTCAGACTGATGCCGTCGATGGTTACCGAGCCCTTTTCCACCAGGTAGCGGCAGTGGTCGGGGGGGATAGTGAACTGGAGTTGATGGTTACCGGAGCGGCTGTCACAGCGAGTAAGACGACCGGTGCAATCCACATGCCCCGCCACTATATGCCCGCCAAAACGATCACCCAGCCTGAGTGCCCGCTCCAGATTAACCGATGTGCCAGTTCCCATGGTACCGATGGTGGTACGGGTCAAGCTCTCCGGAGAGACATCAAAGGTTAAAGAGCGGCTACTGCGGGCGGTGACGGTTAAACAGGCACCATTGACGGCGACAGAATCGCCAAGGGCAATGTCTCCGGTCGGCAGTGCCGTGTCAACGGTGAGCAGTGCGGCCTCTCCACGGTGGAGTAAGGCTGTAACCCTGCCGGTGTCTTCAATTAATCCTGTAAACATCTGTTCTCCGGATATGCGGTGACCATGATATCGGTACCGACACGGCGTGATTTCAGGGTAGAAAATGGTATGGCCTCGGCCATTGTGGTACTGCCGCTGATGCCGAACGGCGAAATACCATCGGCACCGACAACTTTTGGGGCGTAGAAAAAGACACATTCATTAATCAGCCCCCGCTTGAGTGCTTCACCTGCCAGACGACTGCCCCCCTCAAGGAGCAGAGATTGGATGCCGCGAGTGCCGAGCTTATCCCACAGATCACCAAGATCAACTTTTCCGTCACAGCTCTTGCAGACCACGAGTTCCATTCCCCGGGCAAGAAAGCGGGCTTGATGCTCCGGTGCCGATTCTGTCGTTGCTATCAGGGTGCCAGGAGCCAGGTCGGCCGACAGCAGGGCGGCATGTTCGGGGGTACGGAGGTGGCTATCCACCACAATCCGCAATGGATCATTGCCGGTCACATGGCGCACTGTCAGACGGGGGTCATCGGCAATCACGGTGCCCACACCCACCATAATGGCCTTACAGGTGGCACGCAGCCGATGCACCAGAGTACGGGACGCTTCGCAGCTGATCCAGCGGGAGTCCCCCGTAGCTGAGGCAATTTTTCCGTCCAGAGACATAGCACATTTCATGATGGTGTGGGGGCGACCGGTGGCCATAAACTTCATAAAAGCCCGATTCAACTCCTGGCATTTCTCTTCGAGAAGACCGACGACGGTTGTAATACCGGCCTGTTGCAAGGCATGAATACCGTTACCGTTCACCCGTGGGTTTGGATCACCGCTGCCAATAAACACCCGTGCAACCCCGGCTCGAAGTAATGCGTCACAGCAGGGAGGAGTCCGCCCGGTATGGCTGCACGGTTCCAGGGTAACATAGACATCGGCACCGGCAGCGTTACTGCCGGCCATGGCGAGAGCGTGTACCTCGGCGTGGTGTCCACCGGCCCGTTTATGCCACCCTTCACCTATAATCACACCCTCTTTGACGATGACACAGCCGACCGCCGGATTCGGATAGGTCGTACCGACACCCCGTCGAGCCAACGTGAGGGCACGCTTCATGTAGAGTTCATCTTGCGTCATTATCGTTATCTCTTCAGCAGATCCTGCAGTTCCTGCATGAACTCACCGATGTCACGGAACGAGCGATACACCGAGGCAAACCGTACATAGGCCACTTCATCCATGCCATGCAGCTCTTTCATAAGCCACTCACCAATGGCGGTGGTGGTTATTTCCTTATCGGTTGATTCCTGTAAGCCGGTTTCCAGCTTGTCCACCATATGCTCGATGGCTTCCACCGGAATGGGACGCTTTTCACAGGCTTTCTTGATTCCGGATATGATTTTCATGCGGTCGAACGGTTCCCGGCGCCCATCTTTTTTACAGACCTGGGGGAGCATTTCCTCAATCCGTTCGTGAGTCGTGAAGCGTTTCGCACACTCTTCGCACTCCCGGCGACGACGAATCGCCGTCCCCCCCTTGTCGGGGCGTGAGTCGATTACCTTGCTGTCAGGATTGCCGCAGAAGGGACATTTCATAGGGTTTGCTCCGCCGGGGGCGGGGAAAACTGAATAACTTCAATGGCCGCTTCGGCAATCATTTCCCGTGCCAGTTCGTCGGTGTACCCCTCTCCATAAATCACGGTTTTGATACCGGCATTAATAATCATCTTGGTACAGATGATACAGGGCATGGTGGTGCAGTAGAGTGTGGCACCATTAATGGTGGTACCATGTTTGGCGGCCTGAATTATGGCGTTCTGCTCGGCGTGGAGTCCACGACAGAGTTCATGGCGTTCTCCGGAAGGGACACCAAGCTTGGCACGCAGACAGCCGGTCGCCTCGCAATGGGTGATGCCCGACGGCACACCGTTATAGCCGGTGGCGAGAATATTACGATCTTTCACCAGTAAGGCACCTACTTGGCGGCGCATACATGATGAACGGGTCGCCACCAGGTGGGTGATGTCCATGAAATATTGATCCCAGGATGGTCGTGGCATGGGGTGGTTAATTCCTTTCGCAGAGCCGAAATAATTTCATAAAGTACCTTACTCTGCTGTTGAGGTCAATATTGTAACCGTTTTTTTATCGTTTATTCTGGTGGTGCGACGGTTGTTTTTGTATTATAATTCTCACATTGAACGTTATAGGCTGTTTTTCCATCAGAAAAGAGGTATCAACCGTGTCCCAGCAGCAACCTCAAAGTCGGATTCTGCTCGTTGATGATGAAGAAGGAATCCGTTTTACCTTTGGTACCTTATTACGAAAAGAGGGGTATCTTGTCGAGTCTGCCGCAGATGTGGGGGAAGCCAGGAGGCTGCTCGGAAATAATCGTTTTGACCTTGCTTTTCTTGATATTACTCTTGCCGGTGAGAATGGCCTTGACTTGTTGCGGGAGATTAAGGCCTTGGATAGTGATGTTCAGGTGGTTATGTTTACCGGTGCCCCCAAGCTGGAATCTGCCGTTGAAGCGGTAAGGCTTGGTGCCTTCGATTACATCACCAAGCCGGTTCGCTATGAAACGTTGATTGCCGTAACCCGCCACGCCTTGAGTAGCAAGTATTTCAATGACGAGCGGGAACGCAACCGGGCCAATCTCGATGCTATTTTTCGTACGGTTTCCGACAGTATTCTCATGGTTGACCAGAACGGTTGTCTTGTCCAGTTTAACAGCACGGCTGAGAGGATATGCGGCTATCGGTCAGATCTATTGGGAACCAAAGCGGCGGCTATCAAGCTTGGTTGTGGTGGAGAATGTACTTCTCTGTTGTTGGAAGTCTTGGAAGGAAAAAGCTCTCGTGAGTTGAAGAGGATTGAGTGCCGACCATCTGTGGGAAAAACCAGGGTAGTGACGGTGACAGCAACACCGGTTGTTGAAAACGATGGCGATATCAGCGGTGCCGTGGCGGTTATTCGTGATGAAACGGCTCTGGTGGAACTGGAGCGCACCCAGCATCTCCGGGGACAATTCCATGCCATTGTGGGGGCTTCAGCTGTGATGCAGCGGGTCTACTCAATGATTGAATCTCTTGCCAACCTGCCAACAACGGTGCTGATTTTTGGAGAGAGCGGTACCGGAAAAGAGTTAGTAGCTGCTGCGCTCCATGAAAGCGGCAGTCGCTCAAAGGGGCCGTTTGTCAAGGTAAACTGTTCGGCTCTTTCGGAACATCTGCTGGAAAGCGAGCTGTTTGGCCATGTACGGGGAGCGTTCACCGGTGCCATTGCCGATAAAGTCGGTCGCTTCCAAAAAGCCCACGGCGGTACGCTCTTTCTCGATGAAATTGGTGATATTTCCCCTGCCATCCAGATGCGGCTGTTACGGGTTTTGCAGGAAAGTGAATTTGAGCGGGTCGGGGAATCCCATTCCATTAAAGTAAATGTGCGTATTATTGCTGCCTCAAACCAGAATCTGGCCGAGCGGGTGGCTCAGGGACTTTTTCGACAGGATCTCTATTACCGGCTCAATGTGGTGCGTCTCGATCTGCCGCCGCTGAGGAGTCGCCGCGACGATCTTGAATTACTGGTTGCCCATTTTCTGGTAAAATTCAATAACCTTTTTTCCAAAGAGGTTACGGCCGTTTCCCATGACGTAATGGCACTTTTCACGCACTATGAATGGCCAGGCAATATTCGTGAGCTTGAGCACGCCATTGAACATGCCTGTATTCTCAGTAAATCTTCTATTCTTTCCATTGAAGACCTTCCTCAGGACCTCCGGGAAACGGTACCAGTGCTGGCGGTTTCCGATTCCGTTGTTACTGCTGCGGATACCACTAAACTTACAATTGAAGAAGCTCTGGCGGCTGCGGGGGGGAATAAGGCACGGGCTGCAAAAATGCTTGGTATCAGTCGCATGACCCTCTATCGTCAGTTAGAAACTAAATAGTGTCACATGTTACACGCTGTGTGTCACATGTGACATGTTTAGAAACAACAAATGTTACATTTCATATTTCCACATAATAATTAATACGTCGTAATAAATTTATAAACCACTAATAAATATAAGGCACCGGCACGGCAACCTCTTCTGTGGGGGATTGGCATGGAAGATGTATAGAATGAGGTGCTTCATACGCTCCCGTGAAGGATATTTGTTGATCATTATGAAAAACAGAGACAAAAAATACCGGCATCATCCTACGGAATCCCCACATTTTCATTCCTCAATGGTTGCACTGGCCGTTGATATGGCTGCGGATTTTAATAATATTCTGACTACCGTCATGGGTGCCTGTACGTTAATTAAAAAAGATGATCCGGAAAATGCTGAACTTTTACAGTGTATTGCTCTTATTAATGCCTCCGCTGAACATGCGGCTCTCCTGACCAATCAGTTGGCTCACGTGACCTTTCAGAAATCAGTGTCTCTGTCGGATGCTCGCCGTGTTCAGGGTACGGTGAAATCAAATCAAATACATAAGGAACTCTGTGATGAGTGAGTGTGGAATTATTACAGACCAGTCAATACCCCATGTTCTTGTTGTCGATGATGAACCTGAAATCCGTCATATGATTTCGCTCTGCCTTAAAAAGAGTAATTTTAATGTTGCAACAGCAGAAAGTGTGGCAGAAGCCTGCAATATGCTGGTGCTTGAGCATTTCGACGCCATCCTGAGCGATGTGATGATGCCGGGTGAGGATGGCATTGCGTTTTTAGCACGGGTTCATGAACTTTGGCCGGACATTCCGGTTATCTTGATGACCGGCCATGCCCAATTGCAAATGGCGGCGAACGCTATTAAGAATGGTGCCTTTGATTTTATCTGCAAACCTTTTGATTTTGAACTGATGCGCAAAATTATTCTTCGTGCGGTTAATTACTCGAAATTGCAAAGGATTGAGAAAAATTATCGTATTGAACTGGAAGAAACCGTGTTACGGCGTACCAGTGAGCTTAAAGAATCAATGTCTGAGCTGGACTACGCGCGGGCCGCACTTCAGCAGGCCGCCACGGCAAAGAGTACCTTCATGTCGACTGTTTCCCACGAAATGCGTACACCAATGAATGGTGTTCTCGGTGCTTTGGAACTTATTGCCGATGAAGGGGTGACCGGTATGGCCGCTGAATACCTGGCCATGGCCCGTGAATCGGCTGAAAGCATGATTGCACTCATTAACCAGATGCTTTCCTTTGCCACTCAGAGCAGTGCCGGTGAAGGGAATTGTAATCATGATCTTATTGACCCCCGCTCACTGTTGCACTCCCTTGTTGAAGGGATGCACTCGCAGTTTACCCGAAAAGGGGTAACGCTGGACTTTAGAGCTGGCGATGATGTACCGCGAAAAATATGGACTGATCATGAAAAGTTTAGTCGCTTATTTACCATTTTGCTTGGTAATGCACTCAAGTTTACTCACCATGGTGCGGTGCAGTGTGAGTTGTCACACCATCAAACCGATGGTGGTGACCTACTCAACTGTGCCATCACCGACAGTGGTATCGGCATTCCTGAAGGTATGTTGGAGCAGATCTTTGAACCATTTGTACAGGGAGACAGTTCTCTATCCCGCTCCTATGAGGGGGTTGGCCTGGGGTTGTCTATTGCTCGCCAGAATGCCGCATTACTCAATGGTCAGATTTGGGCGGAGCATGTTCCCTCCGGTGGCAGCCGTTTTATTGTTGTCATCAAAATCAGTACACCTTGAAATAAGCTTCTAAGGAGAATGAACCGTGAAATACCTGATTGCCGAAGATCACCTGATGTCCCGTCGCATACTCAAGGAGCTGCTTGCATCGCAGGGGGACTGTGATATTGCCGTAAATGGTCAGGAAGCGATTGATTCCTTCGTTCTCGCCCACGAGTCAAAACGCCCGTACGACGTTATTTTTATGGATATCATGATGCCGATTGTTGATGGCATGGAGTCGTTACGCAGTATCAGGGCTATTGAGCGAGAAATGGAGATTCCACCCCATCTGATGGTTAAAGTGATTATGACGACCGCCCTTGATGACCCCCATACCGTGATCACCTCTTTTAATAAATGTGAAGCGGATGCCTTTATCGTTAAACCCCTGAGCAGATCCAAGCTACTTAAGGAAATGCGGGCACTCAAACTGATTCAGTAAGGGAAGTCCTCAATGACATTATACCCCACATACCGCGACACATCTCTTTCGGGGGGCATAGAATTAACTGCATTACGGAGTTGGCCCGAGGTGCTGTTACCGGCAATTGCCACCTTGAAACTCATGGCAGGTACCACTGAAGATGAGTTTCTGCATATTGGCTCCCGCATTCAATTACTGTACCATCGCTCAACTGACGTGTCGGGAATGTCCGGTCAGTTGGTCGAAGTGGTGTCCGGGATGACTGTTCAATCCCTGACGGATCGACTGCAGCGGATGATGGCCGATATGCAGGCTTATCTTTCTGAGGCTCGTGTACGCAGTAACGATAGCTGCCGTATTCTGGAAGAGGTACAGCAGTTGCTTGAGAATCTATCGGCACCGATGGAAGGGTTCCAGAAAATTAACAAATCCCTCAGGATGTTGAGTATCTCAACAAAAATTGAGAGTGCCCGCCTGGGCGAACTTGGCAGCGGTTTTGTTAATCTGGCCATGGATGTAGAGAAGTTGTCACATCAGGTTAATGAAAAATCAGCGGCGATTTTGGCCCATCGCCTTCGCCTTTCAAATATGATCGGTGAAAATCTTGTGGGGGTTCACTCCTCTGAAGCGACACAGGATGCCACCGTTACTGCGTCATTGGCGAGTACCGCTTCCAGTTTGCAGGAACTGTTAACGGTTAATGAACGGTGTAACCGCTTTGGTGAAACGGTGGCGACTATTTCATCTGAAGTAGCTGGTGATATCAGCGAAATGGTTGCCTCCATGCAGATGCACGACATGACCCGTCAGCAGGTTGAACATATTATCGAAGCACTGGAGCAGTTGCACGGTACTCTTAAAAACATTGATATTGCCACTGTTAGTGAGGAGAAGGGGCGTGCCGTAACCGTGGAGTCCGGGGATGTGTGTGAATTACAGGAGGCGCAACTCCGTTTTTCTTCGACCGAATTATATACGGCCGTTACCACGATAATCGGCAATTTACAGGATATCGATCAGAAACAACAGGCCATGGGGCACGAGGTTCATCTGGTTACCGGTGCCTCCGATTCATCAGGTGGCTCCTTTGTCGATGTCATGAGCGAGGGGATGACTTCTATTACCTCTGCTCTGACCTCCTGTGCCTGGGCCGACCGCAATATGTCCGATACCATGGGGAGAGTTGCTGGTACCATCGGTGAAATAGCCTCTTTTGTCACCGATATTGAAATGATTGGTACTGAAATTGATCTCATTGCCCTTAATGCCCAGATCAAGGCGGCACATACCGGAACCGAAGGAGCCGCTCTGGGGGTGCTTGCCGAGGCGATCAAGCGGCTCTCTGACGAAGCGGTGCGTCAGACCAGTTCGGTCGCGGGAACTTTAAAAAATATTTATACCGCCACGGAACATATGACCTGTAGCAGTGCCGATGAGGACCATCATCTCAGTAATCGGGTCATGGTCTTACAGGGGGATGTGGCTACCGTATTGCGGGAATTAGCGACTATGAATGGTGCAATTTCATCAATTCTCACCGGTTTGGGGCAAGAAATTGCCACCGTTACCGGTGATGTTGAGCAGCTGATAGCCGGGATTGATGTCCACTCACGAACCCGAACCATGGCCGAGGGGGTACTGGACGACCTTGCGCAAATTGTCTCTCAGGCTCGCAGCATTGTTCCCGCCAGTACGGAATTTAAGGAAAATCTCCGTTTTATGGAGCAACGTTACACCATGGAAAGTGAACGCCATATCCATGAATCCATAGCCCGTAAACGGAATGGACAGAGTCCGGTTGTCGTGAGGCAGACAGTTACTGCGGCAGTGGATGAATCAGAATTTGGTGATAATGTAGATTTATTTTAGAAGGAGTCGCAGATGTCTTTCAACAGCGTGGTCGATAAAAATGGTGCCATTATCATAGCCACCGGTGATCGTCTGACCATTGAAGTCGTTGGTGAGTTTGCTCAAATACTTACCGAATCACTGGGGGCTGCCAAAGAGGTGTATCTTGAATTTGCTCCTGAATTGGAAATTGACATAACCGGCGTGCAGCTTATCTGTGCAGCCTGTAAAACTGCCAGTCGGGAGGGTTCGGTCTTTTCCTTTCGGGGGCTGCTCCCGTCTGCATTGGTAGGTATGGTAGAAAGAAGCGGCATTCAGCGCAATGCACCGTGTAAACATAATAATAATTCAACCTGTATCTGGTTTGGAGGTACCGAATAATGGCAAAACTGATCATGACGGCTGACGACTCGGCCAGTGTACGGCAGATGGTGGCATTTACCCTGAAACAGAATGGCTATGAGGTTATTGAGGCGGTTGATGGTAAAGATGCACTCACCAAGTTGAGCAGCAAGAAAGTTGATATGTTACTCACCGACTTGAATATGCCACATCTTGACGGTATCGGACTGATTAAGGGGGTGCGCAGCAGTGCATTGAATAAATTTGTGCCGATTATCATGCTTACCACCGAGTCGAATGATGGCAAAAAGAGTGAAGGTAAAGCGGCTGGTGCCACCGGTTGGATTGTCAAACCTTTCAAGCCGGAACAGTTGATAGCCGTCGTTAAAAAAATTCTGGGGTAGTCACTACGGGGTGTTCGTATCCAGAAGTACTCTGGGTACGCTGAGGTTAGAGCCATGATGGAGCAAACAATTATTACCTACCGGGATGAGGCCGGTGAACTGCTGGTTGAGTTGGAGGCCTCACTTCTTGAGCTGGAAGAGACTCCCGATGATATGGAGCTTATCAATCGGGTCTTCCGTGCCATGCATACCATCAAAGGGTCCGGGGCAATGTTTGGTTTTGATGAAATAGCCCTCTTCACCCATGAGGTGGAGACTGTTTTCGATCTGGTACGCAATGGTAAGATGACGGTCACCAAGCGTCTGCTCGACCTGACGCTTCAGTCACGGGA
The DNA here is from genome assembly GCA_903876875.1 of uncultured Geobacteraceae bacterium. Lineage (GTDB taxonomy): Bacteria > Desulfobacterota > Desulfuromonadia > Geobacterales > Pseudopelobacteraceae > JACRCG01. The sequence continues at coordinate 69,885 of CAIRBT010000130.1, forward strand.
TCACATCTGCTACCTTCTGAGTCTGCCGGCGGATGAAGCCGTAGACCGTACTGAAGGTGATGAAATTATCGCCGGTCTTCGTCAGTTGGTTCCTGCTCTCAAGCCTTCACCCGGAAGTTCTGCAGCTGCGCCTTCCCCTCAGTTACCTCGGCTCTCCGGTGAGGATCTGGTAGAGGAAAAAACCTGGCGCATCCGTTTTCACCCAGATCCGAACATTCTCATGTGCGGTACCAATCCCATATCATTAATTAATGAACTGCGTGATCTGGGGATCGCTCATGTGGTGGCACAGATAGATGAAGTACCTCTTTTGGGGCAGATTGTCAGTGAACAATGTTACCTCTATTGGGACATCATACTGACCACATCTCGTGGTGAAGATGCCATCAAGGATGTGTTCATTTTTGTGGAAGACGATTGTGAACTCAAGATAGATCTGATTGATAGTAGTGGCCTGATTGACCGTCATGACGGGTATAAAAAACTCGGTGATATTCTGGTAGAACGGGGTGATCTCTCTCCGGTTGAGATGCAGAAAGTACTGCAATTGCAGAAACGCTTTGGCGAGTTACTGGTGGAACAGGGGGTGGTCTCTCCGGAAAAAGTTCAGTCGGCACTGGTGGAACAGCAGCATGTCAAGAATGTTCGACGAGAACGGAGCGAAGCACCCCAACAGGAGTCGGCCGCCAGTATTCGTGTTCCGGCCGAGCGGCTTGATCAGTTGATCAACCTGGTAGGTGAAATGGTTACGGTACAGGCCCACCTGACCCAGGTATCCATGGCAGGGGGTGATCCGGTCTTTATTGCCATCTCGGAAGAGGTGGAACGGCTCACCAATGAGCTTCGCGATACGGCACTCAATATTCGTATGCTCCCCATCGGCAGTACCTTCAGTAAGTTCAAACGTCTGGTGCGTGATCTCTCCGGTGAGTTGGGTAAGGATGTTGTCATGGAAACCTTCGGTGCCGAGACCGAGCTTGATAAGACGGTTATTGAAAAGCTCAACGACCCATTGGTTCATATCATTCGTAACAGCATCGATCATGGTATTGAGACCCCGGCAGCTCGCAATGCCGCAGGGAAAACCTCTACCGGTACGGTTTTCCTCGGTGCAGAGCATTCGGGTGACTCGGTACTTGTTACCATACGTGACGATGGTGGTGGTCTTGACCGCGATGCCATTCGTGACAAGGCGGTGGAGCGCGGCCTGATAGCAGCCACTGCGGAACTGACAGATCGGGAAATATTTGCCCAGATCTTCTCCCCCGGTTTTTCCACCGCCAGCAAAGTCACCAGTGTGTCTGGTCGTGGTGTGGGAATGGATGTGGTTAAGCGGGGCATTGATGGCTTGCGGGGCACCATCAATGTGGAAAGTGTGCGGGGGAAGGGGACGACTATTACCCTCAAGATCCCGTTAACACTGGCTATCATCGAAAGCCTGCTGGTGAAAATCGGATCCGACCACTTTGTGCTCCCTCTGGCCATGATTGAAGAGTGTATTGAGCTGTCACGGAGTGATGTGGCGGCGGCCCATGGCCGCAACATGGCGGTGGTGCGCGGTACATTGACGCCTTACATATCTCTCCGTGAGCAGTTTGCCATTACCGGCAATCGGCCCGACATTGAGCAGATAGTTATTGCCTCGGTACAGGGGGTACGCATCGGTTTTGTGGTTGACTTTGTGGTTGGTGAACACCAAACCGTCATTAAGCCTCTGGGGCGGCTTTACCAGGATGTCCAGGGTATTTCCGGTGCCACCATCCTTGGTGACGGTACGGTGGCTCTGATTCTCGATCCGGTTATTCTCTCCCGGGAAGCAGTTCTTATAGAAGCACAGCACCTCTAAGGAGCCACGATGGCCTTTACCTTCTTTTTTCGTGATTTACCGGTTCTTGAGTATGCTGTTGAACGCACCATTGCTCTTTCCATGGGGAGGATGCGTATTAAGGTGTGGGATGCCGGTTGTGCCCTTGGTCAGGAACCTTACACACTTGCCATTCTCTTTGCGGAGCGTCTGGGAGCCACCTTTAATAATCTCTACCTTGACGCCACTGACTATGACAGTGAAAACAACTTTGGTGATGTGGTCAAGCTGGCAACCTATAAATATGAAGAGTTGCAGCGCATACCGGTGGATATTTTTAAGAAATATTTTGATGCACAGGGTAATGACTTATATCAAGTTACTGACAGGGTTCGGAATCGGGTTTTTTTCCAGTACCATAATCTTCTGTCACTAAAGCCGCACGGCTCCGATTATGCACTTGTGGTCTGCAAAAACGTTCTGCTCCATTTCCAGTATGCCGAACGGATTGAAGTAATCAAAATGTACCATCAGTCACTCTGCCCCGGTGGCTATCTGGCCATGGAGAACACCCAGAAAATGCCGGTTGAAATTGAGCATCTGTTTGAACAGGTGGTTCCGGATGCCCAGTTGTACCGGAAAAAATGAGAGTCAGAGAACTGGAGCAATCCCACGAGATTTACACCTGCCGCTCATATCTGATTCTTGGCGAGTGGAACCAGTTGGGTGATGTAAATACGCTGGTTGACCCGGGTACCGATGGAGCGGTGCTGGCTCAGATAGAAAAACTTTCTACCGGCTGCGGTAAGGTTCCGGTGTCCCAGATTCTGCTGACCCATAACCACTTTGACCATGGCGGGGGCATCGGACAGATCAAGAAGATGTACGGCTGCCGGGTGTACGCCTGGTGTGACGGCAAGGATGTTGATGAGTTGCTGTATGACGGGCAATTTCTTAAAGCAGGTGACGACCAGTTACAGGTGCTTCATACGCCGGGACACTCGTCTGATTCGATCTGTCTGTATAATTTGAAACAGAAGCTGCTTTTTTCCGGTGACACCCAGTTACGGGTTCGCTCCTCCGACGGGGTGTTCACACCGGAATATGTGGAATCATTACGTCGCCTGGCCCACCTGGATATAGAGATAGTGTACTCAGGTCACGATGAACCGGTAACCGGAGGTGTTCAGGAAATGCTCTATAATACGTTGGCTCAGGTACGACGAAGTAAAATATTCTAATCCGAGTTGTGGTGAGTAATTAAAGAAAACTATTAAAAGGGGGTGTCAAGGGGTCTTGCTGTTTTGTTAACGTTTATTTGCAGAATATGGGGTTGTGGTAACAGTTTATGAACGAATTTATTTCTCGGAGGTAACAGGTATGCAATGGTTTTATAACATGAAGCTGAGAGCAAAACTTATGACCGGATTTGTTCTGGTCGCCCTTGTGGCAGCGGTGCTGGGGGTCATCGGTATTAAGGAAATCAGGACAATAGATGAAGCTGATACCCGACTCTATGAGAAAATGACCATGCCGCTCAGTCAGGTTGGTGATATGAGTACTTCATTTCAGAGGATGCGCTGTAATTTTCTTGAAATTTACACAACGGATTCAGTTGAAAAACAGAATGATTTTTTAAAGCGTATAGCAGAGCGTGATAAGGAAATGGATGAACTCTTTGCTAAATATGAGAAAACCATCCTTACCGAGGATGGGAGAAAAGTCTTTAAGGAACTCCAGGTTTCCTATAAGAAATATGAGGAGCTGGGTAAAAATTATGTTGCCTATGTACAGTTGAAAAAAAGAGCCGATGCTTTAGCTCTTTGGAATGGTACACTGGAAACAGAACGAAAAATTGTTCAAGATCTTTTAGATAAAATCCAGACCCAAAAAGAAAAACTTGCCAAACAGACCTCCGAAGAGAACAACGCTACAGCCAGTGCTGCAGCCAAGCTCATGACTATTCTGGCTGCCGTAGGAGCTCTGCTTGCTATTGCTCTTGGTTTCCTCATTTCTAAAATTGTGCTGGGCCAACTGGGGGGAGACCCATCGGAAGTGGCGAATATTGCGGAAAAAGTTGGTGCCGGTGATTGCTCAATGGAAATCAGCACCGCTGGCCTTCGTACTGACAGTGTTATGATGGCCATGAAGAAGATGGTTGACTCCATTCAGGCACTTATCACCGATGCCAACATGCTGTCTGAGGCGGCAGTTGCGGGAAGGCTGGCAACTCGTGCCGATGCAAGCAAACATCAGGGTGATTTCCAGAAAATCGTGGTTGGTGTCAATGATTGTCTGGATGCGGTTATCGGACCGCTTAATGTTGCTGCCGAATATGTTGATCGTATTTCCAAAGGTGATATTCCTCCGAAGATTTCCGATAACTACAATGGTGATTTCAATGAAATCAAAAACAACCTCAATGTCTGCATCGATGCCGTTACTGCACTGGTCGTTGATGCAAAAATGCTTGCTACCGCTGCCGTACAGGGGCGTCTGGCAACCCGTGCTGACGTCAGCAAACATGGCGGCGATTTCCGTGCCATCGTTCAGGGTGTCAATGATTGTCTTGATTCTGTTATTGGTCCTCTTAATGTAGCTGCTGAATATGTTGATCGTATCTCCAAGGGTGATATTCCACCGAAAATCACCGATAACTACAATGGTGATTTCAACGAGATTAAGAACAACCTCAACGTCTGTATTGATGCCGTTGATGCCCTGGTTACCGATGCCAAAATGCTCGCTACAGCCGCCGTTCAGGGTAAACTTGCTACACGTGCTGATGCCAGCAAACATGGTGGTGACTTCCGCGCCATCGTTCAGGGTGTTAATGACTGCCTGGATTCAGTTATCGGCCCGCTTAACGTTGCTGCCGAATATGTTGATCGTATTTCTAAAGGTGATATCCCACCTCTCATTACCGATACCTACAACGGTGACTTTAATGAGATCAAAAATAATCTCAACAACGTTGTTAAGATGATGAGCGACCTGCTTGCCCAGACCGATATCCTCATTCAGGGTGCCGCCGATGGTGAGCTTGATAAACGTGCCGATGCCTCCATGTTTGTGGGAGGGTGGAAACAGCTGGTAACCGGAATAAATGACACGGTGGTTAACATCGTCAATCCGCTCCGCGTCACCGCCGATTATGTTGATAAAGTGTCTACCGGTGTCATTCCACCGACCATTACCGATACCTATAAAGGTGAGTACAACGTCATCAAGGGTAACCTGAACAACATGGTCAAGATGATGAACGACCTGCTTGCCCAGACCGATATCCTTATTCAGGGTGCCGCCGATGGTGAACTTGATAAACGTGCCAATGCCGATCTCTTTGTCGGTGGCTGGAATCAGCTGGTGAAAGGTGTCAACGCCACGGTTACCAATATCGTCAATCCGCTTATGGTTACCGCCACCTATGTGGATCGTATATCCAAAGGTGATATGCCGCCGGTAATCACTGATGTCTACAAGGGGCAGTACAATCTCATCAAAAATAACCTCAATAATCTGGTTGAGGCGACAAATGGTATTACGGAAAATGCCCGCAAAGTATCCCAGGGTAATCTGATGGTTGAGTTGAAGAAACGGTGTGACAATGACGACCTGATGGAATCACTTGCCAACATGGTTGCCAAGTTGAAAGAGGTCGTGCTGGAAGTTCAGTCGGCTGCTGACAATGTTGCCTCCGGTGGCCAGGAAATGTCTGCTACAGCTCAGGAAATGAGTCAGGGTGCCACTGAGCAGGCCGCTTCGGCTGAAGAGGTTTCATCCAGTATGGAGGAGATGGCAGCCAGTATTCGCCAGAATACGGACAACGCCATGCAGACGGAAAAAATTGCCATCAAGAGTGCTGCCGATGCCAAGGAAGGGGGCAAGGCGGTTACGGCAACTGTAGTTGCCATGAAAGAGATTGCCACTAAAATCTCTATTATTGAAGAGATTGCCCGTCAGACCAATCTGCTAGCACTTAATGCAGCCATTGAGGCGGCTCGTGCCGGTGAGCATGGCAAGGGTTTTGCGGTTGTTGCATCGGAGGTCAGAAAGCTTGCCGAACGGAGCCAGTCCGCCGCCGGTGAGATAAGTCAGCTTTCCACCAGCAGTGTGGCTATTGCGGAGCAGGCCGGTGAAATGCTCAACCGGATGCTGCCGGACATTCAGAAAACTGCCGAACTGGTGCAGGAAATCAGTGCTTCCAGTAAGGAGCAGGATGCCGGTGCCGAGCAGATTAATAAAGCCATTCAGCAGCTTGACCAGGTTATTCAGCAGAATGCCAGTGCGGCCGAGGAGATGGCCTCAACGACGGAAGAGCTGTCTAGTCAGGCAGAACAGCTTAAATCAACCATTGCCTTCTTTACCCTTGATGCTGGTCATCAACGGGCATTGATGGCACCACGGGCGGCAGCACCCCGTCAGCTGGCTGCCAATCATTATCAGGCACCCAAGGCAATCGTCCAGAAACAGGGTAAGATCAGCAAAAATAGTGCCAGGAAAAGTGGTGGTATTAACCTGAATCTTGATAATGCCGGCCCGGACCATCTTGACAGCGAATTTGAAAAATTCTGATTCCGTAGGGTACGAGCGGATGGAGCGGTCAGCTGGGGTAACCATCGTCAGCTGACCGCCACACGCCAACAAAAGGAGCTTCTATGAGCGTTACGGGAATATCCGAAACATTACAGTATTTGACCTTCAAACTGGCAGATGAGGTGTTTGCCCTTGATGTCAGTAAGGTACGAGAAATCCTCGAAATAACCACTATCACAAAGGTTCCCCAGACCCCTGATTTTATGCGGGGTGTCATAAATCTGCGGGGGAGCGTGGTGCCGGTTATCGATATGCGGCTCAAGTTTGGCATGAGCGCCACCGAACAGACGGTCAATACCTGTATCATTGTTGTTGAAATTAATATGGATGGTGAGACCACCATTCTTGGCGCACTGGCCGATTCGGTTCAGGAGGTTGTTGAGATGGAGCCGGAAAACATCGAACCTGCCCCCCACATCGGCACAAAGTTAAATACTGATTTTATCAAAGGGATGGGAAAAGTGGAGGCAAATTTTGTGATGCTGCTGGATATCGATAAGGTTTTTTCTACGGATGAATTGACTGATATTGTAGCTGCGTAAGGTAGTTCTCCCCATATGTCTCACATGAAAGGAAGAGTTTGGTGAGCAGACCTCAGGATAACAGTTCAAAACCTCGTCTTCCCGCTACCTTGCGTGATCAGGAGTTTCAGAAATTCAGCAGTTATATCTTTGAAAATGTCGGCATAAAGATGCCTCCTTCCAAGAAAACCATGCTTGAGGCGCGTTTACAAAAGCGCCTCAAAGCACTTGGAATTTACTCTTTTGAAGAATATAGTGCCTACGTATTTTCCCCTCCTGGCCATCAATCAGAAATCATTCACCTGATAGATGTTGTGACAACCAATAAGACCGATTTTTTCCGTGAAGCGGCACACTTCGATTATATGGTGAAAACTGCGTTACCGACTATCTTGAATAGTCGGGGTGCCTGGGGATCACACCCCTTGCGGATTTGGAGTGCCGGTTGTTCAACCGGTGAAGAGCCCTATACTCTCGCTATGGTGCTGGCAGAATATGCCGTTGGTAACCCTGATTTCAAAGTAGCTATTACCGCCACCGATATCTGTACCAAGGTGCTGCAGACCGCTAAAACGGCCATCTATCCTGAAGAACGAACAGATCCCATACCGCTTAATCTCAAAAAGAAATATCTGCTCAGGAGTAAGGATCGAGCTAAAGGGTTGGTGCGCATTGCCCCCCAACTCAGATCACTTGTCAGCTATCAACGGGTCAACTTTATGGATGATGATCTTGGTCTGGCCGATAAAATGGATATTATTTTTTGCCGGAATGTTGTTATTTATTTTGACAAACCGACCCAGCAAAAGCTTATGCAGAAATTTCACCGACAGTTGCGCCCGGGGGGCTATCTGTTTATCGGTCACTCAGAAACCTTGAGCGGTCTTGATGTGGATTTTGTACCGGTTGCCTCAACGGTGTACCGGAGAAGATAATTCTTCTCGAGGATTTTATGACTAAAATTAAGGTTATGATAATTGACGATTCGGCCGTGGTTCGTCAGACGTTGCACGATATTCTCAATGCTGACCCGGAAATTGAAGTGGTGGCTACCGCTGCCGATCCAATTCTGGCGGCAGAACGTCTGCGGACAATTATCCCGGATGTTATTACGCTCGATGTGGAAATGCCCCGCATGGACGGTCTTACCTTTCTTCAAAAACTGATGTCACAACATCCTATTCCGGTGGTCATGTGTTCCAGTCTGGCTGAGAGTGGCAGTGAGACGGCCTTGAAAGCGCTTGAGTACGGAGCCGTTGATATTATCACCAAGCCACGTATGGGTACCAAGCAATTCATTGAGGAATCCCGCTTACGGATTTGTGATGCCGTCAAAGGTGCAGCGGCTGCCCGGCTTGGTGCCCTGCGTACCTACGTGCCTCGCAAGGAGGTTTCTCCCAAATATTCAGCCGATGTTATCATGGATAAACCCAATTCCAAGGCGATGCTGATGACCACCGAAAAGGTGGTGGTGGTCGGTGCTTCAACCGGTGGAACCGAGGCTCTGAAAGTGTTCTTGGAAATGTTACCGGCAGATACACCCGGTATTGTCATTGTTCAGCATATGCCGGAAAATTTCACCGCTGCTTTTGCAAAACGGCTGGACGCCGCCTGCCGGGTGACCGTCAAGGAGGCGCAGGATAATGATACCATCGTGCGGGGGAGGGCTCTGATCGCACCGGGAAATCACCATGTGCTGCTGAAACGGAGTGGGGCACGGTATTATGTGGAAATCAAGGATGGTCCTCTGGTGTCGCGACATCGTCCTTCCGTTGATGTGCTGTTTCGCTCGGCAGCCCGCTATGCGGGGAAGAATGCCGTCGGAGTTATCCTTACCGGCATGGGGGATGACGGTGCCCATGGTATGAAAGAGATGTTTGATGCCGGTGCCATTACGATAGCCCAGGATGAGGCCACCTGTGTTGTCTATGGTATGCCCAATGAGGCGGTGAAACAGGGCGGTGTGCATAAAATTATGCCGCTTCAACTGATTGCTCCGGAAATCCTCAAGCTGTGCAGTTAGTAGTATAACGTGGGAGATACCCTATGAATATAACCGATGATCTTCTGATAAGTGAACTTTCCGAGCGTTTTGCCGCAAGTCGCAGAGCTTTTGGCGATCTTACGTTGGTTAATAGAAAATTACTGGAAATGAATGAGAAGCTGCAACAGTCTGAATCTCTCAAAAGTAATTTTCTCTCTAATATTCGCAATGAAATCAATAACCCGCTTAATGCCATCATGGGTTTGGCTGGCCAGCTGATAATTGCTTCAGAGGGGAATGAAGAGGCTATTCAGCTGGCGTCGCTGATCGGTGCCGAAGCCAATCATCTTGATTTTCAATTGCGAAATATTTTTATTGCGGCAGAGTTGGAGGCGGGGGCGGTGTGTCCCCATAGCAGTAAATTTCATGTTGCCACGTTGCTGCGTGACCTGATTGAAACGTTTCAGTATCTTGCGATCAAGAAAAACATCACCCTTGCCCTGGTTCTGCCCGAAGATGAAGCGGAGCTTGTTATTGGAGCCGATTTCGATAAAATTCAGATAATGATCTATAATCTTCTGGCGAACGGGATTGAATTCAGCCATGAAGATGGCGTTGTGACGGTAACCGCCTGCATATCTGCTGAGGGGAACCTGCAGATATCTGTCAAGGATCAGGGGATCGGTATTGCCCCGGAAGATCACGAGCGGATCTTTGACCGTTTTGTCCAACTGGAGACCGGCACTACCCGTTCCCATCTGGGGCATGGTCTGGGACTCAGTATTACCAAGTCTCTTGTGGAACTCCTTGAGGGGCGGATTCTCCTTGAAAGTGCCCCCGGAGAGGGTACCACATGCACCGTCACTATCCCCCCCGCACTGGACCAGGACGACGATGATGCCTTCTCTGAAGCCGGCAATATGTTTTTCTTCGACGATATGTGTGAGGTTTAACGGCAGTGGCACAGGATGATCCTGTTAATAAGCATTTTCTCTTTCCCGGGACCATTTTTGCTGAACCGGTTCCCCATATGATCAGTACGGTATTAGGATCCTGTGTCGCGGTCTGCTTTTGGGATAAGGTTGTCTGCATGGGGGGGATGAATCATATGATGCTCCCGCTCTGGAACGGTGAGGGGCTTGCCACTCCCAAGTATGGCAATATTGCTATGGATAAACTGCTTGCTCGAATGCTGGCCATAGGGTGCCACCGCGAGCATCTGGTTGCTAAAGTGTTTGGTGGTGCCAATGTTTCCGGCACCGGACTTGAATCATTTATGATTGG
>CAIRBT010000131.1 GCA_903876875.1 uncultured Geobacteraceae bacterium
CAAATCCGTCTGAACGGATCATATTTCACCGCTTTTTCGGTCAATAGAACGACTATTGACCTTCAAAATCGTCGAAATCTGCTCTCGCCCAGCCGAATTTTCGCGACGATTCCCTAAGTCCGACAGACTCCTAGTATAATTTCTGCTTGAGGCTTATCCGGATAGTCTCTTGCGTTCACCCGGTGGGTGGCGTATGATTTGCCGCGTATTCTACCTGCCCAAACAGGGTGGGAACGGGGTAACGCTCGGCAATTTATAAAGACAATTTAAAGGAGATGTTCATGAATGTTTCAGTAGCATTACAGGAAAGACGTGCGGAGAAAATGTTTGATCCAGCTTTTAGTATTAGCGATAGCCAGGTCACTGAACTTCTGGAAAAGGCCGTACTGTCACCGACGGCGTTCAATATACAAAACTGGCGCATTGTGAATGTAAAAGAGCCCGCATTGCGGCAAAAAATTCGTGAAGTTGCCTGGAATCAGGATAAAATCACCGATGCATCTCTTCTGTTTGTCATCTGTGCTGACCTGAATGCCTGGGCTAAAGAGCCGGCACGTTACTGGGCGGGTGCGCCGCAGATGTATCAGGATATGCTGATTCCCGCCATTGATGCCTACTATCGTGATAAACCGCAGGTACAGCGTGATGAAGCCATGCGCTCCTGTGGTCTCATTGCCATGTCAATTATGCTCCTGGCTCAGGAGCAGGGATGGCATTCTTGTCCCATGGATGGCTTTGATTTTGAGGCGGTAGGGAAGTTAATCAACCTTCCTGAAGATCATGTCATCAGCATGATTATTACCATTGGCAAACGTACTCAGGAGTCATTTCCCCGGATCGGTAAGATTCCTTTGGATGAAGTGGTGACAGAAAATAATTTCTGACAAACGAGTTGTCACTGATACTCTCGAGGAGTGCCGCCCCGTGGTGTTGTTTTGAGTTGTGTTGATTGAGTAATTAAACTATAATATCATTGTGTTATAAAATATTTATGATTTGCTACTCAATCAGGAGGCTCTATGAACACCGCGGTACGGTTATCCTTTGTAATACTGCTGCTCTTTCTCTTCACGGTGTCTGCTCAGGCGCAGGAGCGTACGACACCACTTGAAAAAAGTATGTCCGATACCCTTGATGCCTGGCGGGATGGGCATTATGAACAGCTCTTTGACATGCTGTCCAAACGGGGGAAAGTCTCCCGGGAACAGTTTGTCATAAAAATGCGGGAAACTCCGCTCCGGCCGGCCTGCTGCTGGGAAAAAATGGTGCAGTTTAAACTCCTTGATGAGAAAGGGGCGGAAGCCACGGTCTACGCCAAGATCGGTCTTGAGGGAACTCCGGCAGATGCAAAATCCATAACCCGCGAATTCAAGTTGACAAACCAGGGGGGAGATTGGAAGATGCACCTGACGGATATTTTTGCTATTGCCGGGATATCGTCGGTCAAAAGTTCACCGAAAAAACGGCACAGTAAAAAAACGCCCTACTATAATTTGAATTAAATGACAGGAACTTTCCCATGACCGATTGCCTGGAACGCGCCGATCTTGCCGGTTACGCCTGCCGCAGTGCTGCCAGCCGGGGACGTAAACATTTTGAAGAGTTGCGGGATAATCGCCCCGCCTTTGAACGGGATCGTGATCGTATTATCCATTGTGCCGCATTCCGGCGTCTGGAATATAAAACCCAGGTGTTTGTCAACCACGAAGGGGACTATTACCGCACCCGTTTAACCCACTCCCTGGAAGTTGCCCAGATCGGCCGTGCCATCGCCCGCAAGCTCCATCTCAATGAAGAATTGACGGAGGCTCTGGCGTTGTCCCATGACCTGGGACACACACCCTTCGGTCACACCGGTGAAGAGGTTTTAAACCTTTTGATGGCCGATTATGGCGGCTTCGAACATAATTTACAGTCGTTTCGGGTGGTGGATGAACTGGAGGAACGGTATCCCGGTTTTGATGGTCTGAATCTGACCTGGGAAGTGCGGGAGGGGATCATCAAACACTCGTCCCAGTATGATGCCGTCAACGAGGTCATGGCAGAGTTCCTGCCGGGAACGGTTTCTTCCATTGAAGGTCAGATCATCAACTATGCCGATGAAATAGCCTATAACAACCATGACATCGATGATGGTCTGAAGGCCGGTTATATCACCCTTGAACAGCTTGACCACGTTGAGCTGTGGCGGGAGGCCTGTGCCGGAGTACAGAGTAAATATCCGACGATTGACCGTAAGCGACTTATTTACCAAACTATTAGTGCCTTGATTGGTCTTCTGATTAGCGATATTTGCGTCACAACAGCGGCTAATATAGAGAGTTACTGTGTAACATCTCTGGAGACATTACGCAGTAACAATCGTGTCGTGGTGCATTTTACCGATGATGTTACTGCTCGAAATCTGGAACTGAAGAAATTTCTCTTCCACAATCTGTATCGCCACTACAAAGTGGACAAGATGCGGGTGAAGGCGGAAATCTTTATTACCCGCTTATTTGAAACCTACTGCCGGTATCCCAATCTGCTTCCCCCCAAATATCATTCCCGACTGGAACAGCGGGAACTCCATCGGGTCGTCTGTGACTACATCGCCGGTATGACTGACCGCTTTGCCCTTGATGAATATAAACGGCTTTTCGAGCCCTATGAGAGAGTCTAGAATGACTGTGAACGCCAAACCGGAACAACATGATTTTTTCGCCTTTCTTTCCCGTATGCGCTACATCGGCCGCTGGGGCCTCATGCGCAGCACCGTGCCGGAAAATATTCAGGAACATAGTCTGGACGTAGCCATTATTGCCCACGCCCTGGTCATGATCCGTAATACCTATTACGGTGGCAGTCTGGATCCCTCCCGTGCCGCGATGTATGGCATTTTTCATGATGCCAGTGAAATCTTTACCGGTGATATGCCGACGCCGGTTAAGCATTTCAACGCCGATTTTAAACAGTCATTCCATGAGCTGGAGGATCGGGCTCGGAGAAAGCTGCTGGCCATGCTTCCTGCCGAACTGGCAAAGGAATATGAACCGCTGTTTTTCTTTGAGGATCAGGAGGAATATGCCCGTCTGGTCAAGGCCGCAGATAAAATTGCGGCCCTGGCCAAATGTATTGAGGAGGGAAAAAGCGGCAACAATGAATTCCGCCGTGCCGAGGCGGAGCATTTTGAACAGCTGTCAGCCAGTGATTTACCGGAAGTACGTTATTTTCTGGAACGGCTGTTACCTGGCTATCGCCTCTCTCTTGATGAATTGAAATTGGGATAAATTGTAGAGACGCAAAATTTTGTGTCTTGCGGAATTGACCGGTTGTGGAGACGCAAAATTTTGCGTCTCTACGGCGTACAAATTTCGGAGGTGGTTTGTTTTTTTGGAACGGCTGTTGCCTGGTTATCGCCTCTGCCTTGATGAATTAAAATGGTTATAAATTGTAGAGACGCAAAATTTTGCGTCTCTACGGCGTACCAATAGGTAATTCGGTGTTTCCTGATCCCTATGCAACCAAAAACTTTTCCACGGCTTCGGGTCCCATGTCATTACAGACGACAAACTCCTGCCGAGAGTCATTGTGACGCAACTCAATCCGACAGTCACTCCCCGGTTCTGCTTTCGTATAGCGGAGCAGAATGCGGGCTCCCAGGGTAAAGCATGCTTCATCCTGAATACCGGTGATGACAACCACCGGTGTATTGCCATCCAGCCAGGTTAGGGCAGCTTCGCCCGGTTGACGCAACTGTTCGAGCAGGTTGTTATCAATTTCATTGCGCCCCATGATTGCCTTGCTTGCGGGGGCGATGCGGAAATGTCTGCCGGTCTTCAGGAGGCGGAAATCCCGCAGATTGAGTTCTTTCGAATGGTCGAAGACATCCTTGATTTTCGGTACGAATGACAGTTCGGTCAACAGACAGCCACCGGCTGGGCAGGGGTAGTTCTTCACATCAAGCTCTTCAGCCAGCTGAAACTGTATGGCCCGTGAACGCCCCTCAATGTCCAGCAGCTGACTCCGATCTACCCATCCTTCTTTCTCCGGAATAGTCGGCTCAAAATGCCGTGCCGACAGGGGACGCAGCAGTAACCCTTCAAGTCCGCTTTCCCGCTCGATAACCCGCAGGGTATCTCGACGTTGGCTCATGGGGCGTTGGCCAAGTACTTCGCCGGTAAACACAAAATCAGCCCCGATCTCTTCCATATATTCCTTAGCCTTTTTCAAGAGGAATATTCTGCAATCAATACAGGGATTGACCCCTTTGCCATAGCCGTGAACCGGATTACGGACGATCTCCAGATAATCCATCCCTTTGTGCATAACCTTGATCGGGATGTTATACTCTTCGGCAACCCGAACCGCCTCTGATTTACAGCCGGAATTTTTGCCGGTGCAGGTGCAGAACGGCGAGGTGAAGTTAAGTGCCACCACGTCAATGCCGCAGTCAAGCATCATCTTGACCGCAAGGGTGGAGTCCAGCCCGCCGGAGAGGAGGGCGATTGCTTTACGTTTCATTACAGCTCCTGTTACGTGTGGTGTGGGAACTCTCGAAAGTCTATCTGCCAAAAATTTCCTTGAAGAATAGTATTGATTGGGCCCAGGAATCCCGATCGGCCTGTGCATCATAGGCAACCGGAAGTTTGAATTTTACCGCATAGTCATCGGCGTCCGGGTTGGTAAAGCTGTGCAGCACGCCCGGATAGCCGACGTAACGGAACTGCGCACCGGCTTTGGTCATTTCTTCCTTGAAAGCGGCTACTTGTGAGGCGGGAATCATTTTATCCGCTTCACCATTAAACACCAGTATGCGTGCTTTTACCGCACCTTTTTTGGCCGGGGCATCTGTTGCCAGGCTGCCGTGATAGCTGGCAACCCCTTTCAGGTCGGCTCCCTGACGAGCCATATGTAACACGACTCCACCGCCGAAACAGTAACCGATAGCGGCAATGTTTGCCGGATCGACTGCAGGTTGCTTCTTGATAAACTCCAGAGCCGCATTGAAACGAGCCTCGCCAACCGCCTTGTTTTTCATGACTTCACCGGCAAACTTTCCGGCCTCATCGGGATGCTGGGCGGTTTTGCCGTCCCCAAACATATCGACCGCCAGTGCCACATACCCCAGTTCAGCCAGTTTCTTTGCCCGTGAACGGGCATAATTATTATGTCCCCACCATTCATGAACCACCAAAACAGCGGGACGTTTCCCTTTCAGAGCCGTATCCTGGGCAAGATATCCTTTGAGGATTGTACCGCCGGTACGGTATTCAACCTCCTGGCCGGTGACCCCGGCACAGGCTATGGAAACGGCACAGACCATCACAATGAGACAACTCGTAACCAACGTTCTGAAAAGCATGGGTAACTCCTTGGGATAAAATATGAGGCACTGTAGCAGATTTATCGTAAAATCGACAGGGGCAATGTGCGATGGCACGAGTGGTGTTTCCACTTGGAGTGTGCAATGAAGTGAGATATACTCGGTAACCTGGCAATGCCTCTTCTGCGATGCGGAGGGATACCTCTGAATATATTACTGTTTATCCGGATAAAGGAGTTGTCTGAATGAGAGACACCGTTGGGTTGTTATGCCGGTATTTTGCCGCACAACCGCTGGAAATAGTGGTGACCCACAGTCGCTGTGTGGCCGATCTTGCCCTTGAAATTGCCAATAACCTCTCTCTGTCACCCCTTGAGCGAGTTTTTATCGAAGAGGCCGCCCTGCTTCATGATATCGGTGTTTCCCAGGTACATGCGCCCGGTCTTGGTCTTATGGGGACATACCCTTACATTCAGCATGGTGTGCTTGGCAGGGAAATTCTGGAGCGGGAAGGGTTACCTGACCATGGGCTGGTTTCCGAACGGCACACCGGGGTGGGACTGACCAGGGAAGATATTGTCAGGCAGAATTTGCCGCTTCCCCTGCGGGATATGCTGCCTGTATCTCTGCCGGAGCAGATCATCTGTTTTGCCGATCTGTTCTACTCAAAAAAACCGGGACACCTGACCGAGCGGAAGAGTATGGCACTGGTGCGGAGTAAGCTGATTCCCTTTGGAGTGGAGAAGGTTGAGCAGTTCGACCGATGGCGGGAGCAATTCCGCTTTGGGGTGGCGGATGGCGACGTCTAAAAGCCGTTGCATTTTGTGCGTCCATGTTTTAAATTGAATGACTTTACTGTAGCGTAATTCCTTTCAGGCGGTTTCCCTGTGCAGAATACTGAAATTACCATTCCGGAACTCCGGACGCGGATCGACTCCATAGACGATGCCCTGCTTGATCTTCTCAATGAACGATCCAAAGTAGTGCTTGAAGTCGGTCGTCTTAAGTCTGGAAAAAACCTTGATTTTCATGTTCCTGGCCGCGAACGGCAGATTTATGAGCGGCTCTTGCAGGGGAATCCGGGGCCCTTTCCCAACGATGCCTTAAAATCGGTTTTTAGAGAAATTATTTCTGCATGCCTGGCTCTGGAATCTCCCATGAAAGTGGCATTCCTCGGCCCGAAAGCGACCTTTAGCCACCTGGCAACCATGCAGCAATTTGGCCTGTCGGCCGAGTTGGTGCCCCAAAAATCCATTCCGGCGGTTTTTGAAGAGGTGGAAAAGGGGAGGGCACTCTACGGTGTGGTTCCGGTTGAAAATTCAACGGAAGGGGTTATCTCCCATACGTTAGATATGTTCGTGGAGAGCAAGCTGCAAATAACCGCAGAAATCATGCTTGAAGTGCACCATGACCTGCTGTCACGTACCGGCAGGTTGGAAGATATTAAAAAAGTCTATTCACATTCCCAGCCCATCGCCCAGTGTCGCCAGTGGCTTGACAGTAATCTTCCCGGCGTTCCGGTGGTCGATGTGGCCTCAACAGCCGTGGCTGCCCAGATTGTCAGCGATGACTATACCGCAGCGGCAATCTCCAGTGAGCTGGCCGCCTCCCTCTACGATCTCAAGGTGGTCAGGAGTCGCATTGAAGATCAGGTCAACAACTTTACCCGCTTTCTGGTTATTTCACGTAAGGGGTGCGAGCGTTCCGGCAACGATAAAACCTCCGTACTCTTTTCCGTCAAGGATGAACCGGGTATTCTCTGTCGCATGTTGGAACCCTTTGCCAAACGGGGAATCAACCTGACAAAAATCGAGTCGCGCCCCTATAAGAGCAAAGCATGGGAGTATATTTTCTTCCTTGACCTGTTTGGTCATGCCTCCGATCCCGAGGTTATTGCCGCCCTGGATGAACTGAAAGTTTGCTGTCAGTTCCTGAAAATCCTCGGCTCCTTTCCCCGGTCGATGTAGGGGGATGGCAGCCGTGATTATTGATCGTTTGGCCGTTGTCGGAGTCGGTCTGATCGGCGGTTCCTTCGCCATGGCACTGCGCCAGGCCGGTGTGGTTGGCAGTGTGGTCGGCATTGATGCCAACCGGGACAATCTGCTTGTGGCCCGGTCACGGGGCATTGTTGATGATATTGCCGAGGATCTGTGCAGCGGAGTTACCGATGCCGATGTGGTGTTTGTTGCAACGCCGGTCTGTACCATAGCCGATCTTGTCCGAGACATGGTACCGGGACTCAAGAGCGGGGCAATTGTTACCGATGGTGGCAGTGTCAAGGGTTCGCTGGTGGAGCGGTGTGAATCCGTCTTGCCCTCTGGCTATCACTTTGTTGGTGGTCATCCTATTGCCGGCACGGAGCATTCCGGTGCTGCCGCCGCCTTTCCGGATCTTTTTCGTGGCAAACGTTGCGTGTTGACCCCCGGTGACACCACGGATCCCCATGCCCTGGCAACGGTTTCCCGTCTCTGGACCGCCGCCGGTGCTGCGGTGTGTGCCATGGAAACCGGGCACCATGACCGTATTTTTGCCGAAATATCCCACCTTCCCCATGCCATCGCCTACACGCTGGTGCATGCGGTCGGAACTGCCGATGTGGAAGGGGAGAATGTGCTTTCCTACACGGCGGGAGGTTTTCGTGACTTTACCCGGATTGCCTCGTCGGATCCGGTCATGTGGCGTGATATCGCACTGATGAACCGTGCCGCACTTCTTTCAAGCATAGATGGCTTCTCGGCCAGTTTGGCCGAACTCCGGCGTCGCATTGACGGTAATGACCACGATGGATTAACGGAGTTTTTTACCACAGCAAAAAAATTTCGCGACGGAATTCTCTAAATCCGCGCATCGGGAGAACCTGTGAATACTGTTTCTATTGGTAAGGCTCCATCTATCCGGGGTGAAATCACCGTACCCGGAGACAAGTCAATCTCCCATCGTTCGATTATGCTCGGTGCCATTGCCCGTGGTGTGACCACGGTACGGGGGTTTCTGCGCGGCGAGGACAACATGTCCACCATGCATGCGTTTCAAACCATGGGAATCGGCATTACCGATGATGGTGAAACCATCCGGATCACCGGGGGGGGACTCCATGGTCTGAAGGAACCGGGCACTGTGCTGGATTGCGGCAATTCGGGAACCACCATCCGGTTGATTACCGGTCTGCTCTCCGGCCAATCCTTCTTTTCTGTGGTTACCGGCGATCAGTATCTGCGCAAGCGCCCCATGAAACGGGTTGTTGAACCGCTCACCCTCATGGGTGCCCGTATCATCGGTCGTAAAGGGGGAACCCTGGCACCACTGGCCATCACTGGTGGCGGTCTGAAGGGGATAGAATATCAATCGCCTGTATCCAGTGCCCAGATCAAGTCGTCACTGATGCTGGCTGGACTCTACGCCGAGGGGGAGACTACCATCAGCGAACCCTCCCTTTCCCGGGATCATTCCGAGCGTATGTTCTCACTCTTTGGGGGGGATGTCACCCGGAACGTCACCGGTGTGACCGTGCGGGGGGGCGTTGAACTGACAGCTCAGGACGTGACTGTGCCGGGAGACATCTCCTCTGCCGCCTTTTTTATGGTAGCGGCACTGATTGTCCCCGATTCCGAACTGCTGATTAGAAATGTCGGTGTGAATCCCACCCGCACTGGAGTTATTGACATCCTGCTTGCCATGGGTGGCGACATACAGTTGCTTGACTGCCGTGAAGTTTCCGGTGAACCGGTGGCAGATATTCTGGTTCGCTCGTCCCGTCTCAAGGGAATTGCCATCGGGGGAGATGTGGTACCACGAGCCATCGACGAGTTCCCGGCAATCTGTATTGCCGCCGCCTGTGCCGAAGGGCTCACCACGGTACGGGATGCCCGTGAATTGCGGGTCAAGGAAACCGATCGTATCATCGCCATGGCCGAAAATTTACGAACCCTTGGTGTTACGGTGACAGAAACCGCAGATGGCATGGATATTACCGGTGCCGAGCAGCTGAATGGGGGAACCGTTGACAGCCGGGGGGATCATCGTATCGCCATGTCCCTCTCCGTGGCGGGATTGGTGGCTCAATCGCCCATCACGGTGACCGATACGGAATGCGTTGGCACCTCCTTTCCGACCTTCTATCCCCTGCTCGAAAAAGTTGTGGCGCCATGCTGAAATTAACCCGTCCCCATGGTATCGTTGTGGCAATAGATGGCCCCTCCGGTGCGGGCAAAAGTACCGTCGCCCGTCTGCTGGCCGACCGTCTCAGCTACATCCAGATAGATACCGGTGCCATGTATCGGGCGGCCGCTTTTCTGCTGGCAGAGGGGGGCATTGAGCTGTCTGACCTTGCCGCAGTGGCAGCGTTTTGCGGTGACCTTGAAATCAGCTTTGAACTGCAGGATGGAAAAAAACTGGTAATCGCCAACAATAAAAACGTAACCGACCTGATTCGTACCCCGGAAATGTCCCTGCTCACCTCCCGTATCTCCGCCCTCAAGCCGGTACGGAGTGCCCTGATGAAGGCTCAGCAGCGCATGGGAGACCAGGGAGGGGTGGTTCTGGAAGGGCGTGATATCGGTACTGTGGTGTTCCCCGATGCCGAAGTTAAGTTTTTTCTCAGTGCCTCCGTAGAGGAACGGGCTCGCAGACGCTACGAAGAGTTGCTGGCCAAAGGGGAAGCCGTGACACTGGAGGAGACCATAAGCGACGTCGCCGAGCGGGATCGCCAGGATACCGAACGCGCGATAGCACCGCTCAGGCAGGCAGACGATGCAGTGCTCATTGATTCATCCTTGCTCGGCATTGAAGAAGTGGTACATAACATGTTTAGCGTCTGTCAGATGAAATTGTCGGAACGGGTCTCACAGCAATGAAAATAATTCTGGCACAACAGGCCGGTTTTTGTTTTGGCGTCCGGCGGGCTACCCAGATTGCCTTTGAAGCTGCCGGTAAAAATCAGCATACTTTCACCTTGGGTCCCATTATTCATTCACCACAGGTAGTTGGAAAACTTGAAGAATTAGGGATCAAAGCACTTAATTCTCTTGATGGGCTTGAGCAAGGCACAATAATAATCCGCTCCCATGGTGTGGAACGTAAGGAACTTGACGAGGCACGGCAGCGCAATCTTGACGTTGTCGATGCCACCTGTCCCTTTGTCAAAAAAGCCCATGAATATGTCAAAACCCTCTCTGAAGCCGGCTATTGGGTCGTGGTGGTCGGTGACGCGGATCATCCGGAAGTGCAGGGTATCGTCTCGTATGGTGGGGATAAGGATAAGGTTCATGTGGTCGCTTCAGGCGACGACGTGAGGAAATTGCCGAAAATGAACAAAATAGGGGTTATTGCGCAGACCACCCAATCCTTTGAAAATCTGAAAAACGTCGTCTGTGAATGTCTCTTGCGGGGAGGGGAAATCCGAGTTTACAATACCATTTGTGATGCCACTGCCGACAGACAGGAAGAGGCAAAGACCCTCTCCGGGCAGGTTGACAGCATGGTGGTAATCGGCGGCTTCAACAGCGCAAACACCGGTCGGCTCTTTGAAGTATGTCGTGCCATTCAACCCCGCACCTACCAGATTGAGACCGCCTCAGAGATTAAATCCGGCTGGTTTGACGGCATTGAAACCGTCGGAATAACGGCCGGTGCCTCCACTCCAAAGTGGATTATTGATGAAGTCATCAACAAAATTGAACAATTGAATAAAAGCGATTGAAATATTCTGCTCATATAGCTATATTAGTTAGCTCAATAAAAAAAGATGAACGATAAACGTCCAGGGGGTATGGTGTAATGGTGAATTTTAAAAGGCTAGACGCTGCCGGAGAAGAAAATGAAGAACTCGACGGCGATCAGCAAAGCAGTGAATTTGCAGCGCTTTTCACTGAGAGTTTAAAAGATCGTCCCGAACGGGATAAAATCATAGAGGGAACTGTAGTGCGCGTTGATCTGGACACGGTCCTCGTTGATATCGGGCTCAAGTCCGAAGGACATGTACCTATTGCTGAATTCCGTAATGGCGATGGCAGCGTATCCGTGCAGGTTGGCGACAAAATCCGGGTGCTGATGACCCGTCAGGATGGCAAAAAAGGTTACGTGCTTTCGAAGAAGAAAGCCGATTATCTCTCTGCATGGGATAAAATCGGCGATGCCTGCCAGGAAGGTGGCATCATCGAAGGAACGGTTACCGGTAAGGTTAATGGCGGTTTTACCGTTGATATTGGCGTTCAGGCATTTTTGCCCTCTTCCCAGGTTGATATTCGCCCCTCTTCCGATTCTGACAGCTACATTGGTCTGACTGCCCGTTTCAAGGTCATCAAGATCAATCAACGTCGTGATAACATCGTGTTGTCCCGTCGTGCCGTCCTCGAAGAAGAACGTGCTTCTATCCGCGACGTCACGCTGGAAAAACTTGCTGAAGGTCAGATCGTTGAAGGTACCATCAAAAACGTCACCGATTACGGCGCATTCGTTGATCTGGGAGGCGTAGACGGACTTCTTCATGTTTCTGATCTCTCCTGGGGTCGCGTTGGCAAACCGTCCGACGTTCTCAAGCCGGGTCAGCATGTAACCGCAAAAGTATTGAAATATGACCGCACCAAGGGTAAAATTTCCCTCGGTGTCAAGCAGACCATTACTGATCCCTGGTTGGATGTTCCGGCTAAATTTCCGGTCGGTGAGCGGGTACAGGGACGTGTTGTCAGCCTGATGGAGTACGGTGCATTTGTTGAACTGTCAACCGGCGTTGAAGGCTTGATCCACGTTTCAGAAATGTCCTGGACCAAGCGGGTACGTCGTGCCGCTGATATGCTTGCCATCGGTGATGAAGTCGAAACGATTGTGCTCGGCATCGACATGGGCAACCGCAAGATTTCCCTCGGCCTCAAGCAGGTCTCCGACAATCCCTGGAACACCATTGCTGAAAAATATCCGGCTGGGACCAGAATTGAAGGGCAGATCAAAAACATGACCGATTTCGGTATGTTCATTGGTATCGAAGATGGCATCGACGGCCTGGTACATGTGTCTGATATGTCCTGGACCAAGCGTATCAAGCATCCGGGTGATGTTTATGAGAAGGGCTCCCTTGTCCACGCTGTTGTGTTGAAGGTTGACGTTGAAAACGAGCGTCTCTCCCTCGGCATCAAGCAGCTTGAGCCCGATCCCTGGAGTCTGGCACCAGGTAAATACCGTGCTGGTGCCCTGGTAACCGGAACCGTTACCTCCCTGACCGACTTTGGTATTTTTGTCGAGCTGGAAGAGGGGATTGAAGGACTTATCCATGTATCCGAACTGTCACGTGAAAAAGTTGCTTCCGCTAAGGAATTTGCATCTGTTGGTGACAAACTTGAAGCTGTTGTGTTAAGCTGTGACTCTAAAGATCGCAGAATTTCCCTCTCCATCAAGTCCCTCCATGTGGCTGCTGAAAAGGCAGAATTCGAGCAGTACATGGGATCCCAGGGTGAGTCAACATCGACCTTTGGTGATCTGTTGCGTCAGGGATTGAATAACAAGAATAATTCTAATTAATTATTTTACCAGAGGGAAGTATGACGAAAAGTGAACTTATTGAAAGAGTTGTTCAGTCGCACAGCATGTTGAATGTCAAGATATCTGAAATTGTTGTTAATACGGTTTTTGATTCCATAGAAGATGCTCTTAAGTCGGGAGACAAGGTAGAAATACGTGGTTTCGGCAGTTTTACCATTCGTGAGCGTCTGGGACGTGAAGCACGTAATCCGAAGAGTGGTGAAGTTGTGCGTATTCCTTCAAAGAAAACCCCGTTTTTTAAAACGGGAAAAGAGTTGAAAGAAAGAGTAAACTGCTAACCAGCAAATACTGGTAGCTTCGCCTGAATGGTGGAACTGGTAGACACAAGAAACTTAACGTAAAACGGCTTACAATATAATATTGTAAGCCGTTTTGTGTCCGTAGCGTTTTGGTTTTGACTTTCCGTTGAAATAGACCAGAAATTGTGTTAATTTATGTGTGTTGTAGAGCGTAAGGGGACGTATTTTACATTGGAAGTGTAAAGACGTAAAAGAATTGGAAGTAAAACTTGCCACGGTTGAATCAAACCTTACCAGATGGGTAATCGTCGCCGGTTTTTTACAGACTGCCTTGGTAGCTGGTTTATTTTAAAACTGATGAAATAAATAATCCCACCAAAATTGACATCAGCTTCGGTATCTGGTATATCTATGAATAGTTATACTGAAATGATCCGTCTCATATCCCTGATGGAATGAGTGTGTGTTTTAACCTTATAATGAGATAGGCATTGACTGGAAATACCAGTACCCAGTCGAAATAATTGTCACATAATGACAATAAAAACGCCCCTCAAACCCGCTGCCCGAATGGTGGAACTGGTAGACACAAGGGACTTAAAATCCCTCGGCAGAAATGCTGTGCCGGTTCGATTCCGGCTTCGGGCACCAAAATATAAATAGCAAAAACAGCTATTACGAATTAAGGCACTTCTGCCAGGTGCCTTTTTTTGTGCCAAATGTCTACTGTGCCAACAACTGTGCCACAAAAAACCAAAACAATACAATTTCAAGTGCCAAGATAGTATCCACTGTGCCAATAGTTCTGTGAATGATGTTTGGCACAGTAGGCACTTCTTTGTTACCAGTGTTCGTGTTCTCGTTGTTGTAAAAAACACAAACACTGGCATCGAAGCAACCAGTATAATTCTCTAAAATCCGTTCACCATGAAAACGTCTGCAAATTCGTTTTGAAAATGCAGTCTGTTTCACCCGTCATTTCTTTCGATGTCAAAGTTATTGTGATGGCTTAATCATAAGGCAAAAAAATCCCCCTTAGCTCTGCAGTTAAGGGGGATTGCATATTCGGTCAATATAGTAGGAATTTAGAGAAGGTTTACTTGGCTCCTGCCTGTGATTCTTCAAGTTTTTCGTTCAACCATACTTTGATGAGCGATTGATACGGAACATCCTGCCGGTTGGCAGTAGTCTTTATGGAATCCAGCATCCAAAGCGGAAGTCGCAATGAAATAGATTGAGTCTTTGGCTTCAGATTCGGGAATGAAACTTTCTTGGCTTTTGACCAGTCAAGATAGTCGGTTGTATCATGAGATAGCCAGAACTCACGCTCTTCGGATTCGTTGGCAAACTTCGGTATTTCTTTAAGTTTCTTGTTCATAAATTGTTCGCTCCTTCCGGTGCATGTCTCTGGCGGAAATTACCCGAATTTTATTGGTGCGAATGGTGAAGGTAATATGAAGTAACCGACCTTCCGTTGTTTGCCCCAAAGCGTGATAACGTGCCTCTGTGTCTGAGTGTTTGAGATCATCAAGAACCAAGAGCGGTTCATTCAGAAACACTTGCTCGGCTTCGTCTGGTGTAACACCGTGCTTAACGTTCTTCTGCTCGTTACCCTTGTCCCATTCAAAGCCGGTTATCTTGTTAAATGGCTCCTTTACGGCTCCTTGTATATGTATGAAATATACATAATTATGCGAATATCGGCAAGTAGTAAAACGTCTCTACATTAGTTTTATCAATCAAACTGATTTCCACGTCACTTTTTTCTACGAAAACAACCTTCGGCATTTTCTAATAGATGCCCAGTTTCTATGGTGGAATTATCTGTCCTTCATGTTGATATCACCGGCAATAATATCCCACCCAGTAGACCAAAACCACGGAGAAATAACACTCTGAGCACCAGTACCGTCACGGCGTGTGTCGATCAGAAATAGTGGACGGTTCAGCGCATCAAGCATCCGGCCCATGGCAGTGGTCTTGTTTGGTGTTACAGGTATTTCCTGTAGGCATCGTGTTCCTAAAAGGCCAATCTCAATAACTGAAGGCAGTTTGGGCACATCCAGATAGTGACCCAACTTGACCGTGCCGGGAAAATTCTGGAGCGGGAAGAGACTCTACAGCTTGCCGAAAGAGACGCTCGCACTTTTCTTGATGCACTGGAAAAGCCCCCCGTCTCCAATGACAGGCTTATTGCGGCCCTGAAATCTCACGACCAACTTGGTAAATGCTGATCATTCGCCCTCTGGATGTCACGCACAATCGTGCCGGTTTCGACTGTGGGATAGCACATCTTAACGATTTTCTGCGTAAGACCGCCCGCCAACATCGGGAGAAGGGGTTGTCAAATACCTTCGTACTACTGGATGAGAATGCTCAAAAGCACATCCTTGGCTACTTCACCCTCTCATTTCTTGAAGTGGATGTATCTTTGCTTCCCGCAGATTACACCCGCCGCCTTCCCAAAGCATCCCGCCTACCCGCTGCCAAGCTCGCACGACTGGCAGTTGACCAGCGCGACCAGGGTAAAGGGTACGGAGCACTCTTGCTGGTCGATGCTATTAAACGGATAGTGGCAACGGCCATGGAACCCGGCGGAATCGTCGGCTTCTTCATTGATGCCAAGGATGAAAAGGCCCGACAATTCTATCTCCGCTTTGGCTTCATTCCTTTACAGGATGCGGCACTGTCACTGTTTTTGCCGTTGGAGACCCTCCGTTCAGGACTTGAGGCTTCTTGCAACTAATGTGCTCGTACCGAATTACATGATCTTTCGCTATTTTTGCTGCCAACATAAAATGTTTTACCTTCAAAATAAAAAGTGTTGATGTTAATGATTGAAGCAACAGGTGGGACGCTCACCTCCCACATAGGGCTGCGGATAATTTTCAGAAGTCCAACCGGCCAAAGCGATTTTCCAGTTCTCTGTTACTTCACTCATTCTGCCACTCAACAGGTAAGTGGCATGCCCACACTCTCTGAAGATGTAAGCCCATTCCGCAGAATGATGCTGTTCAGTCATAAACCTCGACAGAACACATTAGTAATATTTTGCAACTGTGAATCAAGATAGCACTGAGCTTTTTCCTCAATCCATTTCGGTATCCCATAAAAACCTTCAGCAATGCCGCCAGCTATGCACGCTTGCGTATCACTGTCACCGCCAAGTGATACTGCCAGACGAACCGCACTTTCATAGTCGCTTGACTCAAGAAAGCAGATTATCGCCTCGGGTACGCTTCCCTGACAGGTCACGTCAAACATGTATCCAGGGCGAATTTGATCACAGGTGCGGCTCAGATCATAACCAAAAGTCTCAGTCACATAACGCCGGATTTCATCTTTTGAGCATCCGTTGCGGGCGATAAAAACAGCTGAAGCCGTGGCCTGCGCCCCCTTAATGCCCTCCGGGTGGTTGTGAGTTACAGAGGTAAACAGTTCCGCTTTTGCCAGCACTTCTTCTAAGGTGTCGTAGGAGAACCCCACCGGGCTAATCCGCATGGCAGAACCGTTACCAAAGCTGTTGTACGGTTTGGTGTATGATTTATCCGCCGCCCATTTTATAAATGTGCCACCATAACCGGCATCAGGATAGCGATGATAATACTGTTTCAGTAGGTCGCAATAATCCTTTTCCCAAATTATGGCTTCTGCCAGTGCCACCATTAATACGGTATCGTCTGTAAAGCGGCAACCGGGGCCGAATAGCTCAAATTCCATAGTTTTAATTGGATTGAACTCAAACCGCGACCCAATTATGTCCCCTGCAATTGATCCGATCATTTTTCACCTCAAATGGTTATAAGGTTAATTAATAAGTTCGTCCTCGGCATCATATCCCATCTTGGTGTTGGCACAGTGACCGCAGTCATAAACAGTTGGATCATTTCAGAGTCTTTCATCAGCTTTTTCATCTCACGGTTAAAAAAATCAAACCATCCGACTTTTCCATGAATGACCCACACAAATTGGTCTGGAACCTTGTGAACCCACATAAAACGTAAAGGAATCTTTCCGGAAATACTCTCTTTGATGCTTTTTCCAGAGCTGTCTGCCGCTGCGGCTGCTTACCACGTAAGGAATTGTACGAAGCCTGGGAAGTTGCTCGTCGTGTGCGTCGCCGCTTTCGAGGGGGGCGGATTGTTGATATGGCCTGTGGTCACGGACTATTGGCTCAGGCTCTTCTTTTGTTGGATGATAGTTCTCCAATGGCTCTGGCTGTTGATCGAAGAATTACCAAGAGTGCTGCTACGCTTGCTGAGTCGCTTAGTTCACAGTGGCCGCGTCTCAAGAACCGTATACAGTTGGTCGAGACGGATATTTCTGATATTGCACTCTATGACACAGACATTGTTGTGTCAGCTCATGCATGCGGCGGATTGACAGACCTGATTATTGAGCGTGCCATTGATGCAGGAGCGCGTATTGCCGTCTTACCCTGTTGTCACAATCTCAAGAGTGGCGATCTTGGTGGTCTTGAGGGGTGGCTGGATGGTCCGCTTGCAATGGATGCAGCAAGAGCATCGCGGCTGCGTTTTCAGGGATACAAGGTGTACACGCAGCTAATTCCGAGTGATATTACACCGAAAAACAGGCTGCTCATGGCTGAACTTGAGTCGGGCAGAATAGTGTAGATATGCATTATACTTCTTGGCCTTGTACTGAGCTGATTCACAGGTTGTTACAAACGAATAAAGATTATCCGCAGATGCACGCAGATGAACGCAGATATAATCTGAAGTATAGATAACACTTTTTTTGCTGGTTTGTCGTTTTCCATCTATGAATGTACCAATAGGAATTTATATGAAGAATGTACGCAGAAAAGACCGGGAAATCGGCCGTATTGAAGCCATCAAAATTCTTGAGACCGCTGAATATGGTGTGCTTTCAACGGTCGGCAGCGATGGACAACCCTACGGAATGCCGTTGAGCTACGTCTATAAAGGCGATGCACTCTACTTCCATTGTGCCATCGCGGGGCACAAACTCGACAACATTGCACACAATTCAAACGTTTCCTTCTGTGCCGTGGGGCGCACTAAAGTGTTACCGGATTCATTCGGTACCGAATATGAAAGCACCGTCATCTTCGGAAATGCCGTTGAAATTCAGGGTGCCGAAAGAGACAGCGCGCTGGTGTGGTTACTGGAAAAATACTGCGCAGATTATGTGACAGAAGGGTTGAAGTATATCGAATTGAAAGACAAGGCAACCAAAGTCATCAAAATGGTGATACGTCATATGAGTGGGAAAGCCCGAAGATAAACACGTGTAGGAGCCTGTCGGACTGAGGAAGAATCTGCTCTCGTCCAGCCGAATTTTCGAGACGATTCCTTAACCCCTTCATACTCCTCGCCTCACGATTACCCCAAGAAAAGGCCGGATAAAAATGAGGGCTCTTTTCAAAGGAAAAAGCCACCACCCCGTCAGGCTGCGCCTGCCACCCCTCCACGGAGGGGAATTAGAGTGCGTTTGCTGTTCTTCCTTGCGTCGCTGATATCGGCTGTGCCTCCACTAAAGGAGAGTTACCACAAAATTCCCCTTCGTGGAGGGGTGCCCCGCAGGGGCGGGGTGGTCGCTTTTGTAATTCCCCGTCTAATGCCCACCGCCCCCCTCTTCAACCTCGTGTGACGGACGTTTCAACAGAAAGAGAAATGGTATGATTATCAGAAACGCCACACCGATGACGAAAAATATCCGGTTGAAGGCGAGGGCACCGGCCTGTCTTCGTACGGCACCATAGAGCATACCGAGAGCCTTGGAATCTGATTCTGTTACGGAGACCCCTTTGGTGATGATCGCCTGCTTTAGGCCGGAAAAACGCATCTGCCAGGTGGTGCTGTAGGGGGTGATGTGGCTTACGAGGGATGTCTGGTAAAACTGCTGGTAACGGGCCAACAGGGTGGCCGCCATGGCAATGCCCACGCTGCCGCCGATATTACGGAGTAGACTGAACATGCCGGTGGCGTTGCCCATTTCATGGCGGGGAATGGATGCCAGGGTGACGGTGGTGAGCGGTACGAAAATCATGGCCAGGCCGAAACCGAGGACGATGCGGGGCCAGGTGTAGTCCCAGAACGCACCCTCCAGATTCAGCCCCTGCATGATGAACATGGATGCAGCTCCCAGTAGCAGTCCGACAAAGACGATTTTTCGCCCATCCCGTTTTGCCAGTGCCGCACCGACCAGCGGCATGGTCATGAGTGTGGCAACACCCCCCGGTGCCATGACCATGCCGGCGTCGGTGGCCGAATAGCCCATGAGTGTCTGGAGAAACAGCGGTATCAGCATGATGGAACTGTAGAGGGCAAAGCCGACGACGAACATAATCAGGTTACCGGCAGAAAATGAGACGTTTTTGAAGAGTCGCAGATTAATAACCGGATGTTCATGGGTCAACTCTACCCAGACCAGGGCGATGGTTGCCATAACCGTAATGACCGAAAAGGCGATGATAAAGGAGGAGTTGAACCAATCCTCCTGCTGCCCCTTGTCAAGCACTACCTGCAGTGACCCCATACTGGCCACCAGCAGAAAGAGACCCCAGTAATCAATGGCAATGGACCCGGCCTTTCGTTTGAGGTAATCGGGATCAAAAACAAAGAATGCGCACATAATCATGGCGATAATGCCGATGGGGAGGTTGATGTAAAAGATCCACCGCCAACTCATGTTGTCGGTAATCCACCCCCCCAGTGCTGGGCCCACAATGGGGCCGAACATGGCACCGATGCCGAAGATCGCCATGGCCATGCCCCGCTGGTGGGGGGGGAAGGTTTCCATCAGGATCGCTTGACTGATGGGAATTAATGCCCCACCGGCCGCCCCCTGGACGATGCGGAAGAAAATCAGTGCCGCCAGATTTGGTGACGCTCCGCAGAGTAGTGAAGCCAGGGTGAACAGCACGATGCAGGTCATCAGGAAGCGTTTACGCCCAAAAACCCTGGCCAGCCAGCCGGTCATGGGCAAGACGACCGCATTGGCCACCAGATAGGAGGTGAGCACCCAGGTTACTTCATCGGTACCGGCATTGAGACTCCCCTGCATATGGGGGAGAGCCACATTGGCTACCGACGTATCAATGATCTCCATGATAGCCGGTAACATGACGGTAATGGTTATTAACCATTTATTGATGGTTTTTTCAGTGCTCATTTAAAAGGATTCAGCTCTCGCAGCACATCGGAGGCGGTTCTGCCGGTTACGATCACCGGAATAACGCTCATGCCGACCCGCAACAGGTTGTCCGGATCTGTTTTCTTGTCGATGAGGATTTTGACCGGTACCCGCTGGACGACCTTCACATAGTTGCCGGTGGCATTTTCCGGGGGGAGTAGGGAGAATGCCGCACCGGTACCGGCCATGATGCTGTCAACCGTGCCGCTGAAGGTTCTTCCCGGATAGGCGTCAACCGATAACTCCACTTTTTGACCTGCTTTCAGGTAGGTGATTTGACGCTCCTTGTAGTTGGCTGTTATCCAGGCATCCTGGAGCGGCACCAGGGCCATGAGCGGCTGTCCTGCCTGAATATTTACCCCTGCTTCAATACTTTTCCGCGTAATATAACCGTCCCTGGCTGCAAAAATCTTGGTATAGGCAAGCTGACGTTCCGCTTCGCCCAGCTGCGCTTTGCGCTGTTGAACCTTGGCTTTATTGCCGCTTTTTGCCGCCAGTCCCGCTTCGGCCTGAACCCGTTTCAGGGC
Source organism: uncultured Geobacteraceae bacterium (assembly GCA_903876875.1). Taxonomy (GTDB): domain Bacteria; phylum Desulfobacterota; class Desulfuromonadia; order Geobacterales; family Pseudopelobacteraceae; genus JACRCG01. The sequence goes on from CAIRBT010000131.1 coordinate 20,784, forward strand.
TTCCACCGTCTCACTCAGTTGGGCTTCGCAGACCCGCCGGGCGGTGACGAGGCGGTCAAGCTGCTCCTTTGGCAACACATCCCTGCTGAATAACCGTTCACCCCGTTGCTGATCCTGTACCGCCTGGTCAAAGCGTGCCTGTGCCGATTGTACGGCAGCCTTGGCACCCCCTACCTTTAACTCTTCACCACCGGTTTCGTTTTCGGCGATGCCCACACCGGCAGTCGCCTTACTGACCTCCAGTGAAAAATCCTGGGGATCAATCTCCAGCAGTAACGTGCCCTGTTTGACGAACTGATTGTCTTCGACAAATACCTTGGCAACGGTGCCCGATACCTTGGAGGATACCGGAACAATACGGGCTTCGATGAAGGCATTGTCCGTTTCAATGCGGATTTTACTGGTGATGTACATATTCAGCCCATACCACCCGGCGGTGATAATGACGATAAGCAGGATGAGCAGCGAGCGGAGTTTTTTGCCTCCCGTTTTCGCTGTTTTTACCGGTTGTACGGCAGCCGGATCGTGGCTTGTCCGGGATGTCTGTTCTGTCATGGATGCCTCCAAATGGATTATATCGTTAGTTGACTCTTATAACTCGCCACGGGCCTTCATAAGGCGTGCCGAGGCGGTCTGGTAATCGTAAAAAGCCCGGTAATATTCGGTTTTGGTCTGGGTAACCAGGGTCTGGGCGTCAAGCACTTCAGATGCGATGCCGACCCGTTCCTGATAGCGTTCCTGGTTGATGCGGAGATTCTCTTCACTCTGGCGAATGGCCGCTTCGGTAACAGCAATTCGTTCACGGGCTACGCTGGTATCATTGGCGGCGGTTGCCACCTCTAAAAGAGCCCGCTGTTCCGTTGCCCGCAGCGTATCAAGTTGCTTTGAACGGAGTTTGACGGCCCGCCCGTGGCTACTCTCTGCTGCGGAGCCATCAAAGATATTGAGGCGTATGCCGAGGGTTGCCGAGTAGATCGTCTGCTCGCGTACCTTGTCATTCTGTGCATAATCGGCGGCGACGCGGGTAAATATTTCCGGCAGATAATTTTCTCTGTTTTCACGGATGCCGAATTCGCTTGCTTCAAGGAGTTGCCTCTGGGCAAGGACATCATGGCGCTGGTTGATGGCGGTGCTGGTCAGTGGTGCCGGTTCAGCGGTAATCGGTGTCGTCTGCTGATCCAGTTCGCTTCTAAAGGCCGGTTCCCTGCCGGTCAGGTAATTCAGCCAGAGCCAGCTGTTTGCGTACTGGTTGGTAATGGACAGCTTTTTTTGCTTCGCCGATGCCAGTCGTACTTCGGCCTGCAGGACGTCGTTACGCGTAACAACCCCTTCTTCAAGGAGTACCTGGGCAACCCGTCGATGCTCGGTTATCTGGGTAATCTCTTCAGTGGCGGCCTTGATGATTTTTTCTGCTTCCAGAATCCGGTAAAAGGCTTCAATCACCTGTAGTGAAACATCACTGCGGGCAAATTGAAAATTTTCCATGGCTGCCCGTGTGGCGGACTGTGCCTGGCCGATGCGCGCCTCGCGACGACCGAAATCATACACGGTATAGGTGGCTGCCACACCGGCAGTTGCATAGGTGGTGTCCTGGGTTTCGGCGGTGACACCCCCCAGTTTGACCGCCTGTGGCTCAAGCTGCATGGTATACCCCGCTGTGACATCAACCCGGGGGAGGGTGGCAGCTGTGGTCAAGAACTCACCGTCACGGGCAACTTTGCTGTCCCACGCGGCACTTTTTAATGAGGGATTGCCTGCGACAGCCTGCTCCAGGCACTCCTTCAGGGTGAGGGGGGCTCCCCAGGATGGTGTGGTCAGAGAAAGGCAAAGCAGTGCGGTAAGGCTAGCACGATGGTAATTCATAGATACTCCGATCACCCCGTAAAATTTCCAGCATTCTTCTCAGTTCATTAATTTCATTTTCGGTAAGTCCGGCGGTGAAGCGACCGACTGACCGTTCGGCACATGCCGTTAAGGTGCTCTCCATGGCTTTCCCCTGTTTCGTGAGGAAAATCTTATATGATCGGCGATCCTGGGGATGTTGCCGTCGTTCCAGGAGCCCACTCCGCTCTAGTCGGTCAATGAGGCCGCCGACCGTTGACCGGTCAATCTGCCCCTGCTCCGACAGTTCAACCTGGGTGAGACCGTCCTGTCGCCAGAGAAAGGAGAGCAGACCGAACTGGGGGGGGGTAAGGTCATAGACACCGATTTCCTCCCGCAACAGAGCCCACGCCCGTTGATAGCTTTTTGCCATAAGAAAGCCGATACTTGATTCCACATCGTACATGGCGCTGCCTCCCATATGCAGAGATACTATCATTATGCAGATAATAAGTGTACTGTCAATATTCAATTATCCCTTTAGCGGTTTACAATGATGGTAACTTTCATTACTATAAGGCAATGAGAACAGCGACGCAGAGTGAAATTCGATCCATGGTTGAGGATGATCTTGTGGCGGTACTGGCCATTGAACAACTATCCTTTTCTACGCCCTGGAAACGTGAACATTTTGTCCATGAGTTGGGCGCACGCCATTCTTTTCCCTTCGTTGCCCTCTGTGATGGCAGTGTGGTCGGTTACGTCTGTCTGATGTCGCTCTTTGAGGAGGCTCAGATTCTTGATATTGCCGTTGCTCCCGCGCTCCGTGGGCTGGGTGTTGCCCGTGATTTACTTGAGTATGCCACGGATGTCGCCCGGCAACAGGGAGCCGAGTTGCTGGCACTTGAGGTGTGCTCCACCAACGGTGCGGCAATTGCCCTCTACGAACGGAATGGGTTCGTCCGTACCGGACTTCGGCAAAAATACTATGACGGTCGGGATGATGCCGTTTTAATGGAGAAAAATGTGCGGTGATTTTCCTTGTGGGCATGCCGAAACGATAGTAAACTGCCGCCCGACTAAACCTGCCGGTTCGCTTTTGCCCTGGCTGATGGTACTGATTTACGATACTTGAAGTTACTAAATCCTGTGAGGAGAAACCGTTAATGCAGTTTACAGCCATGATCCTGTCCAATGTGGAGGTTTCCCCCGGTTACTGGCGCATGAGGATGACCGCTCCACCGGAATGTGCAGTCTCTCGCCCCGGCCAATTTATGATGGTGCGCATAACCGGTGCCATTGACCCGCTGCTGCGCCGCCCGTTTGGTATCTTCGATGTGGGGTGTCATAGGCCGGCTCAGAGTGGAGCCGTTAGTCAGCCCTATCTGGAAATGCTCTATCGGGTGGTGGGCAAGGGTACCGCACTGTTGGCAACGCTCCACGCCTCTGACCTGCTCGATGTGCTTGCCCCCTTGGGTAAGGGGTTTGATCTTGGGGAGATCGACGATGAAAAACTTATCGTCGGTGGTGGTGTGGGGCTTGCACCGCTCTACCTGCTTGCGAAGGAGTTGGTCAACAAACAGTCGAAGGTACGCCTGTTTGCCGGTGGCCGGACTCGGGATGACATCCTCTGCATTACGGAATTTGAACGGTTGGGTGTGGAATGTTACACCGCCACTGAAGATGGCTCTTTGGGTGAGTGCGGTCTGGTGACGGAAGCCCTGCTCCGTCGGCTCGATCAGCTTCAGGGTAAGGCAACTATCTATGCCTGTGGTCCCCACGGTATGCTGAAGGCGGTGGCTGCCATTGCCGCCGAGCGGGGTATCCCCTGTCAGGTATCCCTGGAAGGGTACATGGCGTGTGGTGTGGGAGCCTGCCTTGGCTGTGTGGCTCCGGGGCACAATCATACTCCGGAAACTCCCGATTTTCGTTGTGTCTGTACCGAAGGACCGGTTTTCGAGTCGGGCGAATTGAAGTGGAGGGAGTAAGCATGAAACCTGATATGACCGTAAATCTGGCCGGAATTCCGCTGCGTAATCCGGTGATGACCGCCTCCGGTACCTTTGGCTATGGTGAGGAGTTTGCCGACTACGTTGATATGGAGTCAATCGGTGCCTTTGTCACCAAGGGGCTTTCCCTGAAACCCCGTGCCGGTAATCCTACCCCCCGTATTGTGGAAACACCGGGGGGGATGCTCAATGCCATCGGTTTGCAAAATGTCGGTATTGATGCGTTTATTGCCAAAAAAGTACCCTATCTGCGAACCGTCACTACCCCGGCAATTGCTAATTTCTTTGGCAATACCGTCGATGAATATGCGGAAATGGCCTGTCGTCTTGGTGAAATTGATGAAGTTGCCGCACTGGAGATTAATATCTCTTGCCCCAATGTCAAACAGGGGGGGATTGTCTTTGGTACCGATCCGGCTTGTGCCGCTTCGGTGGTGACCGCCTGTCGCGCTGCCACCGGTAAGAAGCTGATTGTTAAGTTGTCTCCCAACGTCACCGATGTGGTTGCCATGGCACGGGCCTGTGAGGATGCGGGGGCTGACGGTCTGTCGTTGATCAATACCCTGACCGGTATGGCCATTGATCTCAATCGTCGCCGTCCGGTGCTGGCAAATGTGACCGGCGGCTTTTCCGGACCGGCCATTAAGCCGGTGGCTCTGCGCATGGTGTGGCAGGTGGCACAGGCGGTTAAGGTGCCGATCATCGGTATTGGCGGAATTATGAACGCCACCGATGCCCTGGAATTCATGTTGGCAGGTGCCACCGCCGTTCAGGTTGGTACGGCCAGTTTTATTAATCCGGGGGCTGCCCAGAAAATTGCCGAAGATATGGAAGCCTGGCTTGTGGCCAACGGTGTGGCGGACATCAAGAGTCTGATCGGTGCTCTGGAAACGTGAGTTGTAACGGAATTACCGGCTGGATCATGGCATATTATTCCCTGAGGAAACCTCTATGAAAGAGAACCATCAGTCACTCGGCTTGAGGATACTGGAAGACATCAGTTCGATCATTTTGCACTCCCATGATCTCCACGATACCCTGGACAACATTGTAACCCTGGTTGCCAAGCGGATGGGCAGTGACGTCTGTTCGATCTATCTCCTCGAAAAAGACGGTGAAACCCTGACTCTGAAAGCGACTAAGGGGCTTTCCAAGGCGTCCATCAACCGGGTATCTATGAAAATCCATGAAGGTCTTACCGGTCTGGCCGTGGAGACCAGAGCCATGGTGATGACCGATAATGCGCCATCCCATCCCCGGTATAAATATTTCAAAGAGGCAAAAGAGGAGCGTTTCCTCTCATTCCTCGGTCTTCCGCTCTTTGAACATAAGGCACCCATTGGGGTTATTGTCGTTCAGACCAGGGAAACCCGTACCTTTAGTGATGACGAAATCAGCGTGCTCCGCACCATTACCTTCCAGATCGGCAGCATCGTTCATACAGCTCGCCTGCTTGATTCTATTCAGAACAAGGAACGGGAGCGTGCCTGGTTTGAAAATGAACTGGCAAAGGTGCGTCACGTGGCTGGTGATACTGGTCAAACTCCCTCACCCGGCACAGCTAAAAAACAATCCCCGTCCAAGACCCTGACCGGAACGGCCGTTTCAAGCGGTTTCAGCCGGGGGAAGATTTATATTCTTGATCGATTTAATGACAAAGTTATTAAACTGGCCAAGGTTGGTTCGGTGGTGGAAGAACAGCATAAATTCTCACAAGCTCTGGAAAAGGTCAAAATTCAGACCATCTACATGGAAAAACGGGTAAGTGAAACCCTGTCGGCCGACGATGCGGCAATTTTTCATACCCATTTGATGATTTTGGAAGATCGAAGTTTTTCTTCTAAAATTAATGATCTGATCGAACAGGGTCTGGGTGCCACGCGGGCGGTGCATGACGTTGTCCAGCATTATGTGCAGGCCTTCTCTGCCATGGAGGATCTCTATCTGCGGGAGCGTTCTGCAGATATGGAGGATATTGGCCGCCGTATTATTGATGCCATCGAGGGTAACGAATCCAGCGAAATTATCCTCAAGGAAAAGCGTGTTCTGGTTGCCGATGAAATCTTCCCTTCCAATCTGGCCATGCTTGATCCCAACAAAATTCTCGGCATCGTGACGGAAAAGGGCAATGCCTATTCCCATGCGGCCATCATGGCAAAGTCCCTCGGTATTCCTGCCGTGCTTGGCGTGCAGGGAATTATGACTGCTGCCAACGTCAAGGATGAAATTATCGTTGACGGTACCTCGGGTCATGTCTTCCTGAATCCCACCGGCTCCATCAAAAAAGAGTACGTGCGGCTTGAACAGGAATATACGGTTCGCATGAAAGAACTGGAGGGGTTGCGGGATCTTCCGGCGGTAACAGTTGACGGACTTATCGTCACCCTGAGCGCCAACATCGGCCTGGTTTCCGATGTGCGGGTTGCCAATCTCCACGGTGCCGAAGGGGTCGGACTCTACCGGACTGAATTCCCCTACATGGCCCGTTCCGCCTTTCCGGGGCGGATGGAGCAGGCGTCCATTTATCAAAAAATACTGGAAGGTTTTCCGGGACAAACGGTCAATATCCGTACCTTGGATATCGGTGGTGATAAGGGGCTTCCCTATTTTCCCTATCCCCACGAAGATAATCCTTTTCTCGGCTGGCGCTCCATCAGGGTCTCCCTGGAACGCCAGGATATTTTCCGGGATCAGTTGGCTGGTATCCTGTTGGCGTCTTGCCATGCCGGTAATGCCACCATCATGTTTCCGCTGATCTCAAGTCTGGATGAAATACGTCAAATCAGGGAAATCCTCTCCTCGGTCAGAAATGAACTGCTTCGCGAGGGGCATGATGTGCCGGGCTATATCCCCCTCGGCATTATGGTGGAGGTACCGGCGGCGGTGCAGATTATCGACTTTTTGATTCAGGAAGTTGATTATGTCAGTATCGGCACCAATGACCTGATTCAGTACACCCTGGCGGCAGATCGTAATAACGCCCGGGTCAAACAGTATTACGATCCGTACCATCCGGCAATTCTGCACTCCATAAAACGGGTGGCCGATGCGGCTGCCAAGGCGGGAAAGAAAGCCTCGGTCTGTGGCGAAATGGCCGCCGATCCGCTCTGTGCCCTGCTGCTGGTCGGTATGGGGATCCATGAGTTCAGTCTCTCTGCACCAAGTATTCCGGTGGTAAAGCGAGCGTTACGCAGTAATACTTTTGAGGCGTGCCGCCGTCTGGCGAAATCCGCACTGGCCTGCCGCACCAGTGATGATATGGCTCACTGTCTGGCAACGGCACGGAAAAAACTTATCCTGTAAGTCACGAGGTACTGTACTTTGTACGATGGTCGTCCAACGTTTGCCGAGATCAATCTTGCGGCACTTGATCATAATTATTCTCTGATCCGTGCTTCCCTGCCGTGTCGCACCGGCATTCTGGCCGTTGTCAAGGCCGATGCCTATGGACACGGTTTTATGGATATCAGCCGGGAGCTTGAGGGGTTGGGGGTTGATGCCTTTGGGGTTGCGTTCCTTGCCGAGGGTATTCAGCTCCGTAAAAGTGGCATCGACAGACCCATACTGCTCTTGGGTGGTGTGTATCCGGGGCAGGAGAGGAAGTGCATCGGCTATAACCTTTCGACCGCCGTCTTTTCCCTTGAGCAGGCGCAGGCACTTAATAACGCTGCCTCCACCGGAAAGCTATTTCGGCGTGCCCAGATCCATCTTAAAATTGATACCGGTATGGGGCGCTTGGGGGTGCTTTATTCCGATGTACCCCGGTTTCTGGAAGAATTGAAGAAACTCCCCCACGTCACCTTAGAAGGCGTTATGTCCCATTTTGCTACGGCCGATGAGCTAGATGAAGCGGGGCAGTATTTCACCCGTCTGCAAAGTGACCGTTTTATGTGGGCGTTGGCTGAGATACGGAAAGCTGGATTTGATCCCCGGTATGTGCATATTGCAAACAGTGCCGCCGCTCTGCTGCGGGATATTCCGGAATGTAATCTGATCAGACCGGGCATTTCTCTGTATGGTGCCCTGCCATCGGGTGATTTTCAGGGAAAGCTTGATGTAAAGCCGGTGATGGCTCTGAAAAGCCGGATAGCCATGCTCAAATGGGTAGAGAGTGGTACAACTATCAGTTATGGCCGTCGCTTCACCGCCGGTCAACGTACGTTAATAGCCAGTGTGCCGGTCGGCTATGCCGACGGCTATCCCCGTGCCCTGACCAATCGTGGTGAGGCGATTATTCGGGGGAAACGGGCACCGGTCGCCGGAACCGTCTGCATGGACTGGATGATGCTCGATGTTACCGGCATTGACGGCGTTTCGGTGGGAGATTTGGTACTGTTGATGGGGGATGATGGGGCGGGTCATTCGGTGGGAGCGGAGGAGGTCGCAGCCTGGGCAGATACTATTCCGTATGCGGTATTTTGCGGTATCAGTAAGCGTGTGCCGAGGGTCTACCTCAAGGGGTGATAATTCTCCGCTGAAGAGCGTTGAAAACAATTGGAGTTTTACCGAAAGCATGGTAATTACCCATATAAGAATCACTATTTCGTAAGGAGTACGGTTATGGCTAAAATTACCAGGGCGCTGCTCAGCGTTTCTGACAAGTCCGGAATTATCGAGTTTTCACGGCAATTGGCGGAGTATGGGGTCGAGTTGCTTTCGACCGGCGGGACGGCAAAGCTGTTACGTGATGCGGGGTTGACGGTTAAAGATGTGTCTGAATTCACCGGTTTTCCCGAAATGCTTGACGGACGGGTGAAAACGCTGCACCCCAAGGTTCATGGCGGCTTGCTCGGCATGCGCTCCAACCCTGACCATGTGGCAAAGATGAAAGAGCATGGCATTGAAAATATCGATATGGTGGTGGTTAATCTTTACCCCTTCGAGGCCACAGTTGCCAAGGAAGGGTGCCATCTTGAAGATGCCATCGAGAACATCGACATCGGTGGGCCGACCATGCTCCGTTCGGCTGCCAAGAACTATCCTGACGTAACGGTACTTGTGAACAGTGCCGACTATGATCAGGTGCTGGCAGAAATGAGCAGCAACGGTGGCAGTGTGTCTCCCCAGACCAACTACGCACTGGCGGTCAAAGTATTCCAGCATACCGCCGCCTATGATGGAGCCATTTCCAACTATCTCGGTGCCCGCCTGAATGGAGAAGTTACGGAGTTTCCTGCCACCTATTCTCTTCAGGTGAAAAAAGCCCAGGATCTGCGCTACGGCGAAAATCCTCACCAGTCTGCCGCCTTCTACATCGAAAAGAACAGTACGGAGCCCTGCGTCTCCACCGCACGCCAGTTGCAGGGAAAAGAGCTTTCATTCAATAATATCATAGACCTTGACGCAGCCATTGAGACGGTCAAAGAGTTTGAACAGAGTGCCGCCGTTATTATCAAGCATACCAATCCCTGTGGTGTGGCACTTGCAGATTCCCCACTGACCGCCTATCTGAAGGCACGTGAATGCGACCCGGTTTCGGCGTTTGGTGGTATTGTCGGTTTTAACCGTGAAGTTGATGCGGAAACCGCCCGTGAATTGACCTCTACTTTTTTGGAGGCGGTCATCGCCCCCGGGTATAGCGAAGAGGCCTTGGCCATCTTTACCGCCAAGAAGAACGTACGCGTTATGCAGGTTCCCCTGTTGGACAGCTTTGTTGCCGGTGGCTATGATGTGAAACGGGTTACCGGTGGTTTACTGTTGCAGGGGCGTGACCTTGGCATGGTTTCGGCGCGGGATTGTCGTGTGGTAACGGAGCGGATTCCAACCGACAGTGAGTATGAAGCACTGGATTTTGCCTGGCGGGTCTGCAAACATGTAAAGTCGAACGCCATCGTTTTCAGTAACCGGGATCAAACGGTTGGTATCGGTGCCGGTCAGATGTCCCGGGTCGACTCCTCAAAAATTGCCGTCCAGAAGGCTCTCCTGCCGACGGTCGGCACCGTACTGGCATCGGATGCCTTCTTTCCGTTTCGGGACGGCGTGGATGCAGCGGCCGAAGCCGGAGTTACCGCCATTATCCAGACCGGGGGAAGTGTCCGTGATGAAGAGGTTATCAAGGCTGCCAATGAACATGGCATAGCCATGATCTTTACCTCCATGCGTCATTTCCGTCACTGAGACTAACTATTGAACAAGAGGTGAGAATACTCAGATGAAAGTACTCGTAATTGGTGGTGGTGGTCGTGAACATGCGCTGGTCTGGAAAATAGCCCAGTCTCCCCTGGTGACAAAACTTTACTGTGCGCCCGGTAATCCGGGCACGGCAGCTTTGGCAGAGAATATACCCCTTGCCGCCGATCAGGTTGATAAACTTCTGCAATTCGCCTATGAGAACAAAATCGATCTGACCGTGGTGGGGCCGGAACAGCCGTTGTCACTCGGTATCGTAGATACGTTTGAGGCTCACGGGCTCAAGGTGTTTGGCCCGTCACAGAAGGCGGCTTTTATCGAGGGGAGTAAGGCCTTCTCGAAAGATTTGATGAAAAAATACCAGGTGCCAACGGCGGCCTATGGTGTGTTCACCGACCAGGCAGCAGCGGAAGAGTTCATTAAACAGACCGGGGCTCCCATTGTCGTCAAGGCCGATGGTCTTGCGGCGGGGAAGGGGGTCATTATCGCCCAGACCTGTGAAGAGGCTATTGCCGCCGTCTCCGATATGCTCAGTGGCAACGCCTTTGGTTCCGCCGGTTCACGGGTTGTCATTGAAGAGTTTCTTACCGGTGAAGAAGCCTCTTTCCTGGTAATTACCGATGGCAAAAACATTATCCCCCTGGCCAGTGCTCAGGATCATAAAGCGATTTTTGATGGCGATCAAGGTCCCAACACCGGTGGTATGGGGGCCTATTCACCGGCTCCGGTGGTGACACAGGCAATTCATGATGCGGCGATGGAGCTGGTTATCCGGCCGACGGTAGATGGTATGGCCGCCGAAGGCCGCCCCTATCGTGGCGTGCTTTACGCCGGTCTCATGGTGAAGGATGGGCAGGTCAAAACTCTGGAGTTCAACGCCCGCTTTGGCGATCCGGAGTGTCAACCACTTTTGATGCGGATGAAATCGGATCTTGTGCCGGTGTTACTTGCCGTGGCCAGCGGTGATCTTGGCTCTGCTGCGATTGAATGGCATGAGAGTGCCTCTGTCTGTGTGGTCATGGCATCGGCCGGGTATCCGGGTGACTATGCCAAGGGTGATGTGATTTCCGGTCTTGATGAGGCGGCACAGCTTGAAGACGTCTACGTGTTCCATGCCGGTACCGCCAGTAAAGAGGGGAATTGTGTCACCAGTGGTGGGCGGGTACTGGGGGTCACAGCCCGGGGTGCGTCAGTAAAAGCTGCCATTGACAAGGCGTATCAGGCTGTTTCCTGTATCGGTTGGTCCGGTGTGCAGTTCAGAACAGATATCGGCAGAAAAGCATTGGATAAAATTTAATACATGGAGTGACGACATGGGCAATGCGCCACAGGTACTTATCGTAATGGGCAGTGACAGTGATTTACCAATTATGCAGGAAGCTGCCGATATACTCCTGCAGTTTCAGGTACCCTATGAAATGAGAATAGCGTCGGCACACCGTTCACCTGTCCGAACCCTTGCCCTCGCGTCTGAAGCGGCGGAGCGGGGGATCAAGGTGATTATCGCAGGAGCCGGAATGGCGGCCCATCTGGCCGGAGTTGTGGCGTCAAAAACCGTACTTCCGGTTATTGGTGTTCCCATGCCGGGTGGTGCATTAAACGGTGTTGATGCCCTCTACGCCACGGTACAGATGCCGGGGGGGATCCCGGTTGCCACCATGGCAATTGGCAAAGCTGGTGCTAAAAACGCCGGTCTCTTTGCGGTTCAGGTGCTGGCCCTTACTGAGAGTTCCCTTGCCGAAGCACTTGTCAACTTTCGGGTTGCCATGGATACAGAGCTTGAGCAGAAGGATGCCGATCTTCAGAGACGGCAACCGTCTCTCTCCTGTGATAAAAAGTGATAGTATTTTAAATTTTGGGTTGACTTTTTTAGCAGGAATATGGTAGTTATGTGGACACTTTGATGACGGCATTTTTGTCAAATGAGTTGTTGTTATGAGCTCTCCATGAAACAGTTGTACGTTTCGTGGTCATATTCCCCATTAGCTCAGTTGGTAGAGCAGGTGACTGTTAATCACCTTGTCCGTGGTTCGAGTCCGCGATGGGGAGCCAAACAGAGACAAAGCTGGGCACCATTTCAAAATGGTCTGGTTTTGTTGACATAGTGAGTGCGCCTACCAGTGCAGCATAGCTGCCGGTCAG
>CAIRBT010000132.1 GCA_903876875.1 uncultured Geobacteraceae bacterium
TCGGTCAATAGAACGACTATTGACCTTCAAAATCGTCGAAATCTGCTCTCGCTCAGTCGAATTTTCGCGACGATTCCCTAAGTCCGACAGACTCCTAGGTGGCGGCACACAGTCGGCGCGGAAAACCTCGCGCCGCTGGTGCGCCCCCGTGCCGTTGAACGAGGAAAAATGAAAAAATAGAAACCCTGTTACCGGCGTTCTGAAATGGTTCTTCTTCCGCTTTTCCTCATTTCATTGTGCTTCATTCCAGCCGTTACAGATCTGCAACCAGCTGTACTTGGTCATAATGACAGCTAAGTTTCTCATACCTTTTTTCATTATGGTAATGCCCGAAATGCCAACTCTTAAATTGGATCTTATCGTAAATATCTTGCAATATTAGCTCAGTAGGATCTTGTGAACGAGAATTTTTCACAAAATGTTCTCGCAGATTTAAAGGGCATGCGTGACTAATAACATGATCGACTCTCCAGTCCGACTGATCTAAGTTGTGATAGGCGTTACAGATGTCGTCTTGAGAAGGGACCTCCTCTGGCCACCAGTCAATCCCCTCAGTGCGCCCTTTGTACCAAACCCGTTTTTCGTCGTAGCCTCTTGACTGCCATCCGGCTTCCTTGTCATGTGAGGATGCACCTCCGAAGGCTAGGAAGGTGGAACCATTGATTGTAAACAAATCTCCGCGCTTAAGATAATATACGTGTTCTCGAACTTGATATGCTCTGCCACCAAAAGTTTCCACTAACGGGAATTCTCCGCCGAAAAGCCTGGCAAAGTTTTCATGATTTCCGTCTACTGCCAACCATGTAATTTTTTTGCGGAGAACTGAATTTAGGAAATAGTTCTCTTCCCTTTTATGTTTAGCATTTGTATGGTAATCGTGCCACCAGACACCACCTAAATCCCCGCACACTATAACTATATCGCCAGCACCAGCTTGCCTGAAATGCGCCGAACTAATATGTGATGCGGTAACGCCACCATGAAGATCACCAGTGATATAAACCATTTAACTACTCTCATATTATTAAATAATGTTCTAAGCCTGCTTACTTTACACTCTTCTTGCTGCCTGGTCTGATCATCCTTCCCGTCAAAATATGCAGCAGCTCATCAGGAGCATTGTTTGCAGCATTGAGCAATACAAGTGCTGGCCCGTGTGGCTTACGGTCACCACGTTCCCAATGACGCAATGTGCCAAGGCTTATACCAAAAGTGGAGGCAAACTGGTTTTGGGTAAGACCGGTTTTCTTACGCACTTGCTTTACATTTACCTCTTCTGGAACAAAAAGACGTATTTCTGTTTTCTCGCCCTTGCCGTGAGCAATCGCCTCTTCCATTCCACGCTTTATGCTTTCAAAAAAATCGCCCATGTTAATACTCCGCTCTAACGATCTCGCCAGTAGCCGATCAATATATCTACCAGTTTTGCCAAGTCATTTCGTTCTGCTTGCGTTAGGTTGTCTTTATCGCCTGTGCCGAACAGCGTTAATGCATACAAGGGCATTTCTTGATTGTGGAAGAAGAAAATCACGCGAACTCCGCCGCTTTTCCCCATGCCCTGACGAGCCCAACGTAGTTTCCGAATACCCCCGGTCCCTTCCATAACAGCTCCAGATTCTGGGGGTGCTGAAAGATAGGAAACAAGTTCCTGCCGTTCATCTTCTGAAAGCAGTTTTTTGGCTTTTCGGATGAATTCACCCGTTTTGCAACAGTGATCATTTACGCTGTCCCTCTGACACATAAGTAATCCATTGGATTACTTATGTCAAGTATAAGTTGAGATGGTGCTCCCAGCGAAGGATTTATAGCTGAGGAGGGATGAGTATGAGCGTAACCGTCAACTGTAGACCATATTGAATGTGGAATGTATTTAGACGAACCTAGTTTCCAACCTCAGATTGCAAATAGCCTTCTGAAGAAAACCCTCGAACAGCTTAATCATCGCAACTAGCCCCGTCGTAAGGTGCATCCCCGCCACGGCCACGGTGCCGAAAGTGGCACGAGGCATCTTAAAAAAACATGGTTTGCTCTATTCAATTGACACGGCACCCGCTATTGCCTATATTATTACATTAGAATAATATCATAAAATTCCATCAAGCTCTCTATTGATTTAAGTTGGTCTCATGAGATTGTGGCCTGTTCTGCAAATACTCTTCTTGTTCGTGCTGTTTATGGCGTTTCCACAGTGGGAAGTTGCAGCGTCTATCTCCGCACCGATCATACCTGGTCTTAACGTAACCGCTGTGACCGCTTCTCTGGCGACGGGGCAACTCAGCGCATTTCCACTTCTGACAACATGGAAACAGTCGGGAATTACCGCTGTTGAGTCCTATGATGGGACCACTGGAAAAATGCAACGGGCTGAGCTGGACGGTGACGGGAATCCGTCCGGTATTAACTTTCCATTGCTTGAAAATACCGCGCTTTTTGTGTATGCCACCGCCAATTCAAGTATCACTCTGGGCAATGTCACCTCATGCTCTCCCCTGAATCTTGCCGCTGGCTTCAACCTTGCCGGTTTTGATTGTTTGCCAACTCCTTACTTGGCATCAGAAGCCCTCAACTCCATAGGCTTCGCGAATATTGCCAGTATATCCCGGCTTGATGGCTCTTCCGGAAGGTGGCAGACGGCCGCAGTCGATGGGGGAACGGTGGTTGGTGAAGACTTCCCGCTGGTATCAGGTGAAGGGTATATTGTCTCAATGACTTCCCCCGTGACGTCATGGCGACCGGTTGCCAACGCCTTCTATTTTGTGCCCGACAGCATTGTCATCCGTCAGGGGGCAACCGGTGCTGCTCTTGATCTGAAGCTGGCTCTTCCCGCTCCTGCGGGAGGTATTACGGCGTTTCTTGCGAGCAATAATGCGTCACTACTCACCGTGCCCCCAGCAGTAATCTTTGCGGAAGGGACATCCGTAGCGACGATTGCGTTGACACCACTTCTGACTAACGGCTATGAAAATACCACGGTAACGGTCACTTCCTCCAATGGTACTCTGGGCAAAGGGAACGCTACCGTCCAGATCCTTCCGCCAGCACCGACGGTGAATCTTGCGCCGTCTGTCGGCACGTTCTCCGCTGCCGAATTTTTTAAAATATATGTGTCGCTTTCTGATCCGGCACCGGTTGGTGGACTTGTCGTTACCCTTGCCGCTCACCCGGTTGGGGTGCTCCAGATGCCGACGACGATAACGGTGCCTTATGGGGCTGTTTCTGCCGAAGTCTGGGCCAAAGGAACCGCCCCAGGCTCAATGGTCGTGTCTGCCGTTGCGTCCGGATATGTTACCGGACAAACAAGCAAGCTCACCATCGTTCCCTGTATTACTACCGATTACGGGCCTGTCACCAGTTCGTCCGTCGGGGTTATGGTGCCAATGGCAGTAGCACCAACGTCCGTGACCTATTCCCCGATTACATCTTTACCGGTTGGCATTGCCGTCGGTTCGGTCATCACCGGTATTGTGCCGAACCATGGCGCACTCGGTGATACCGGCATTATGGTGCGGGTGGCAGGTCGCGGCCTTGCCACTGCCACCGGGCTGTCATTTTTTCCTGCCGACGGTATCACCATTCGTGAAGGATCTTTTTCCGCAGCGACTGACGGTACCTCCGTGCAAGTTATGATTGATCTCGCCGAAAGTGCGGCCATCACGACCCGGACCGTCCTACTGGCCGGGGTGGACGCGCCTCCTGCAGTTCCAAGTGCCAACCAGTTCCAGGTTACTCTCAAGCTGCCGGTACTTGCGTCCATTACACCCATCACCAGGGAGGCCGGGGCGACCTTTTCCCTGACTCTGCGCGGCAGGAATTTTGATGGGGCATCATCGGTGCAGTTCATGCCGTCTGATGGCGTTCAAGTGAACAATCCCCCTTCGGTCAGTGCCGATGGCACCATTGCCACCGTAACCGTCATTCTCTCTCCGACTGTGTCACTCGGACAACGGGCAGTCACCATAACCGCACCGGGTGGGACATCACCGGTCGAACTGTCTGCCAAAAACACCTTCACCATTACCGCACTGCCGGGTGAAGAGTACCCATCACTGGTTTCACTGCCTGTCGGGGTCGTGGTGCCAATGGCAGTGCCGCCAACGTCCGTAACCTATTCCCCAATTACATCTGTACCGGTTGGCATCGCCGTCGGCTCGGTTATCACCGGTACTGTGCCGAACCATGGCGCACTCGGTGATACCGGCCTCATGGTGCGGGTGACAGGTCGCGGTCTTGCCACTGCTACCGGGCTGTCATTCTTTCCTGCCGACGGTATCACCATTCGTGATGGTTCGTTTTTCGCAGCGACTGACGGCACCTCCGTGCATGTTGTGATTGATATCGCAGAAACTTCGGCCACCACGGCTCGAACCGTCCTTCTGGCCGGAGTGAACGTGCTTCCTGCAGTCCCAAGTGCCAACCAGTTCCAGGTTACTCTCAAACTGCCGGAACTTGCGTCAATTTCACCAATTACCAGAGAGGCCGGGGCGACCTTTTCCCTGACTCTGCGCGGCAGGAATTTTGGCGGGGCATCATTGGTGCAGTTCATGCCGTCCGACGGCGTTCAAGTGAACAATCCCCCTTCAGTCAGTGCTGATGGTACCATCGCCACCGTAACCGTCATTCTCTCCCCAACTGCGCCACTCGGACAGCGGGCAGTCACCATAACCGCACCGGGAGGAACGTCACCGGTCGAGCTGTCTGCCACTAATACCTTCACCATAACCGCGCTGCCGGGTGAACAGTATACTTCGCTGGTTTCACCGCCTGTCGGGGTAGTGGTGCCGTCAACTGCTCCAAACACGGCGGTACAGTTCGGCCCGGTCATAGCAAACCCGATCGGGGTGTATGTTACGCCGCCACCTCAGCCGCCGACTACGGCAACCTTTACTCCGGTGATGGCATTACCGGTTGGAATCGTTGTCGGCACTACCATATCCGGACTGCTGCCCAAGACCATGGAGCCGGGAACCACTGCCACCATTACAGTGAGCGGCTCCGGGCTTGATGCCGTCACCGGTGCTACTTTCCTTCCCGGTGGTGCTACCACAATCAGCAGTGTCATACCGGCAAGCGACGGTCGCAGCCTTACCTTTTCCGTTACAGCTGATGCTAACGCTTTTCGTGGCCGTCGAACCCTGGTGCTACAGACTGCCTCGGGCACGGTAACACCGGCAGCGGCCGGGGCGAATGTTTTTCTCGTCGGCCCGAAGCCACAGATTGCCTGGATCGATCCGATCCTTAAGTCAGCAAACAGCGTATTCAACCTCACCATCACCGGGGTCAATTTCCAGGAAGCGGATGCTGTCAGTTTTGTCGGAGTAGGCGGTATTCAGGCCAATAATCCGCCGGTAGTCAGTACCGACGGCACCAGTGCTACGGTCAAGGTGATTATCGATGGTGGTGCGCCCTGTGGCCAGCGGGGTGTGGTAATCAGCTCACCCTATGGAAGCTCCGATGCGGCTCTGACAGCGAAAAATACCTTTACCATTTGCGAGGGGGCGGTAGTACCGCCATGACAACAAATCACGAGATAGGTTTTTAGTTATAAGGAGGATTAATTATGAAATCATTTTTAAAAAGCGTATCCGGTGTACTCGCGCTGTCGTCTTCCCTGGTATTTACCAGCGGCGCCAATGCTGCCTATGTCAGCGGCAGTCTTTGCGCCAACCCCAGTAACCAGAGCTGTTTGGGGGCGTTCAATCCTCAGGTGAACACGGTGATCCCGATGCCACCGAATGGGATTTTCGATTATACCAGTTTTACGGTGCCATTCGGGGTTTCGGTTACGTTTGTTAAAAATGCCGCCAATACTCCGGTAATTATTCGTACCAGCGGCGATGTGAATATTCAGGGGACTGTCTCAGTGATCGGCACAAAAGCTACCTGCTCCGGCACCGCCTGTGATGGTATTCTCGGCGATGACGGCCAGCCCGGTGTCGGTGGACCCGGTGGCTTCGATGGCGGCTTTGGCGGTTACTCTCCAAACTTTGGCGGTGCGAGCGGCCAAATGGGCGGGAATGGCAAAGGGCCGGGGGGGGGCTGACATCAAATTATGCACCGGCGACCGGTGCAGGTTTTGGCGCAGATGCCGCAACTACCGTGAATCCCAATGGTTGGTATTCTCAAAATGATTTGTCGTCTGGAGGCAAAGCATACGGACAACCAAATCTCCTTCCGTTAATTGGCGGTTCCGGAGGTGGGGGGGGGGCTGCCGGTGTGAATTTTAATGGTGGAGGAGGAGGCGGTGGCGGCGGGGCCATCATGATCGCCTCATCCGGTACGATCTCTATCGGTTATGGCCCCGATGGCAGTGGGGGGCGCATTATCGCAAATGGTGGCAATGGCGGGTTGACTGGTGGAGACGGTGCTGGTTTTAGTGGTGGCGGTGGCAGCGGTGGCGCCATCAAATTGGTTGCCGAAACTATCCTGCATGTTAATGGCGGAGCTCTCTTAGCCCAAGGAGGAGGAGCCACTTGGAGTTATTATCAATTCAATAACAGCGGCAGTCCTGGGAGAATCCGTCTTGAGGCGAACACCATGCAATGGCAAGGTAACTCCGATCCAGCATATACCTTTGGAACACCCGACAATCTGTTTGTCCCCAACAATCCGACCCTGACTATCACCACCGTTGCCAATGTGGCAGCGCCGGCACTCCCCACCGGCAATGCGGATATTACCTTGCCGGCCGGCACAACCTCAGCTACGGTGATGCTGGCGGCTACCAATGTACCGAAGGGCACGACAGTAACGGTGTATGTTGTGCCGACGATTGGTGCTTCAGGGTCACAAGTCATCAGTTCAGCTCTTGACGGCGTTGATAATTCCGCCACTACGGCATCCGCCACAATTCCCCTCTCGCGCGGCAATAACGTCGTCACGGCGGCAGTGACCTTTACGCTCACCACTCAGCAACAGGCCAGCCTGCCGACTTTTAATGGGGAGAAGGTCGCCAAAATCAGGGTTGAATCAATAATGGGGGGGCGAAGCGAGACAACCTACATAACCGCTTCGGGTAAGGAATACCCTGCGGCTCACAAGAAGGCATAACTGGTAACTATTCTCGGCCTCTCCTGATACCTTAGGGGGAGGCGCGGGGTGAGGTTAGTAAAGAGCACGCGAATTATCTGGAGTGGCGTATGCACCACGGCAGGCATAACATAAATGAGCGCATTCTGGCGGGGATAATTGTTCTCTGCTGTTTGCTGTTGTACCGTGTGGCACAGGCTGGGGGGCCGGTGATCACTCAGCAGCGGGTGACCGATGTCGCAACCCGTTCGTTCTCCGCTCTCCTGACCGTGAGCGAACCTGCGGACACCACCATAGCACTTTTTGCCGCCGACTGCAGCACACCGGTCACCGGATTTACCACTGCTCTGCAACAGAATACCTCTTCCGGTAATGTCCGGTTGACCGTGAGTACATTGAAGGCTGCCACGACCTATTGTTATCAACTGGCAGTTACCTCCAAAGCCACCTCCGAACAGACCATCTCTGCGGCGTCAGCGGTTACGACCGCCACCGCCATTGTGCGTACTGCATCCTTGGGGCCCGATCTTGTACCCGGCGGTAATGACATCCTGAAAGTGCCTGCTGTTCATCTTCCCCCCGGCACCCCTCGTGACGGCATCGTTACCACACTAGAATTTCTTGACGGCTTGGCTATGGCACCACTGTCGCTGCTTCTTACCGCCACGGCTAATAAAGATTATTTCAATCTTAATAATGTATTTACTGCGGCAAACGGTAATACGCACCTTCTCGCTGGTGGCGAACGGGTAAAGATTACCGAACTGCATGGCAGCGGCGGCTGTGTTATCAGCCGTTTCCGTACCATCTCGGCGGTATCCGGTGGCACCGCACCCCGTGCCTTTGTTCAGGCAGACGCCAACGACATTGACGCCTCAGGAGGAGTGAATGTCCTCGACATCTTGCGAGTGGTGGGGGGAAAAGGAGCCGTTCGTGCAGGGGAGTGCTTCAACAGTGATCTTGATCTGAATGGGGATGGAGTTGTCGACGGTGCCGACCTTGCCATACTCAAAGGTGGATTCAATGGCCTCCCGTGAGCTGCGCCCTATCATTATAGCACTACTCCTACTGCTCTCCTTGGTGTCGGGTGCGGCGGCTGCGGTTCAGGTGCGGGTCAATCCGGCATCTGCAACTGACGTGGTAGGATCAACCGTTACGGTAACGATTGAGGCCGATACGGTCGCCGACCTCGGTGGCTTTCAGTTTGGTTTTGCCTACAGTACAAAAGACCTCCAGGCTCTCTCCGCTACGATAAACCCTGTCTTTGATAATGAGGTGGTCAAAGATCTGGGCACTGTCAGCGGTGCCGGCATGATCGCCGCAACCGTCTTCAGTAACGCACCTCAATCCGGTGCGCCTCTTACGCTTGTCACCATACAATTTAAGTTGCTGACTCCGGTTACGGGGCGTATCGTCCTTAATAAACTGATGCTCGGCCAGGTGGGCGGGGAGGAAATTGCAGCAACAGCGGTAGGGGGCAGTGTTACCGGTGAAGGTGGCTACCTCTTGACCTTTACTTCTGGAGGCAACGGTACCGTTACCGGCATGGTCAACCAAGTCATCGGCTCCGGCGGCAACGCTTCGACCGTCACCGCTGTAGCCAACGCTGGCTACCATTTTGTCAATTGGACTGATGGAACAACGGTTATGGGCACGACAGCCGCGTTCACTGTCAACAACGTGTTGAGTGATCATAGCTACGTGGCAAATTTTGCGGCTAACCAAATCAACGGTGTCTGCGGCAGCGATAACAGCCAGGTGCTCACTGCACTTCCCGTTAACCTCTGCGTACCTGGTGCCGGTACCCCTTCACCGGTAATCGGCAGCGGTCCCTGGAGTTGGAGCTGCATCGGCAGTAACGGTGGTATAACAGTTACCTGTGCCGCTACTCTCGATATCACCGCTCCTGTTTTGAATGTCTCAACACTTGCGAGTGGCTCGATTACTCACAACGCCACACTCAACATATCCGGAACGGTATCCGATACCAGTGGCGTTGCCAGCCTGACCATTAACACCATACCGGTCACCGTCACTAATAGTAGCTTTAGCTATCCGATTGCACTGCACACAGGGGTGAATACCATCACCATACTTGCAGTCAATACGCGTGGCAATAGCATTACTGATATCCGCACGATTACGCTTGACCCGTTGGCTCCTCGGTTGACGATTACGTCACCGGCTGACAACAGCAAAACCGCCCACGTAGTGACTACCCTCAGCGGGACGATTGACGAACCAGCGACGGTAACGGTTTCCGTCAACAACGGGTCGGTACAAAACGCCACTATCTCGGGTAATGCTTTTAATACGACAATAACCCTGATTCCCGGCATCAACAGCATAGCCATAACGGCAACAGACCTGGCCGGTAATACCAGCGATGCGGTGCGCTCCATAACCTGTGATAATAGTGCTCCATCAGTAGCAATCATCAACCCTTACCAGGACATTACCACATCAGAAAGCACACTCATCATCAGTGGTACGGTCAGTGATACGATAACCACTGCTATAGTAACGCTCAGTTTCAATAATCAAACATATACCCCTTTGGTAAGTAACGGAATTTTCTCACAACAAATTACCGTGCCAGCTGAGGGCACCTACACAATAACTGTCAAAGCAACCGACCAAGCGGGCAATAGCAGTAGTGCCACACGAAACATCATATATGTCATTAAACCGGGGGATTGTGATAACAGTGGCACCGTAACCATTGCTGAAGTTCAGAGTGCTATCAATATGTTTCTTGGATATAAAACCGTGCAGGCGTGTGTGGATATCAACGTTGATAATGTTGTATCAATCG
Source organism: uncultured Geobacteraceae bacterium (assembly GCA_903876875.1). Classification (GTDB taxonomy): domain Bacteria; phylum Desulfobacterota; class Desulfuromonadia; order Geobacterales; family Pseudopelobacteraceae; genus JACRCG01. The sequence continues at coordinate 9,842 of CAIRBT010000132.1, forward strand.
CTGAGGTTCAGAAGACGATACATAGTTTTTTAGGGCTGTAACGGTATATTCTGAAGGAGTAAATCCGCCGGTAGTTGGGCTTTTGAGCATTAGCCACCAGTATCTTGATCTTTCAACTCCGCGGATAACACTCGTACCCTGAATAGTGGTCAAGCATATAATTGATGAAAATCAACCGGTAATCTCATAGTCGGTGGCAATTAATTGACAGCGATTACATCTAAGGGTGTTTCTGGTTTTGCTTTAACAGTCGGGTTTGTGAGAGCCATTTGTCAAGGACAACAGCAAGCACGTCTTTTTTAACCGGTTTTGGCACGTAGTCGTCCATACCAGATTCAAGGCACTTGTCACGATCCTCTTTCATGGCGTTGGCAGTCATAGCGACTATCGGTACGTTATGATCAAGAACCCCAGAACATTGAGTGCGGATTATGCGAGCCGCTTCAAAACCGTCCATGTTATTTTTTCCGCCCCCCACCACTCTTACCGCAATTTCGTGCCTGTCGATGCCTCTGCCCCTTCCGTCCTCTCTTATGTCAACGGTGTCGGTTTGACTCCTTTGAACTCTTCCTTGTTCGTATTACTATTGATCTGTTTCCATTTGGTGCCTGTCCCCTTATTCACTCCATGAAATACGCGCAATCTCTATAAAGTAAGCTTATTTGCCAAGACATATGTGTAAATGCAAATTCAGTGCTCTGCAAAAAACAGCCTCACTGCATTGAACAGAAATAACGGGATGATATGGGTTGTGAAAATGCAATGGAATGGAGTAGGGGAGGGTGATGGGTTCTTATCAGATTTGATAACTGGGGGCATCGGAATGATAAAGAAAGAGCAACCGTCAACAAAACGTAAAAGGGGCGGAAGAAAAAATCTCCCGCCCCTTCATGTTCAACCATATATATGTGCTATCTTATGCTGCTTCCTGACTGGTTTCTTCCTGACTACCGGCAGCTTCTTCCTCTTTAACTCCATCTTCTTTGGGAGCATTTGACTCGGCAACCAGACGCAGGCTGCGGTAACGGGCGATGCCGGTACCTGCCGGGATCAGACGACCCATGATGACGTTCTCTTTCAGACCGCGCAGATAATCGATCTTGCCTTCGATGGCCGCCTGGGTCAACACTTTAGTCGTTTCCTGGAAGGAAGCGGCTGAAATGAATGACTCGGTGGAGAGGGACGCCTTGGTAATACCGAGCAGCAGCGGTTCGGCGACGGCCGGACGGTTACCGTCACGGAACGCCTTGTCATTTTCCTGCTCAAATACCCACCGCTCGATCTGATCATCAACGAGCAGATTGGTGTCGCCGGTATCCTTGATACGTACCCTGCGGAGCATCTGACGAACGATAACCTCGATATGCTTATCGTTGATCTTAACACCCTGGAGACGATACACCTCCTGAACCTCATCAACCAGATACTTGGCAAGTTCCTTGACACCCAGCACGCGGAGAATGTCGTGGGGGTTGGAAGAACCGTCCATAAGCGGCTCGCCGGCACGAACGTGGTCACCTTCGTGTACGCTGATATGCTTCCCTTTCGGAATCAGATACTCTTTCGGTTCGCCCAGTTCGGGAGTGACGATAACTTTACGCTTCCCTTTGGCATCCTTACCGTAGGAAACGCGGCCATCGATTTCGGTGATGACGGCAAAGTCCTTCGGTTTACGCGCTTCAAACAGCTCGGCAACCCGGGGCAGACCCCCGGTAATGTCCTTGGTCTTCGTGGTTTCACGGGGGATCTTGGCGATGATATCACCGGCACTGATGATGGTGTCATCGGTAACCGAAATATTGGCACCAGCCGGGAGGAAGTAGCGACCGATGGTACCACCGCTCCCTTCTCCCGATGCGTCTTTGATGGCGATGCGTGGACGCTTGTCGGTGTCCTTGGTCTCAATGATAACCTTACGGGAGAGACCGGTAACATCATCGAGCTGCTCTTCCATGGTGACCCCTTCAAGGATGTCGGCAAACTTGACGCGACCGGCTACCTCGGTGAGAATCGGCATGGTGTAGGGGTCCCATTCGGCAAGGGTGTCACCCTGCTTGACGGCACCACCCGGGGCAATCTTGATCTTGGCACCGTAGACAACGGTGTATTTTTCACGCTCACGACCGGTATCATCGATAACGGCAATCTCACCGTTACGGTTCATGACGATATGGTGTCCGTCGTTGTTGACGACGGTGTTGACGTTAATGTACGTGATCACACCTTCTGCGCGGGCCTCAAGTGAGGTCTGCTCGGCGTGTCGGGATGCGGTACCACCGATGTGGAAGGTACGCATGGTCAGCTGGGTACCCGGCTCACCGATGGACTGGGCGGCAATAACACCAACCGCTTCACCCATGTTGACACTATGGCCACGGGCAAGGTCACGACCGTAGCATTTGGCGCAGATGCCGCGCTTGCTCTGGCAGGTAAGAACGGAACGGATCTTGACTTTTTCGATACCGGCGTCTTCTACCCGTTTAACCAGATATTCGTCGATTTCCTGATTCATTTCGACGAGGATTTCGTCGGTCAGCGGATCGTGGATGTCTTCCAGGGCAACACGTCCCAGAATACGATCGCCGATCGGCTCGATGATTTCGCCCCCTTCGGTCAGTGAGGAAACGACCAGACCGTCAAGGGTACCGCAGTCGATTTCGGTAATGATGGCGTCCTGGGCAACGTCAACCAGACGACGGGTCAGGTAACCGGAGTTAGCGGTTTTAAGAGCCGTATCCGCAAGACCTTTACGGGCACCGTGGGTGGAGATAAAGTACTGGAGCACGGTCAGTCCCTCACGGAAGTTAGCCGTGATGGGGGTCTCGATGATTTCGCCGGACGGTTTAGCCATCAAACCACGCATACCGGCCAGCTGACGAATCTGCTGTGCGGAACCACGGGCACCGGAGTCGGCCATCATATGGATGGCGTTGAAGGACGAGGTTTCGACCTTGCTGCCGTCACGGGCGGTGACGATCTCTTTGGACAGGTTGTCAAGCATCTCGGTGGCGATCTCTTCGGTCGCTTTTGCCCAGATATCGATAACTTTGTTGTAACGTTCGCCGTCGGTGATAAGACCTTCGGTGTACTGATTCTGGATCTCGGTAACCTCTTCATGGGCCTTTTCAATGATGGCCGGTTTTCCTTCCGGAATAACCATGTCATCGAGGCAGATGGAGATGCCGGCCAGGTTGGCGTATTTAAAGCCGATCTCTTTAAGACGATCTGCCAGCAGAACGGTTTCTTTGCTGTCCGAGAGACGGTAGCAGGTGTCTACCAGGTTGGACAGCTCCTTCTTGGTCATAACCTTGTTGATGGTAGAGAACGGCACCGCAGGCGGCAGCACGTCACGGAGCAGGATACGGCCTGCCGTGGTGTCGATCATCTGGGCTTTTTCGTCGGTCTCAAGGTTTTTCATACGAACCTTGATGAGAGCCTGCATGTCAATTTCACCGGCATCAAAGGCGATACGAACTTCTTCCGGCGAAGAGAAACAACCGGAAGCGTTTTTGCCTTCAAGCAGCTCCTGCTCGGTGGGGCGGTAGTACTCCCCTTTGGCATTGATCCGGTCACGGGTCATGTAGTAGGCCCCGAGAACCATATCCTGTGACGGAACGATGATCGGCTTGCCGTTGGCCGGTGACAGGATGTTGTTGGTGGACATCATCAGAACCCGGGCTTCCACCTGACTTTCAATGGAGAGCGGAAGATGGACGGCCATCTGGTCACCGTCAAAGTCGGCGTTGAACGCGGTACAGACCAGCGGATGGAGCTGGATGGCTTTACCTTCGATCAGCACCGGTTCAAAGGCCTGGATACCAAGTCTGTGCAGAGTCGGAGCACGGTTGAGCATGACCGGGTGTTCCTTGATAACCTCTTCGAGGACGTCCCACACTTCGGGGCGCTCTTTTTCAACCATCTTTTTGGCACTCTTGATGGTGGTTACCAGGCCGCGCTCTTCCAGTTTGTTGTAGATAAACGGTTTGAACAGTTCCAGTGCCATCTTCTTGGGAAGACCGCACTGATGCAGTTTCAGTTCTGGGCCGACAACGATAACGGAACGACCCGAATAGTCAACACGCTTACCGAGCAGGTTCTGACGGAAGCGCCCCGATTTGCCTTTGAGCATGTCGGACAGTGACTTGAGGGGGCGCTTGTTGGGGCCGGCAATGGCCCGACCGCGACGACCGTTATCAAAGAGGGCATCCACCGCTTCCTGAAGCATACGCTTTTCGTTACGGATAATAACTTCCGGTGCCTGCAGTTCGCAGAGACGCTTCAAACGGTTGTTCCGGTTGATGACGCGACGATACAGGTCATTCAAGTCGGACGTTGCAAAGCGGCCGCCGTCCAGAGGAACCAGAGGACGCAGTTCTGGTGGCAGTACGGGGATGCATTCCAGAATCATCCATTCCGGTTTGTTGCCGGAATGACGGAACGCTTCGACAACCTTCAGACGCTTGGCGGTTTTCTTCCGTTTGGCTTCGCTGGTTGATTCAACCATCTCAGAACGGAGGGTGACAGCAAGCTCATCAAGTTTCAGGGCACGGAGACATTCACGAATAGCCTCGGCACCCATGCCGCCGGAAAAGGCGTCTGAGCCGTAATCCTGCTGCATCTTGATGTATTTATCTTCAGACATGACTTCGCAAAACTGCAGCGGAGTGTTTTTCGGGTCACTGATGACAAAACCTTCAAAGTAGAGAACTTTCTCAAGATCTTTGAGGGTGATGTCAAGCAGGTTGCCGATACGCGACGGCAGGGACTTGAGAAACCAGATATGGGCAACCGGGGTTGCCAGATCGATATGTCCCAGACGTTCACGACGAACCTTTGACGGAATAACTTCAACACCGCACTTTTCGCAGATGATACCGCGATGTTTCATCCGCTTGTACTTTCCGCAGTTACATTCATAATCCTTCGTCGGTCCGAAGATTTTGGCACAGAAAAGACCGTCCCGTTCCGGTTTGAAGGTTCTATAGTTGATGGTTTCCGGCTTTTTTACTTCGCCGTGTGACCGCTCCCGAATTTTATCGGGAGATGAAATTGAAATGCGTATAGCTGAAAAGTGGAGTGGATCTTTTGGTTTATCAAAAAAGCTGAAATAATCTTCCACGA
>CAIRBT010000133.1 GCA_903876875.1 uncultured Geobacteraceae bacterium
CCAAATTCAACGCGCTGCCCATCGGGATGGATAGATTTATAGCCACCTAAGGTAATCTCTTTTAATTTCAATCTATGGTCGTCTTTCATGGCTGGTTCCCGGAATCTTGATACAGATCTGAGTGTTTGAATCGATCCACAACCTCGTCACACGTTACGCAAGACTGCTCCAGTCTTTTTCCAGGAGAGTGATTTCATCTCAATACGTAACAACTTGGGTTATTGAACATATTTATCATACCTTTGAAGTTTGTATTTTAGTGAATAAGTTCTGTAACAACATTGACAACTTCTGTGACCTCTATCCCCTCAATACAACGCGTAGATTGGAATGAACATTTCCAGTTGCAATTAAAACAGTCCATAGTATGGGTAACTATACGGTTTTTAACTGGATCACCCCATGGAACGAATCTGCCGAAATGTCCACCACCAACGAGGCCGATTGTTGGAATACCGGACGTGATACCCAAATGTAGTGCAGCAGTATCCATACTTACCAAAGCACTGCACAATTGCAAACATCCGTATAGTTGCCTCAAACTGGTCATGCCGGCAATGTTGATAACATTCTCAGGTGGCTGAAACCTAGCAAGTCGAGCAGCGACCTCCGTGGTAAGTTCAACATCGCCTGGTCCACCCAAAACAACAAAAACAACATTTTTTTTGATCAAATCAGCCAGTTTTTCATAATTATACGGATGCCATTTCTTAAACGACACTGATGCACCAGGAAACAGACCAATAATTGGGCGAGCTACCTTTGGCATTATGGATGAACTATATATTTTATCTGGTTCAGATAACCAGACAACCGGCTTGATAACATCATCACTGCTGATAGTACAACCAAGAAACTCCAAAAAATTGGCGCTTGTTTGTAACTCATGCTGCCATGGATCCAGATCTGTAACATCCAGATATCGAGAAAAAAGAGTCTCTGGTTTTAAATGCAAAGGAAATCCGCAAGGTGGTTCATTAGCGTTACAACCAGTAATACCAAAACAGTGCCGAGGTGATAAATAGTAGATTGTCTCAAGATGCGTTGTTTGCGGTGATTTAACCGGATAGATAACCGTATCAAATTTCGGAAGGATTCTATTTTTAGTTCTTTCCAAAAATTTTATGAGCAAACGAAATAGTTTAATTTTAAAGAAAACACTTTTTTCCAGTTTTTTCCAGAATACCAATGAATCTGTAGAAATAATGTCATTTACGTGAGGGCATAACTCTACAAGGTTTATGACTTGCTGTGTAACAGCCAGTGTAATATGTGAATCAGGATATAATTTTCGTATGTGTTGAATGGCACCGCTAAAAAGGACAACATCGCCGATGTTATCAGGTCGATATAATAATATGTTACCATAATTATTCATATCATCTACCTTTATTCATTCCTAATCATATAAATAAGCTAATAAATATTTCCGCATACTATTATATCTACTTTTCGGCGACAGCACATAGTACAGGATGAAGGATCACTGGATTAAGATTTCCTGTTATACTTCTGGTATACCTTACAAATCTCCAAAACATATTTCGCTTAAAACGGAGTTTTTTAAGATGATAGTTTGTCGGATCATAATCTTCGAATCCAAAAAAACTAATCTTATTAAAGCCAGCAGTTAGTAGCACCTGCTGCAAACTATGTTCAATATATCCTACTTCGTGAGTTATATCATTATATCGGTGAAGATGACCATCAGGTGCTTGTAAATTAGGCACTTGAATTATTACTTTACCTTTGATAGCCAGACATTCATATATGGATTTTAGAAAGCTAATAGTTGATTCTTTTTTTATATGCTCAAGTACATCAAGAAGTGTAATAACATTGAAATTGTTTTTCTTAGACATCAACCATTCTGACGTTTCATTAACTAATTCACAGTTTAAATGTAAAGATTTGCAGAATTTTACTGTACTTGGTGATATATCTATTCCTATATAATTGATATAGCCCCATTTTTTCATACAAGTAAGCATTTCACCCCTGCCTATTCCAATGTCAAGAGTTAAGCTGTTCTTGTTTTCTGGGAAATACTTTCTATAATTTAGTTCGAATTGATCGAATTTGAATTTTGCTTGTTCATATGCTCCAAACGCATTATCTATATAATCATCATATATTTCTTTCATCTTAATTTCCTCTCGATCATATAATTTACGATAATTCATAATATAGGGTTATTTCATTCACAGATAGAAGTTTTCCAGATTATCCGTGGTGAAACAGCCCCTAAACGACCATCAAAAACACCTACCCAACCAGTATTAGTAACGGTAAACGACACAGCTTGTTCAATAATTTCATATACCGTTCTATGGGGCAAATGAGCTACAACAGTAAGGGTGTAGGTACCTGGAGTCAACAGAAAACCTGGAATTATAAAAAGTGCCCGATACTTACCAGGTTCTCTTTGAAAAGCTGAATTATTAGTGGTATCGGTGTCTGCAGTGGTAAAAACAATATTTCCGTCAGAGTCAGTTACACGGACTCCCACTTGGCACCCCGTAAGTTTTCGTTCAATTTCATAGACAATTTCTATTAAAACTTCCTCATCAGCAGCAAAAGATAATAGACTACTATTCTGAGAATTATTTACCCCAATACTTATGAATTTAAACATCAAATTATTACTCATATTTTCTGGTCGAATCCAATTGCAACTTGAAGTTATACAATGCGTTTGGTAGTTCTGTAGGACGTTATGAATTGTCCCCATAGATTTAACACTACCTGCATCCAGTAATACTGCAGAAGTGCACAAACGAGAAATCGCCCCCATATTATGACTCACAAACAAAACCGTCCGCCCTTGTTTTGTTGACACATCCTCCATTTTCCCCAAACACTTCTTCTGAAACTCCGCATCCCCTACCGCCAACACTTCATCAACAATCAAAATCTCCGGTTCCAAATGGGCCGCTACGGCAAAAGCAAGTCGCACATACATCCCTGATGAATAGCGCTTCACCGGGGTATCCAAAAACTTTTCAACTTCGGCAAAATCGACTATTTCATCGAACTTACGCTTGATCTCCTCCCGACTCATACCCAAAATAGCACCGTTAAGATAAATATTCTCCCGCCCGGAAAGTTCGGAATGAAAACCGGTACCCACCTCAAGCAGACTGGCTATCCGGCCATTGATGGTAATACGCCCTTTGGTTGGCTCGGTAATACGGGAGAGGATCTTCAAAAGGGTAGACTTACCGGCACCGTTACGACCAATAATACCAACCCGATCCCCCTGCTTGATCTCAAAGGAAACATCGTTGAGTGCCCAAAACTCCTCTTCCGTACGTGAGTTTGATGGAGAGTGAAGAGACAGTGGGGCTGACAGCATCTGTTTGCCACCTCTGAACAGTGACTTGGCCTTGTTGACCAGCAGGCTACTGAACAGCTGCTCCCGCTTGTCGGCCAGATGGCTCAGGATATATTTTTTGCCGAGATTTTCGACCTTGATTACCGTATCACTCATAATGTATCTGCCATACCCCGTTCAGACATATAGTGCCTCCTGCATGACATAATCACGTAATTCTTCACGTAACGCTCTCTCTGGCCTTATATTATATCCGCAAAAATCCGCTCGGTCTTCCGAAAATACCAGACTCCACCCCCCAGAATCAGCAGCATCAAACCGTTAGAGAGGAGAAAACCGGGCCAGTATATCTGTGCATCTCCCCCTAAAATAGCCCATCTGAAGCCATCAATAACGCCGACCATCGGGTTTAACGAATAAAGAAGCCGCCATTTTTCCGGCACCACACTGCTGGAAAAACCGACCGGTGACACATAGAGTCCGAACTGGACAATAAACGGCACGATATAGCGAAAATCCCGGTATTTCACGTTAAGAGCCGACAGCCAGAGACTGAAACCAAGGGCGGCCACCAGTGCCTGAAAAAGAAAAAGCGGCACCAGCAAGATCTGCCAACTGGGTAAAAATCGGTACCAGGCCATCAGCACCACCAGAACTACGAAGGAGATGAGAAAATCAACCAGACTGACGATCACCGCACTGCACGGCACAATAAGCCGGGGAAAATAGACCTTGGAAATCATATTAGAATTCGAAATCAACGAGTTACTGCTCTCCGACAGGGCATTGGCAAAAAACTGCCAGGGAAGCATGGCCGCATACACCAGAATTGCATAGGGTGCATTACCCGAAGGAAACTTGGCCAGTTTGCCAAAGATGACCGTAAAGACGATCATAGTCAACACCGGACGAATCACACTCCAGGCCACACCGATGACCGTCTGTTTATAGCGAACCAGAATATCCCGCCAGGAGAGGAAATAGAGCAGTTCACGAAAACGCCACAGATCACGCCAGTAGTGTTTCTCCCCCCTCCCCGCCTCGATTACCAGTTGATGTTCACTCATGGGTACTCTTTCCATATGTATTTTAAACCAGATCGTTGGGCACGCTTTGCTCTACCCAACCTACGAGCTACAATCAATTTTCGTCAAACCTTTTTTACAGTTGCACAGACATGTACTAAAAACTTCTCTGACTCTGAAAGCATATCCGATATATCGTGAAGGTCGTCATGAATTATGGCATATCGCCCCTCAACCGCATATGGTGACAATTCCGTCAGTTTCTCCATAAATGGTGGAAGCTCAATTCTCTTGTTCCTGCGCGAGCTCAACAAGTTCATCAAGGTCGTGTGTTTTGGGAAATCTAACGGAATTAAATGAGAATAAAACTTTGATGAGTTTTTCTACGCACTGTTGGATATGGAAAAGCATAATTTCCGGTGCTACATTGTTGTTACCAATAACTTCGTGCACCAGAGCAATATCCTGTTTCGCTTTTATAATAAAAATGTTGTACTGTTCGGGAAAGACAACTTTATTCATAAATTATTCTCCCAAAATGAGCAGCAGCATGATGGACTGAGTTTACCTGGTATTGGTAAAAATCAAACTCTTCCTGCGAACTGACTATAATATCGAATGATTTTCCAAGCCCCCGTAATAGTTTTCGAGCACTATTCATCTCCTGTATTTTCGATGTCACCGTATCTTTTACCAGTAACAAATCGATATCGCTCTCATCGCCAGCAGTACCCGCTGCTTGACTACCAAACAGATACATTTTAGTAGGTTTGACCGGAATGAGCCGGGTAACAATTTCGTTTAATAATGTTTGACTAATCACGCCCCATCCCCGCCTCGATTACCAGTTGATGTTCACTCATGAGTACTCTTTCCATATGTATTTTAAACCAGATCGTTGGGCACGCTTTTCTCTGCCCAACCTGATTTGATCATCGCCCTTTTTGTAGCTGTTCCTGAACCATCATTCGCGCTACGTCCCTCATTTTAAATGTCGCCTGCCACCCCAGCTTCTCTGCCGATTTGCCCGGATTGGCCCTGCTTACCATAATTTCCGAGGGGCGAAGCAGTGACGGGTCACTTTCCACATGCTCCCGCCAGTCGAGCCCGACACACTTGAACACTTCAGCAACAAAGTCCCGCAGGCTGTTTGTTTCTCCAGTGGCGATGACAAAATCATCAGGGGTATCCTGCTGAAGAATCAGCCACATTGCTTCCACATACTCAGGTGCCCACCCCCAGTCACGGGCGATGTCGATGTTGCCGAGCTTAAGCTTTTCAGACGCACCACCGGCGATGCGACAGGCACCCCGGACTATTTTCTGGGTAACAAAACGTTCGGGACGGAGGGGAGACTCGTGGTTAAAGAGGATGCCGGTACTGGCATAGAGGTTGTAGGCGTCTCGATAGTTGGCAATTTCCCAGAAGGCGGTTGCTTTAGCTACCGCGTAGGGGCTCCGGGGGCGGAACGGCGTTTCCTCGTCTGCCGGTACCCCGCCGGTGTTACCGAAACACTCGCTGGAACCGGCATTGTAGAGCCTGATCGGCCGTTTGAGAAAGCGAATTGCTTCAAGCAGGTTTAAGGTCCCCACACTGATACTTTCCAACGTTTCCACCGGCTGATCAAAGGAGAGCCCCACCGAACTCTGACCGGCCAGATTATAAATTTCATCGGGCTGCACCTGCACGAGCACCTGAAGGACGCTCCGAAAGTCGTTGAGTGCCATGGAATGAACAGCTATTTCTCCACTGATACCCAGAGTTTTGAGGTTGGCAAACGAGGCCATCTGGGCATCCCGTGCCGTGCCGTGGACTTCATACCCCTTTGCCAAAAGCAATCGGGAGAGAAACGCACCATCTTGACCTGACACACCGCATATCAGAGCTTTTTTTATCACGCTGCTGACCTCCATGAGGGTTTACGACCGCACACCTCTACCACACCGGCAGAGAATATTCTGCCGGTACTCACCCCACGTTCCGCTAACTGCCGGGTTAAAAGCTCCCGCTGTTTCAGTGAAGAAATTACTACCGGCAGCGACGCGATACCAGCACCTTCAGCCAGTGCCACCACCGGATGGGAGAAAAAAAGTTCGCCCCGATGATTATCATCCATAACGGCACGTAACGTCACCCCGGTTTCCTGAAGTGACAGATAGGCAATTTCGGCGACCTCGTCTACCCCACAGAAGATGACTTCGCTAACCCCTGCCATCTCCAAGCGACGGAACAGCTCCAGATAGTCCTGCCGAGCCACGGTGTAGAGACTGGTAAAGTAGCTGAGGTGCTGATAGGCAAGACGGCTTTTTTCGGCTATGCCCTGGGGGGTGAGCAGATAGGCGTACCGGTTGCTTGGGAAGTCTTTCACCCGCACAAAGCCTTTACCAACCAGGTTTTTGAGATAGGAATTTACCAGGCCGACGGCAATGCCGAGGCGGCGGGAGAGTTCCCGCTGGGAAAGGGGCTCCTCACCGCTGATTTCAGAGAGCAGTTGGAGAGAGCGGGAGGAATCAAGTGGTTTTTTATTGCTGTTCATATTATGAACATACTATGGATGGTGTTCAATAGCAACAGTAATCACTCCATTTACTTGCGAGCCACAGCGCACAACACCGGATGAAGAATTAACGGGTTCATATTGCAGGTCAGCCGTCTGGTAAAGTGGATCTTCGCCCAATAGAGTGCGCGGACAAGTCGAATCAGTTTCAGATATAAACCAGTAGGTTTGTAATCTTCATAGCCAAAAAATTCTATGGTGGTGAAACCGGCTGTGCGGAGTACCTGTTGCAGACTATGCTCAACATACCCCACTTCATGGGTTATATCATTATACCGATGAAGATGACCGTCCGGTGCTTGAAGATTGGGAACCTGAATAATCACTTTCCCCCCCTCGGCCAGTCCATCATGGATAGCTCGCAAGAAACCGATTGTCGCCTCTTTTTTCACATGCTCCAGCACATCGAGCAGAGTTATTACTTCAAAAGAGCCCCTTCTCGACCGGAGCCACTCCGCAGTATCAGTTACCAATTCGCAATTAAGATCCAGAGTGGCGCAGTACCCGATAGTACTGGGAGAAATATCAATGCCTGAATACGCACCATACCCCCACCTTTTCATACAGGTGAGCATTTCACCTCTGCCAACTCCAATATCCAGAACCCTCCTCTCTTTATTTTCAGGGAAAAATTTCCGGTAGTTCAGCTCAAACTGGTCAAATTTAAACTCGGCTTGCTCATATTCACCAAAAGCATTCTCCAGATAATTTTCGTAAATTTCTTTCATCCAATATTCCCGCGCACAGTTGGTATGTGACCACATCCGTCCTACACATCAAGCAGGTTGTATATTCCTGTTTTTCGTGACTACCGGTTTTCCAAAAACCACTGATAGGCTCCGGCAATCCCCTCACGCAGTTCAATGGCATGCCGCCACCCCAGGCCATGAATACGGGATGAGTCGGCGAGTTTACGGGGGGTTCCGTCCGGCTTGCTTTCGTCCAGCAGTACCGATCCGCTGAAACCGACGACTTCCCGCACCAGCAGTGCCAAATCATAAATACTGATTTCCTGACCGGAACCGACGTTAATGAGTGCCGGTGCCGCCGGGTTGTTCAGCAGTTCACCATAGCTGTCATCATCAAGATTCATGAGAAACAGACAGGCCGCCGCCAGATCGTCAACCTGGAGGAACTCACGGAGCGGTGTTCCACTTCCCCATATGGTGACCGTATCATCTCCCCGCTCCTTTGCTTCATGGAACTTGCGAATCATGGCCGGCAACACATGGGATTTTTCCAGATCGAAGTTGTCGTTGGGGCCGTACAGATTATTCGGCATGGCAGCCAGATAGCGGGTGCCGTATTGCTGGTTGTACGAGCGGCATTCATAAATACCGGCTATTTTGGCGATGGCATAGGCATCATTGGTCGGCTCCAGAAAACCGCTCAACAAATGTTCTTCCTGCATCGGTTGGGGGGCAAACTTCGGATAGATGCAAGTACTGCCAAGAAACAGCAAGCGGGTTACGCCCGATTTCCAGCAGTTGTGAATGATATTATCCTGAATGATCAGATTGTCATGGATAAACTCCCCCTTGTAACTGCTGTTGGCAATAATTCCTCCAACCCGGGCAGCGGCAAGAAAGACGTAGTCGGGACGGAATTCTTCAAAGAAGGCCTCGACAGCAACCTGCTTACAAAGGTCAAGCTCCCCTTTGGTTCGAAGCAGCAGATTGCGATACCCTTCCGCCTGCAACGCCCTCACAAGGGCCGAACCCACCATACCCCGATGGCCAGCCACAAAAATTTTTGCATCCTGATGCATCATCTGTACGTCCCCATTTCTTTGTTAATTCAGAAGATTATATGTAACCGATTCAACAAGCTCTTACATTAAAAAAACAACAAGAAATTACCCCTAACCCCCATTTTTTAAAAGTGAATTGTTTTCCCGATGGCACACATATCCACCCATGAGAAAAATGTCCGGTTCGGTTGGGCAAAGCAACCCGTGCCCAACAATCTCAACACCAAACCGCAGGGGCGACCCCATGTGGTCGCCCTGGTGCCAACGACACACAGAGCCACCTCACGGGCGACAAAAAGCCTCCCCCATTATAAAAGGGGACTGAGGGGGATTTGCTCTTGAATGCCACAATACTTTTATAGCGTCAGCCGCTCTCTATTTGTGCCCATACCGGATCACGGTCGCCTTCTCCAGGGTGATCATCCCCCCTGCCATCATGGCGTCAATACGGGGCATTATGGCATCAATTTTTTCCTGGCTGTCAACGACCTCCACCACCAGCGGCAGGTCGGCCGAAAGATCCAGTAGTTTCTGACTATGGTAGACCCGGGTGGCACCAAAACCACAGATGCCGCGCAGGACGGTGGCACCGGCAAACTGTTCCCGCCGCAGTAATTCAACCAGTGCCTCAGAGAGCGGTTGATGGCCGTGGCGATCACTTTCTCCGATAAAAATCCGCATCAGCACCTGTTCACCAATCAATTTTGTCATGGTAACATCCTCACGGTAACAATACCGAGCCAGGTAAACAGCAAGCAGACCGCCACACTTGCCAGCACATTGGCAAAGGCGACCAGAAACCGGCCATCTTCCAGCAGGGTAAAGGTTTCGTAGCTAAAGGTGGAAAAAGTTGTTAAACCACCGAGAAAACCGACCGTCAAACCAAGCCGCAGGGTATCGGAAAGCAACGTACTCCGGAGACCCAGCTCCATTATCAACCCGATCAGATAGGCACCGATAACGTTGACCGCAAAGGTTCCGTAGGGAAAGGACCGCCCCAGCAGGGAATAGACCCACCCGGACAGGTAGTAGCGGGTCAGACCACCTCCCGCACAACAGACAGCTATGGTCAGTGCCGTTCTCACGTTACAATTCCTTACTGTTCATCCAATAAAATCCTGTATCTACCTGCCTGTCCCACCAAACGCCCCTCTGTACTATGACAATTGGTGCATACTAGACGATTATTTCTAAAATGTCACGAAGCAGAATGGGCGTATTTCGTGTAATAATTTTTGAAATGTGTTACTGAAAGGGTATTGCCATCCAATAACACTACCCTACCGGGGGATTCTGCAGACCATGAATGCCATCACCACCGCCGTTATTGACTTGAAACAGCTTGAGCTGTTCGCCCAGGGGGACACACAGGTTCACGGACGGGATGCCCGGGTCAAGGTGTTGGTAACACTGTTTTTTATTCTTTCCGTCATTTCTTACCACCGCTATGAAATCAACGGTCTGCTCCCTTTCACCCTCTTCCCGATCATTATGGTGTGCCGGGCAGAACTGCCAATTCCCTATCTTGCCAGAAAAATGCTCCTCATCTGCCCGTTCATACTGCTGATTGGTGCTTTTAATCCACTTTTGGATCGTAGTACCCTCTGGCAGGTCGGTTCAATCGAAATCAGCGGCGGCTGCATATCACTCCTTTCCCTGCTGCTTCGCTCCTTTCTTACCATCGGAGCGGCACTCATTCTGGTGGCGACCACCGGTTTCACCACCATCTGCCAGGCACTGGAGCGCCTCGGTATGCCGGAGGTTTTTACGGTGCAACTGCTGTTTCTCCATCGCTATCTGTTCGTACTTGCCGAAGAGGCCGAACGGGCCTCCCGGGCACGGGAACTCCGAAGTTGCGGCAGCACAGGGAGGGGGATCGGTAGCTTTGGATCATTGACCGGCCACCTGCTGCTCCGCACCTGGCAACGGGCGGAGCGGATACATACCACCATGCTGTCACGGGGTTTTACCGGACAGTTCCACGGTCAACGTCGGGAGCGGTTCAGTCACGCGGATCTTACGTTCCTCATCAGCTGGAGTGTCACCTTTCTACTCATGCGCACCATGGAACCGGCAACACTGCTCGGCAGCTTCATCACCGGTGCTTTCCCGTGAGCCACCATATCGTTGAGGTGAAAAATCTCCGCCATGTCTACGCCGATGGCACCGTGGCACTTGATACGGTCTCCTTTCGTATTACCCATGGTGAATCAGTTGCCATTATCGGCGCCAACGGGGCCGGAAAATCGACACTGCTCCAGCACTTAAACGGCTGTATCACGGCCACTTCAGGGGAGGTTTTTATCGGCCACATCCCCCTCACCCGTAACACCCTCCCCGCGATCCGCCGTACGGTTGGTATGGTTTTCCAGTATCCCGATGACCAACTCTTCATGCCCACGGTGTTTGAAGACGTGGCCTTCGGCCCCCGCAATCAGGGACTGCCGGAGGAGCTGACCGCCGAACGGGTCAGGGAAGCCCTGGAGCTGGTGGGTGCCGCACACCTCGCGTCAAAGCCCCCCTACCATCTATCCGGCGGCGAAAAGAAACGGGTAGCAATCGCCACGGTGCTGGCCATGTCACCCGACGTGCTGGTCATGGACGAACCGACCAGCGGTCTGGACCCCTTCGCACGGCGACAACTTATGGGGCTGCTCCGGGAATTTCACCACACGAAGATCTTTACCAGCCATGACCTGGATATGGTACTTGAGCTCTGCCCACGAACCATCATCCTCCACGAAGGAATTATTATGGCCGATGGAGCCACCGCTGATATCTTCGCCAATGACCACCTGCTTGCCGCCTGTCGACTGGAAAAACCTTTTGCTCTCCAGGGGTGCCCAGTGTGCCGCACATCAACTAATTAAATAGTTCTAATCACTTCACTTATTCTGTATACAATTCCAGCTTTACAAAAAAATGATTTTTGCTTACTATATGTAAACAATATTTTTTTAATTAACAATCTAACGTTATTGGTAAAGGAGAAGGGTATGAAGCGTACTATCGTAGGATCTCTTGTGGCACTTGTTCTGTCGACGACAGCTCTGTATGCAGCAGATGAAATCAAGGTTGGCGGTGGCGGTGCTTCAATAGCCACGGTTTTCAAACCGGTTAAGTCCCATTTTGAGAAGGATACCGGAAGCATCCTGGTAATTTCCCAGAGCACTCCCAAAAATGGTCTCATTGATTTAATGAATGGCACCGTCGATGTGGCAACAGCCGGAGTTCCCCTCGAAGCAATGATCAAGGGGGCGGAGAAGGAAGGGGTTAAAGTTAACGCTGCCGCTCTGGAAAGCAAGGTAGTAGCGGTCAATCGTACCGTAGTGCTGGTTCACCCCTCCAATTCTGTGCAGACCCTGACAAAGGAGCAGCTGAAAGGGATTTTCACCGGAAAATTTGTTAACTGGAAAGAGGTCGGTGGCTCCGACTCCCCCATTCTGGTTGCGTGGGGCAAACTGACACCGGGGCAGAACGCCCAGTTCAGTGCCAAAATTCTTGACGGTGAAGCGGTCATGAAGGACATCATTGATACCACCGACTATTTCGGCATTAAGGATACCGTGGCAGCAACACCCGAAGCTATCGGCATCGACCCGTTCGCGCTGGGAGCCGACGGCACAGTGAAAGTTCTACTGACAGAACCGCCGCTTAACTCCGATATTATCGTCGTCACCAAGGGTAAACCTTCGGCGAAAGCACAAAAACTCATCTCATACATCACCGGTGCCGGAAGTAAATATATCATTAAATAGCCTTCATGTAGGCTCTGAGTAGTGTCGTACAAGGAGGAAAACTTTGAAAATCCGGACGAAACTTCAGCTGAATCTGCTTATGATTTCACTGGTTATTACTGCGGTGGTCGCCTCAAGTGTCGTAGGTATGCTCTTTGTGAGGGGCAAGCTCACCTATCTGACCCAGCAGAGCGCTCCCTACCAGACGCGCACAGCGGAGTTTCAGAGAGCTCTCCAGAGAGTCGGTGGTGAACTGGTAGAGACCACCATAACCCGGAGCACCAAGGAATATCAGGAGGCACGGGTTCAGACAGATAAGGCTTTGACTGAGCTTAAGACAAGTAACGAACAGCTGCAGGCACTAAAAAGCAGCGACAGTACGGCGTACATTGAGATGGAGAAAAGTGCCCGAGAGCTGTTTACCGTAACCGAGAGCCGCCTCAAGGCGGAAGCCGAAGTATCCGATATTGACACCAAACTCTATGAAGTGCTTGACAAGGTTGAAACCAACATTAAAGAGCTTGATGGCCGAATCAGAAAACTTCAGGAAGACCGAAGTGCCGTCTATGCCGGTTCACTCAAGGAGAGCAAAGTATCGGTCACCCGTCTGCGTGACATTGAAGTTTTCAAGACGTATCTGAATGAACTGCTCCACACGGTAAATGATATCCAAAAAGCGGCTGACCGCAAAGGTGTGTTGATGGCACGGAGCCGTTACACCGTTGCCCTGACAAAGGCGTTTCAATGCAGTTACCCGAAGAACTCCCGGAAAATCTCCGAGGAGTTAAAGAAACTCTCAGATTTGGTTGATGAACTGATCAAACTCAAAAGTGTTTCCGCTATTGAGGTGGCTGCCAAAGCCCGTATTGATAGCATTAATAGTGAGCTGGGGGAAAAAAACTCCCTTATCCTTGTGGAGATTGATCAGTCGACAACGGCCTTTTCCGATAAGAACAAACGGGAAGATGATCAGCTGGGCATGAGTTATGGTGCCGCCAATGCAGCCACCAGTATCCGGCTCGGCATGGCCGAATATCTCTCCCTCAGCATTGTCGTGGCCCACATGGCAGACCATCTGGCATTGGCAAAAAGCAGCAACGATGTTGACGCAGCGCAAAACGAGCTGAACATCGCCTTTACCCGCTGTGAAACACTCCGGAAAAGCATGGAACAGCTGCTGGCTCGCCTCTCTGCCCAGAAGGAAGCCGGACTGCTGCGCAACGCCGTCGCCTCCTTCCAGACCGCCCGGCAGACCATCAGCGGCGACGATGGCTACATCGCAAAAGTACGCAAAAAAATCGCCATGATCGAAGAAGCAACTCGTCTTAATACCAAGGTACGTCAGCAGATAGATGCCCAGGCAGCACAAGGGCGTGTCACCATCTCCGCAGCCCTTGGCGATCAGGAAAAAGCCATTGCGTCGGTCAACAGTATGAGCCGAAACTCCATCATTCTTGTCGTGGTAATCGGCCTCTGCTCGCTGCTTATCGGCATTTTCTTTGCAATCATGCTCAATCGCGCCCTCTTTCGCCCCATTGAGGAACTGTCTGCCCTGGCGGGTGAATTTGGTAACGGTAATTTCACCATAGTGCTTGACGAAAGCCGGAAAGATGAATTTGGTGAACTGGGCATACACTTCAATCAGGCAAGTAAACGACTCCTTGAAATGGCGAGCAAACTTACCATAGCCATTGCCAATCTTGCATCCAACTCGTCACAGCTCACCAGCACTGCACGGGAATTATCATCAGGTGCCCAGGAACAGAGCCGTCAGACGTCCCAGTCTGCCACCGCACTCACCGAAATGAGCCAGACCATCTCAGAAGTTGCCGACCACGCCCTGGGGGCTGCCGATGCCTCCCGTCAGACACTGGATAAGGCGGCAAACGGCAGTCAGGTGGTGGGAAAAGCGGTGCAAGGTATGGAGCAGATCGCTACCGCCGTGGAAGAGGCGGCCAGTCACATCAAGGCACTGGGGTCAAGTTCCGAGCAGATTGGCTCCATTATTGGCGTAATTAACGATATTGCCGATCAAACCAACCTGCTGGCTCTTAATGCCGCCATTGAAGCGGCCCGTGCCGGTGAAGTCGGCAAAGGCTTCTCCGTGGTTGCCGATGAAGTGCGCAACCTTGCCAACCGGACTACGGAGGCGACGGCTCAAATTTCCAACATGGTGCTGGAAATTCAGGCGGTAACCAGCAAGTCGGTTATTGCCATGGAGGTCGGTAATGGCCGTGTGGTGGCAGGGGTTAAACTGGCCAGTGAGGCGCGCCAGTCTCTTGATGATATTGTTGAGGCATCGGGACGTGGTGCATCCATGGTGAAACGGATCGCCACCGCCACCGAAGAGGAATCGGTAGCCGCCCAGCAGGTCGCCTCCAGCATGGTTAATATCGCCGATATCACCCACAAAACGGAGCAGTCCATGGAGGAAATCAGTCACGCCTCACTTGAACTAAACAAGATTGCCACCGAATTGTCCCATATGGCGTCATGGTTTAAAACCGGCACCATCATACCGGCAGCGTAGGAGTCAACATGTCATATCGTGCCATTAAGGAATCATTACAAAGCGTCCCCACCATAGAAGGAGCCGGTGTGCGCCTCGTGCGTGCCTTCGGCCATGGCCAGGTTCCCCTCTTTGATCCGTTTCTGATGCTCGACGACTTCCACTCCTCTGATCCGGCCGACTACCTGGCTGGCTTCCCCTGGCATCCCCATCGTGGCATCGAGACCATTACCTATCTGTTGGAGGGAGAGGTTGAACATAGTGACAGCATGGGCAACCGGGGCATCATCGGAGCGGGTGATATCCAGTGGATGACCGCCGGGAGCGGCGTTATCCATCAGGAGATGCCCCACGTTAGTCCGACCGGTACCATGTGGGGCTTCCAGTTCTGGTCAAATCTGCCCGCTGCCCACAAGATGATGGCACCCCGCTACCAGGACATCAAAGCCGCTGACATACCGGAAGTGACCCTCCCCGGTGCGGTAACGGTCAAAGTCATGGCCGGTGCGGTGTATGGCGTTGTGGGGCCGGTACAGGACATCATCAGCGAGCCGGAGATGCTGGATATCACGGTGCCAGCCGGTACACAGTTCGAGCATCCTCTGCCGGCAGGTCATACGGCTTTTGCCTATATTCTCACGGGAGAGGCCTGTTTTGACGGGTCAGCAAAAGCATATCATCGGGAGACCGTCCTGCTGTTTGAAAGGGAGGGTGCTGCGGTTAAAGTTGTCACGAGGGGGGAGGCGATCCGCTTCCTGCTGGTTTCCGGAAAACCACTTGGCGAACCGGTCGCCTGGGGGGGACCGATCGTCATGAACAGCCGTGAAGAATTGCAACTGGCTTTTAAGGAATATGAACAAGGGACTTTTATAAAACCATGACCAGAACTGACCGTCGATTAATGTTAAGTTTATTTTAATCTAACCCACCATATCTTATAACTGAATCGGTCGTACCCCTTCCACTATTATTTCGCATCCGTTTCGCTCACCCACAATCAACACCGCATAGTGCACGCCATAAGTTTAGCCCCTTTAATTACCCATTCCCAATAAAATCTAACAATGTTCTATATACCGCAGAAAAATAAAAAATCTATATGTAATATCTTGTGATTATTATAATTTCTGATATAGAATAGAGACACACTGTTTAACGATAGTGAAAAAGTTGATGTATGGCGAACATGCTAAGGGAGGAGTCAATGATGACAACAATAGGCGTTCTTGGAGCGGGGCAGATGGGCAACGGCATCGCCCATGTTTTTGCACAGTATGGCTTTCAGGTGGTACTCTTTGACATAGCCCGGCCACAGTTGGAAAAGGCCCTTGTAATCATCAGGCAGAATCTGGAGCGACAGGCAAAAAAAGGGGCTCTTTCAGCGGAACTGGTGGGTGAAACCATGGGGCGTAT
Organism: uncultured Geobacteraceae bacterium; assembly: GCA_903876875.1. Classification (GTDB taxonomy): domain Bacteria; phylum Desulfobacterota; class Desulfuromonadia; order Geobacterales; family Pseudopelobacteraceae; genus JACRCG01. Next base: position 16,326 of record CAIRBT010000133.1, read on the forward strand.
CACCACGACCCAGGATATGAACGACCTCTCTTCCGTTGATCTGGCGGTAGAAGCGGTCACCGAATATGAGCCACTCAAACTGGATATATTCCGGAAACTGGATGGCATCGTCAAGGCCGGTGCAATTTTGGCGTCAAACACATCATCAATTCCCATAACCAAAATTGCTTCGGTCACCGGTCGTCCGGACAAAGTCATCGGTATGCACTTCATGAACCCGGTGCCGGTCATGAAGTTAGTGGAAGTAATCCGTGGTCATGCCACAAGTGACGAAACCTTTGCCCGGATAGCCAAACTGGTAACCCACATTGAAAAAGAGCAGGCCGTTTCCCAGGACTATCCCGGCTTCATCGTTAACCGCATTCTGATTCCGATGATTAATGAGGCGGTGTTTGCCCTCTACGAAGGGATCGCCACAGCGGAAGACATCGACAAGGGGATGAAACTGGGCACCAACCAACCCATGGGGCCGTTGACGCTGGCTGATTTTATCGGCCTTGACACCGTGCTGGCCATCGCCAATGTGCTGTATGACGGCTACAAAGATCCGAAATACCGCCCCTGCCCCCTGCTGGTCAAAATGGTCAACGCCGGATATATGGGACGTAAGTCGGGGCGCGGTTTCTATACCTATTAGTTTTCATCGGGAGGAATAGCCATGGAATACAAAAATATTCTGTTCGAGAGCAATGACGGCATCACCCTCATGACCATCAACAGCCCTCGCACCATGAATGCCCTTAATAGCGAGATTCTAGGCGAACTGGAAGCCGCCTGTCAGCAACTGGATCGGGACGGCAGCGTCAAAGTCGTTATTATTACCGGTGCCGGTGAAAAGGCCTTCGTTGCCGGTGCCGACATCAAAGAGATGTCCCGGATGAGTTCCTTTGAGGGGGCGGAGTTTGCCCGCAAGGGACAGCGGGTTATGACGCGCATCAACACAATGCGCAAGCCGGTAATTGCCGCTGTCAACGGCTATGCCCTCGGTGGCGGCCTGGAACTTGCCCTGGCGTGCGACTTCATCTATGCGTCTGAAAAAGCCCGCTTCGGCTTTCCTGAAGTGGGACTAGGTATCATCCCCGGCTTTGGCGGCACCCAGAATCTGGCACGACTGATCGGGCCAAGCAGGGCAAACGAGCTGATTTTCTCCGGGCGTATGATCACTGCGGAACAGAGCTTCTCCTGGGGAATTATCAATGTGCTCTGCCCCCCTGAAGAGCTGATTTCACGGACGCTGGCAACGGCGCGGGAGATTACCACCAAGGGTTCCCTCGGTGTGGCCTTTGCCAAGGATGTCATCCTGAACGGCTTGAACATGGCCAAGGAAGATGGCTTCCGCTACGAAGCGTCGCTGTTCGGCGTGCTTTTTACCACGGAAGATCAGCTTGAGGGCATGGCTGCCTTCATGGAAAAACGTACGGCGGTTTTTCAAGGCAAATAAAACGATAACACGGAGGAATTACCATGGATTTTGAACTGAGCCAGGATCACAAGGTACTACAATCGGCGGTGCGGGACTTCGTAGAAAAAGAGATTAAGCCGATTGCCATGAAAATTGATGAAGATCATGCCATCCCGGATGCACTGGTACAAAAAATGAGCGACATGGGCTTTCTCGGCAGTTACCTGCCCGAGGAATACGGCGGAGCAGGACTTGACATGCTTTCCTATGCCATTGTTGTTGAAGAAGTTTCTAAAGCCTGTGGGTCAAGTGGTGTGTTGATCTCCGCCCACACCTCCCTTGCCAGTGGCCCCATTTATACATTCGGCACCGAGGAGCAGAAGAAAAAATGGCTTCCCCCCCTGAACAGCGGCGAGAAAATCGGCTGTTTTCTCTTGACGGAACCGGGAGCAGGCAGTGATGCCGGTGGAACCGCCACCACGTACAGCCGTAATGGGGATCACTTTGTCATCAACGGCAGCAAAACGTTCATTACCAACGGCGGCTATCTGGGCACCGGTATCCTCATCGCCTCCTTTGATCGCAGCCTCAAACACAAGGGGATCAGTGCCTTCATCGTCGACCTGCAATCGCCCGGCGTCACCATTTTGAAAAACGAAAACAAAATGGGCATCCGGGGTAGTTACACCACCGCCTTTGCCTTTGATAACCTGCGGGTGCCGGTTGAGAACCTGCTGGGGCAGGAAGGCAAAGGATTTAACGTTGCCATGGACACCCTGAACGGGGGGCGCATCGGCATCGCCTCACAGGCTTTGGGAATCGCCGAAGGTGCCTTTGAACGTGCCCTCGCCTATTCCAAAGAGCGCAAACAGTTTGATCAGGCCATCTGTGAATTCCAGGCGATTCAGTTCAAACTGGCAGATATGTGGACCCGCATTGAAACGAGCAAGCTGCTGACCTATAAGGCGGCATGCCTGAAAGATGCCAAGAAGAACTACACCATGGAATCGGCCATGTGCAAAATGCACGCCTCGGAAACGGCAACCTTTGTCACCAAAGAGGCGATGCAGATCCATGGCGGTTACGGCTACATTGCCGACTACGAGGTTGAGCGGATGTACCGGGATGCCAAAATCACCGAGATCTACGAGGGCACCAACGAAGTTCAGCGCGTCGTTATCTCCAAGCTGCTGTTGTCGTAAACCGGGGTTACCATGGAAGCTACCCGTCACATATACTGGAATGTGGGCCATTCTGTTGTCATCCCGATGTACCTCATGGCCTGTGCCGCCATCGGCTGGATGGCGTGGGGGTTCTGGCAGCGGTTACCGCTCTGGCGTCAGGGGAAGTCACTTAACCGCTGTGACAATTACGACCTGCGGGTGAAACGGATGCTAGCCGAGGTGTACGGGCAGATTAAAGTGTCCCGGGTCACCGATGGCGGCCTGTTCCATGCCCTCTTTTTCTGGAGCTTCCTGCTGCTCTTTGCCGGGACACTGGTAATAATGATCCAGGCTGATGTGGTCACCCCCCTGACTCACCTTAACATCCTGTCAGGCGAATTTTATAACATGTTCTCCCTGCTGCTTGATCTGGCCGGAATCCTGGCAATTATCATGCTGGCAGGGCTCTTTATCCGCCGCTTCGTCATACAGCCGAAGGGACTGGAGATCGTTAAAGATGATTACCTCGTTCTCCAGCTCCTCTTCGCCATCCTCATCAGCGGTTTTTTGATCGAAGGTGCCCGGATGGCCGCCACCGAACTGCACCAGAACCCCGAGTTGGCGCGTTTTTCTCCCGGGGGGCTCCTGGCCGCCTCCCTCTTCGCGGCACTGGAGCCGGACGCCTTGCTCATCACCCATAAGATCCTCTGGTGGTTTCATTTCGTACTGGTACTCGGTTTTTTTGCCGCCATTCCTCGCACGAAATTACGTCACCTGTTCACCACCGCCGCCAATGCCTTTTTCGCCCCCTTGGAACCGAAGGGTACCATCGCCACCATTAATCTTGAGGATGAAACGGTGGAGCAGTTTGGTGTCACAACCATCACCGACCTTACTTGGAAAGACATCTTTGACGCCGATGCCTGCACCTCCTGCAAGCGGTGCCAGGAGTGCTGCCCGGCATACCGCACCGATAAACCACTTTCCCCCATGAAAATGGTGAAACAGCTCGGTGAATATGCGGAAAACAACCCGGGTGGCAACCTCATTGAGGCCGTCAGCCAGGAGGCACTCTGGTCCTGCACAACCTGCCGTGCCTGTCAGGACATCTGTCCGGCCAACGTCGAACATGTCAATAAAATTATCGAGATGCGTCGCAGCCTGACCCTCATGGAAGGTGCCTTCCCCGGTGATGAAGTGCGTACCGCCGTCAATAACATTGAGGTAAACGGCAATCCCTTCGGCCTTGCCTATGCAGCCCGTGGCGATTGGGCCGCCTCCCATCAGGTGTCAATTATGGGACAGGACAGCGATGTGGATATCCTCTATTTCGTCGGCTGCTACGCCTCCATTGACAAGCGAAATCAGATAATTGCCGGTAACTTCATCAAAATCTGTGCTGCGGCCGGTATTAAGGTCGGTATCCTTGGTAAAGAAGAAAAATGCTGCGGTGAACCGGTCAGAAAGCTGGGTAATGAATACCTGTACCAGATGACCGCCACGGAAAATATTGAGATGATCAAGGCCTATGGCGTTAAAAAAATCGTCACCACCTGCCCCCACTGTTTCAACACCCTGGCTCGTGATTATCGGGATCTGGGGCTGGCTATCCCGGTCGAACATTACAGCACCTATATCCATACCTTGCTCATGAGCGGCAGGCTGCATCTGACACCAAAACCGTTCCCCTTCACCTACCATGACTCCTGCTATCTTGGCCGCTACATGGATATTTTTGATCAACCCCGGGCCGTTCTGGCACAGGCGGGGGGGATACTTACCGAGATGGACAGACATGGTTCCGACAGTTTTTGCTGCAGTGCCGGCGGGGGGCGTATCATCGCCGAAGAAAAGCTGGGAAGTAAAATCAGCGAACTCAGAGTCAAAATGGCCACCGACACAGGAATGCCGCTGCTGGTTTCAAACTGTCCCTTCTGCCTGAGTATGTTTGAAGACGGCATCAAAACCGGCGGAGCGGAAGGAAAACTGCGGGTAAGGGATCTTGCCGAGATTGTGGCAGAGCGGATAACGAATTCATAATCAACACTTTTGGAGGTATTCAGATGAAATTACTTGTCTGTGTCAAACAGGTTCCTGACATGGAATCCCGCTTCAAACCTGACGCCTCGGGCGTATGGTATAATGAGGCCGATCTTGCGTTCCGTATGAACGAGTATGATGAATATGCAGTGGAACAGGCGGTGCGCCTCCGTGAAGAGCTGGGAGAGGGTACCCTACTCACCGTACTCTCCATCGGCCCTGATCGGGTGGTTGAAACCATTAAAAAAGCCTTGGCTATGGGGTGCGACAACGCCGTACATATTCAGGACACCACGGTGTCAGCCAAAGATCCGTGGCAGATTGCCTCAATTATTGCAACATATGCTCAAGACAAACAGTTCGACCTGATATTTACCGGCATGCAATCACAGGATCGGGGCTCGGCACAGGTTGGAGTTACCGTGGCAGAATTACTGAAATTTTCCTGTACGACGACTATTGTCGGCTTTGCCTACGACAGCTGCACAGTAACGACAAAGCGTGAAATAGAAGGGGGCATCAAGGGAGTTGTCACATTGAAGACTCCGGCACTTGTTACCTGTCAACTGGGGCTGAATATACCCCGTTACCCCACATTACCGAATATTATGAAGGCAAAGAAGAAAGAAATTGTCGCCATTCAGGTAACTGATTTTATGACAACAGAATCGCGGGTAACCACCACACATTTCCATTCACCCATGAAAAAAAGTGGCGGAATTGTTCTTGAGGGGGATGTGGGGGAACTTGTTGATAAGGTACGGGCAATTCTTAAGGAAAAATCCCTGGTATTACGGTAGGAGGCAGCCATGAAAACCATATTGATCGGTGAATATCGCGAAGGAAAAATGCTGGACGCAACATATGAACTGTTCGGGTTTGCCCGGCAACTGGGGGGTGAAACCGTGATGTTCCTGGTCGGAGACGAAACCGTGCTCCCTGCCTATGACGGCACCCTGTATCTGGCGGAGGCGGTACAGTGCGGTGAGTACAATCCGGAACTGCACAAAAAACTGCTCCTGGAAACGGTACAGAAAGAGAATCCGGACAACATCGTTTTTATCCACTCTTCCTATGGCTGGGATCTGGCACCACGGGTTGCTGCGGCCCTGAAAGTTGCCCAGGTGTCTGAAATAGTCGACATTATCGATGGTGGCTTCGAGGTTGGCTGTTGTAACGCCAAGATGCGCCGTACGGTTACACCGGCAACGTCACGGGCCGTGCTCACCATCCAGACGGGAGCATTTCCAGCAGTGCAGCCCGGTGGCACACCGGCAGTCATAAAAATCAGTAGTGACAGTGACGGCTCGCTCACGTTTGTCGGCTATGAACCTGCTGACAAGAAAGATGTCGATCTGGCCAAAGCAGACATCATCGTCAGTGCCGGGCGGGGTGTCGGCAAAAAGGACAATATCGCCATTATTCAGGCTTTGGCAACGGCTTTAGGTGGTGAGCTGGGAGCAAGCAGGCCGGTGGTCGATGCCGGCTGGGTACCCCACAATCAACAGGTAGGCACCACCGGACAGACCGTATCACCGAAACTGTACATCGCCTGCGGCATAAGTGGAGCCATTCAGCATGTGGCCGGTATGAAAAAAGCCGACTTCACCCTTGCCATAAACAAGGACAGGGACGCTCCCATAGGCGAGTTTGCCGATGTGCTGGTGATTGCCGACGTCATGCAATTTGTCCCCGCCTTAACGGCAAAGATTGCACAATAAAGGCTAAAGCTTACAAGGGGAGAGCCACGCATTTCACACAGAAATGCCGCTGCCTTTCCCCAGCCATTTACGCAGCATCAGAGCCAGAACATCCTTTTTCACCGGTTTCGACAAAAAGTCATCCATGCCCGCTTTCAAGCAGGCCTCACGGTCCCCGTTCATCGCGTTGGCGGTCATGGCAATAATCGGTATGGTGCGATCAAGTACCTTCCAGTGGGAATCGCGAATTTTGGCCGTTGCTTCAAAACCGTCCATTTCAGGCATCAAACAATCCATGAGCACAATATCATAGGGAATGGTTTCAAGTGCCTGCAACGCCTCATAGCCGTTGGCAACCAGATCAACTTTATCATAGCCGATGTTATGCAATAACCCTTTGGCCACTTTCTGGTTGATAATATTATCCTCGGCCAGGAGGATTCTAACGTTCTCTGCGCGCAGAGGGTGGTGCGCTCCATCCGCCGCCACCGGAACCGGTTCATGAAATCGTGCTATTTCCCCAGCGGTACAGCAACGTAACTGGATGGTAAACCAAAAAGTAGAGCCCTCCCCCCGCACGCTTCTCACACCAATGGCACCCCCCATCAACTCGGCAAGTTGTCGGCAGATGGCCAGTCCCAGACCGGTCCCTCCAAAACTATTGGAGGTGGCACTGCTTTCCTGGGTAAACGGCTCGAAAATGGCAGTCAGCCTGGATTCGGGAATACCGATACCGGTGTCCCGGATCTCAAAGAGGAGTGACATGTCATCTCCCTCTTCCCGAGCGACGAATACGCCAATGCTAACTCCGCCCTCTTTGGTAAACTTGAGCGCGTTACCGGTTAAATTGGTAATAATCTGCCGCACCCTGCTCGGATCGCCATGGAGATATACCGGCACATCCGGGGCAACGGTACAGGTCAATGTGAGGCCCTTGGCCGGTGCCGAATAAGAGAACGGTACCAGGGTATCATCCACCAGAAGACGCACATTAAAAGAGACCAGTTCCAGATCCATTTTGCCCGATTCGATCTTGGAAAAATCCAAAATGTCGTTAATTAACTCCAACAGGTGGTGACCACTTCTGCTCACCGATTCGGCATAATCCCGCTGTTCAACCGACAATCCGGTGTCAAGCAGCAGGCTGGTGAGCCCGATAACACCATTCATCGGCGTGCGTATCTCATGACTGACTGTGGATAAAAAATAACTTTTTGCTTTGGTGGCCTCCTCAGCCTTTTCCAATGAAACGGCCAATTCCAGGTTTATCTGTTCAAGTTCATTGGCAAGGGTAAGCAGACTGTTCTCCGCTTCCGTAAAGATGGTACAATCCCAGCAGGTCCCGATCACCCTCACCGGCACGCCGGCTTCATCGTGCTTCACATCGGCGACAGCCTTCAACGTATGGGGAGAACCATCACCCCAGACAACATTGAACACCGTATTGAACGAAGCTTCACCCTTGAGCGCTTTCTCGAACTCATCGAACAGACGTTGGATATCATCCGGATGAACCATTGACCGTACCACGTGAAGTACATCCTCTGGAGTGTCTTCTGCCAAACCGAACAGTGAATACATCTGCTGATCCCAGCTCATGGATCCGGTTGGCAGATCATAATCCCAGATACCACAATTGGCAGCTTTCGTTGCAAAGGTGAAGCGTTCATAGAGCCGTTGGTACTCGACAGCCCGTTCTGCTACATCTTTTTGGGCGAGTATTTTTTCCGTTTCAAGTCGTTTTTGGACAGAAATATCCCGTACCGTGGCCGACAGAACCATCTGCTGCTCCAACTCCGTCGGCAGCAGGTGAACTTCCGCCATAAACGTATCATCGGTATCAAGTCGGGTATGGAGCCACTCAAAGTGCTGCAACCCCTCTGAAAAGGCACCGGCAAGCAGACGTTCCGCCTTAGTCAGAGAATTTTCACCATCAAATTGCAGCGTGGGGGAAAGATCACTTGGCCGCCGTCCGATGATATCTTCGCGGCAACCTGCCGCAAAGAGCCGAACCGCAGCCAGGTTACAGTTGATAATTTTTTCTGAATCGATAATCAGGATGGCATCAAGGGTAGATTCAAACAGATCACGGAGACGCTTTCGTGAATCGAGTAAGCTTTCTTCCAGACTTTTGCGAATCGATAAGTCCGTAATAGCACCAAACATCCATAACGGTTGCCCGTTTTCTTTCCAGGAGGCAACTTTACCCCGTGACAGCACCCACACCCAATGACCACCCCGGTGCCGCATTCTCATTTCACATTCGTAGTATGCCACTTCCCCGCAAAAATGGGCTTCCAACTTACGATTACTCTGTTCTACATCTTCAGGATGACAGAGTAACTGCCACTTTTGAAACGTGAGAGGAGATAATTCCGCCAGGGAATGGCCAATTAACTGTGCCCACCGGGCATTAATCACCACCTCCCCCGACCGCAGATTCCATTCCCATGAACCGGCCCGGGTTCCGTCAACAACATAGGTCAGTCGCTGCCGCTCATTATGCAGTTCTTCCTTATCAAGAAGTATCTGTTCTTTCTGCCGTATCAGCTGCATCTGGTTGCGGATGCGCCTGCGCACCAGCCCCATGTTGTAGGGTTTGGAAATGAAATCAATGGCACCAAGCTCCAAGCCACGGATTTCATCGTCTCTATGATCCAGTGCCGAGATCATGATAACCGGAATATCGGCCAGAGCGGGATCGTCCTTGAGACGACGACAGACCTCATAGCCGTCCATCTCCGGCATGATAATATCGAGAAGAATCAGGTCGGGACGCTTGGCAGCTGCCTGACGCAGTGCCGCTTCACCACCAGTGGCAAGATACACAGTATACTCATCTGCAAGTGCACAACTCAACGTCTGTAAGCCAACCACAGAATCATCTACGAGCAATATTTTCTCAGTCACTTCAGGCATTGGGCTCCTTGTCCAGCTGCTTCAAGAGATAGTGTCGCAAGCGTCGCCAACGCACCTTCAAAATCAATGGCATGTACCCGACTGAGCAGCATTTCAAGCCTTGTGGAGGCCGCAAGCTGTGTACTAAGGACTTTAACCCACAACCAACCGCTGCGGTGCCCCGACTCGTTCATCACATCGATGGCAAAACCGGCCGACTTACCCCCCTTATCAAAAAAACAGGTTGGAGGCAGATCAGGAGCAAAACTCTCCTAAAGAGCACCGTAGCATGTTGACGCAAAGGGGGTTTTCATATACAACGGCTCCTGTATTTTAAATATAAACAATGTTTTATTTGAAAAACAGTATATGTGCGTTATAATCTTTGTCAAGCATCAGATTACAACCATGAGCCGTTGAATAGCAATGATCTCGTTTGATACCATGTTCCAAAGACATTTTTTTATCGCAGGAGCAACTTTTATATGTTCAAGTGCTGCGTAATACGGTAGAGTTTGTACTACAATTGATTTATTTTGGAGGTGTGCTATGTATTCCCTGGATAATGTGGGCAGAAACACCATCGCCATGGTTCTGGCGGGGGGAAAAGGGGAGCGTCTCAGTCCGTTGACCCTGCGTCGCGCCAAGCCGAGCGTCGCCTTTGGCGGCAAGTACAAGATCATTGACTTTGTCCTGAGCAATCTTTTTAACTCCGGCATCAAAAAGGTCTATATTCTGACCCAGTACCGGGCCTACTCACTCAACAAGCACATTCGTGAATCATGGGGTAAATGGACCGGCCTGGGCGAATTCTATGTGGCGATTTCTCCTGAAACGAGCAGTGAAAGTGAAGAGTGGTTCAAAGGAACCGCAGACGCAATTCTCCAGTATCTCCGTTTTGTTGAGTCATCCGATGCCGACTACGTTGCCATCTTCGGGGGTGACCATATCTACAAGATGGATATCACCCAGATGATCAACGCCCACCGCATGAACCGGGCAGACATTACCATTGCAGCCCTTGAGGTTCCCAAGGATGAGGCGAGCCGCTTTGGAGTCTTTTCAGTCGATGACGATGCCCGTGTTACCGCCTTCACCGAAAAACCGGATGACCCGGAAACCATTCCGGGACGGGATACCTGCCTGGCCTCCATGGGAAATTACATTTTCTCAACAAAAAAACTGATCGACGTGCTGCTGGAAGGAAAAAAACACCACGAGGATCTTGACTTCGGCAAGCATGTCATTCCGATGATGTTGCAGGCTAATGACCGGGTTTTTGCCTATAACTTCAATGACAACCTAATTCCTGGCATGAAAGCCGGTGAGCGGGGGTACTGGAAGGATGTGGGCACCATCGACTCCTATTACGAAGCCAATATGGATCTGATCAATGTATCTCCCCAGTTGAACCTCTACAACTACAAATGGCCGATTTTGACCAATCAGGGGAACCTTCCCCCCGCCAAAACCGTCTTTGACGACAGTGACCGCCGGGGTGTCAATATTGACTCCTACGTCTGCGCCGGTTGTATTACCAGCGGCAGTACGGTCAGGCGCTCAATTCTCGGCCCGCTCTGCAAGATAAACAGCTACAGCCTTGTGGAGGAGTGTATCCTCTTTGAAAACGTCACCGTCGGTCGCCATGTCAAAATCAGACGAGCCATTATTGACAAGGGGGTCGTCATACCAGACGGAACGTCCATCGGCTATGACCTTGAGGCGGATTTGGCAAACGGCTATACGGTCACCGAGTCAGGCATTGTGGTCGTACCACGCAAAGATAAATAACGTCCCTCACCCATGACGTATCAAAAAAACCCCCTTTTCCAAGGGGGTTTTTTTGTGCAGTTATTTATGGCATGACCTTCCGGGTTAGTTTTTTCCAACTGTTCCCCGCCAGCTCTACCAGACCGTTCATGGTACGGGTATAAAAGCGGGTAACCGGGATACTGTTTACCATCAAGGCGCCATCAACCGATTCTATAGAGATGGAATCACCGGCGGCACAGGCCGAAATGGCATCGTAATACTCCCCTGAAACCCCAAAAAGGAATTTGTAGGTGGAACCCTCACAGCGGCAGGCAACCACCAGGATAACGATTTCCGGTTCTCCGGTACGGTAGTTGAAACGGGCGGTCGAGGTCACAAAAGAGCCGACGGTCGGGGTGCCAGTGGCCAGCACCGCCTCCAGAGTGACCTTCTTCGGCTTGAGTTTCCCAAGGGAGGGGAGCCCCCACGGCTTGAACGGCACCGGTTGACGTTCCTCGTAATGGTCACTCCGCTCCAAAAGGGTCACCACATTATTGTTAATCGGCCCACCGATGGAGTGGGACAGACCAGCAATGAAACGGCCATCCCGTATGAACCGGTGATTTTCCACAATCTGCACCATGCCGGTCGCCCCCAGCGGATGCCCCCGCCCCTTCAGACCGCCGGTAATATTGGTCGGGAACAGACCGTTAGCACCGGTCAGAGAATCATCCAGCAGAGCATCCATCAACCGCTTTCTCCCGACAATCCCCAGATCCACCATGTTGATCGGACCAAAGCCATTGAAGGGGTCATGCATATTGACATGGAGCTTACCGGCAAAACTGCGGATATCCTTGATGCCGGCCATGCCGTAGGCGTAGGCGGCGGCTATGACCGTGGCCGGAAAGGAGTTGAAATAGTTACGATCGGCGATAGTCGGAATATCGGTCGCACTCCCTACCCCGCTCACCCGCACCAGTTGGGGGCGGGAGGTAAGCAGCACCGCCGCCACACCGTCAGACATGGGGCAGAAATCATGGTAGCGGAGCGGATACCAGTAGGGATAGTTTCGCCCATCGGCAATCTGGCGGTAATACTCTGCCAGCTCCACTTCGGCATTCAGATGGGCTTCCGGATTCTGGGCGGCAAACCGCTGGCTCCGCTGGGTCAGCAGGGCCGAATAGGCGGTCCACTCCTCGTCGGAAAGTCCTAGTTTTTCCTTGAGAGCACGAGCCACCAGGGCACCGCAGGCCGGCATGGTCAAACCGAATTCCGCTTCATCGCGATCAATGACACCGGCAATAATTCTGGTTGAATCTGCTGTGGAGGCATCACTCATTTTCTGGACACCGATGGCCAGCACGGCATCGAAGCGGCCGGAGGCGATTTCCAGATAGGCACTTTCAAAGGCAGAGGCCCCGGAAGAAGAGGCCGTGTCGATCAACACCGAACGGGCACCGGAAATACCGAGGATACCAGCGATCTTGGCGGCGGTATTATCAACCCCGGAGAAGGCGGCCGGATTCTGACTGCCAACAATAACCCCCTCAATATCCCGGCGTCTCACCGAACTCCCCTCAAACACCGCCCCGCTCAATTCGGCCAGTTCAAGAAAGGATAACTGTGCTTTTTCCTTACCGTTATAACGGCCCACCGGAGCCATCCAGGATGAGGCAACATAGACCGGACGTGGTTTAAATTCCATAACTAATTCCTTTCGTGACAACGGGTGATATTGAGTGAACAACTAAAACTTAAACCACTTTGCAGAGTCATTGAGATGCGTTGCAGTTACAGCCAACTCTTGCGCCGATCGTTTGACGTCGGAAAAAGCAGTTTTAATCTCACCGGATGAATCTGCAATGCCAGCCATCACTTTGGTAATTTCTTCAGAGGTTACCGACTGTTCCTCTGCCGCAACCGCGATTCTGTTGATCATTTCTGCTATATTTTCCATATCTTCAACAATTTTATCAATGGAAAGAACAGCGTCATTCACCAGAGAAACGACATTATCCACCGCGCCGTTTTCTTCCGTAATAAGGTTAACCGTCTCCTTGACGCTAGATTGCATATCATTAATCCTTGTCACAATATCACCGGTAGCGTCGCTTGTTTTAATCGCCAACCCACGTACTTCGTCGGCCACAACAGCAAAACCGCGCCCCATATCACCGGCGCGGGCTGCTTCAATAGCAGCGTTAAGGGCAAGAAGATTGGTTTGATCGGCAATAGTATTGATCAAGGAAATGACACTGCTTATTTCTTCCGATTTTTTACTGAGAGATTGGATATTTTTTGCTGATGTTCTGATTATTTCGGCAAAACTGTGCAGTTCATTTACCGCACCATGCATTTTCCCCCTTCCATGCAGTGCGGTTTTTTTCATGGATGAAGCGGTCTCGGCCGTACTATTGACGTTGTTGGCAACGTTATTAATGGTTTGTGACATCTCTGCCATCGCCGTTGCAGAATGTTGGATTTCCCCTGCCTGCTCGTCAGCACCGTGTTCTAACGCATTGGCGGTACTGGATAGTTCTTCAGAGTTACTGGCCAATGTATCCGTAGCCTGACCTATTTCTTTGGCGATATGACGAAGATTAGCCACCATCTCGGCCATCGCTTTTTCTACCTGGCCAATTTCGTCATTCTGGCTGGTATCAACAACACAATTAAGATTGCCGGCTGAAATTTGTTTGGCAGTCGTGAGAAGACGTAACAGAGGAGACGAAATTGCCCGATACATCCAGGCACCGAATGCCATACCGAAAGCTATGGCCAAACCTCCGATAAGGAGAATCAGGGAGAGGCTTTTTCGAATCATACTATTGACCGCAGTGATGGATTTTTCCTGCTCATCATGGGCTGTCAGCTCAGTCTGCTTGCCCTTTTCAGCGAGCTTGACCACAATCTCACGCAGTAGTGAAGCTTCTTTACCAGCCTGTTCATGTAAAGAAATCTTCTGCTTTACCTTTGCGGCAATACCATCAGCGGCGACAACTGCGGCTTGCACACCGGCAAGAGCTGCAGTTGATTTTTTCAACGTGTTGAGCTCGTTGAGTGCCTTGATCTTCTTCAGATCACGTTCAAGATTTACGGTAGATTTTGCAATTTTTGCATACTGAGAATTAATCTGCCCCAGGAGGACATCAACCTCCTGGGTGGAGCTCAGATTGAAAAGCCGCGCGACCATCCCATCTATGGCCGTACCGTTGGCAACCAGTTCAGCATTGTTTGAGAGCGCATTCACGGCAATACTAGACTGGGTAAAGTTGATCCCTTGTTTTCCGGAAGCATCTGCAACTTTTTCATTCACTTTTTCCAGATCGGTATCAATTAAGGTAATGAGCGCGTCGAGCTTTTCCTGAAGTTCACTGAGCATCCCGTCCGCCTTAACACCATCACCACCTGTTCGCGCAGAGAAATACTCCTCGGTCTTTACTGCCAGACTTTTAATTTCATCACGCACCTTCTGACTACCCCGAACGTTGTTATTTTGCTGAACTCTGTCCAACAGAGCCTTTGCCTGTGACCTGTAACGTTTGGCATTACCACGCTGAGATTGCAGAATAACCACCATAACATCACGCAGCTGGGTTTTAGCCATGGCAAGGCTCGCCTGCTTGTCTGACATGCTATTACGGATTTCTACGGAAGATTCATAGGTTGCAGAACTGGTCAGTCGGAGAGCCTGTACTTTGCTGTCCAGATCCTTCAACAGAGTAAGTGCTTCGTTCAGTCGCTGAGAAATCACATGGGCAGCCTGTGCAGCTTGTTCGTCTGCAGTAAGGCTTCCATCGATCGTCTTCGTCAGGTTACCGTGTACCGTTGAAAGTTCGGCATAGGCACTATATTTCTCGCCCGACATACTTTCAAGGGACTCCTGAACTTTGTTGACGGTATCAAGAGTTTTTTCCGATTCCGACTTTAACGTCGTGAATTCAAGTTTATTTCGTGCGCCGCTTATCTTTATCAGGTCAGCAGAGGCACCCTGGGCTGCCCGTTGCAGCTCCAAAGTTTTAAGCTGGAATGGGGTACTTTTCTCGGTCAAATATGCCAATTTATTCTTAATAAAAGTCATACCGAAATAGCTTGTGGTGGAAATCGCAACGGAGATGCCAACAACAATGGCAACATTCATAATCAATTTGGTTTTTATCGTCATCTTTACCCCACGAGAGTGCCAAGCGCACAATAATAAAGGGCATTGCGAACAATGCCCTTTGCATTACCAAAGCGATACAGGAATAGCCGTTACTCCACAGGATTACCGGCTTTTTTCCATGCCGGTATACCGTCACGATACCAATAGAGGTTTTTAAAACCCAGCTGGGAGAGCATCAGGGCAACCGAGGGTGATCTCCAGCAGTGGGTACCATTGCAATAGAGCAGATACTCCTTGCTTTTATCGAGGTTCTTTGCCAGCCCGGGGTTATCAATAAGCGTGTCACAGAAGAACAGCTTGGCACCTGCAATATGCTCAGTATCAAACTGGGTCTTGATTCGATTGTCGAGAAAAACAACCTTTTTCTCTTTGAGCAGCTTCAACGCCTCAGTCGTATTGACATTTTTCACACCCGGAAGAGATGCAGGCATATCCTTCTTTATCTCGGCATCAGCCTTCATCGCCATAATTTTATCCATTATATCATCGGAGTATCCTTCTTCAGCAAACGCACATACTGCTGTCATGAGAACCACCAATCCTGCAACCATCAGTACTATTTTTTTCATAAGGCCACCTTCTTTGTAAAAGAATAAACTGCTCATAAACATTTTCCCATTATGCTAACTCTAGCTATCTTGTCAAGATATAATGTACGAGATCTACGATACACCTGAACTTTTATCACCCCTCAGAGGTGATGACATCACCCGCTCCAGTCAAGTCTCTTCCAGTGCCTTGATCAGTGAACGGTATTCTCGGCTACTGACAGTCAATAGCAAGCTTCATTGCTTTCAACTTTGACAGGTTTTTCAAGTCATAGCTCTGCCGCTTTCGGGACGAGAATTCGGCAATCATCGGCATAGGCGACCAGTTGGTCTTCAAAAACAGAGGGGACTAATTGAAAAACTGATTTGGAGGGAAGAGAGATCTGAGCGTAAAATCCGCCACGAGTAACATATCCGGCATATGTGAAGGGTCGTGTCACAGTCAACGAAAGATATCGGCAGCGACACCGAACAGCAAGCGGACCTTGCCCCCAGAATGGCGTCGAAGAGATTCACTTCCTTTGATGGATGCTACACGTTTCGCTCTCACAGGTATGTCGTTTCGGCAGATAAGGTCGAACACGGGCGAACAGCCAGTAACCAATGCGGGCTAACCGGTTTACCACCGGCAACTGAATGATGCGCCCCATGATACCGTAGAGTGTCGAAGTCGGGAATGCCTGCCATATGGCCCAGAATGAGTCAACCCCTTTGAACACCTGTCCATCCTGATCAATGGCATGCAACTGGTGCATGAAATCAGTGAGCGCAATCTGGTACGGAGCCGAGTCAAAATCAGGGGAACTGATGTCAATTGCCACCAGATTTTCCCCGTTATCTATCCTCAGGTAGTGTTCAATCTCGGTAGCACAGAGGACGCAGGAGCCATCGTAGAACACTCTAAGCGGGAAACGTGGCACTCTCACTGAATGAGTGGGCTTACCCGTAACATTACGAAAGGTTAGCCCCTTAGTCATCCCCACACCATGGTCTGCTCATCGATTTCGTGTAAGTTCATACTATCTCCTTGATGACAATCTCTGTCACTCCGAGGCAATCGGAATCAGTATCTCATTTCGACGCAGAAACCAGGGTGTGAACGGCGGGTTGTAGCGTGCCCAGAC
Source organism: uncultured Geobacteraceae bacterium (assembly GCA_903876875.1). Classification (GTDB taxonomy): domain Bacteria; phylum Desulfobacterota; class Desulfuromonadia; order Geobacterales; family Pseudopelobacteraceae; genus JACRCG01. The sequence goes on from CAIRBT010000133.1 coordinate 33,121, forward strand.
CGGATCGCCCAGGACTTTCAAGTTGTTGGCTGTGATCCATTGTTCCAGTTTTTGCTCATAATGCATGTATCTCTTCGCGCTCCAGAATCCGGAATATTGAACGGCAGCCACTCTGCGGGCAGGAACCGGACGCAGTTTAATGTTTGAATCTTCGGGAGTCGGCAGGTTTTCCAGAGAATATGAAGCCGGCATCATAAAGCTTACGGCCCACTTTCCCTGAATATTCAGTTGACTGACCGGGGCGGTCATGGATATTTTTTCCCCTGTCAGCTCCTGCGAAACGGGAGCCGTCATAGTAATCTTGACCCGTGGTTTATTGTCACCGGAAATGTAGCGGAAAAGCGGTCTGAAAGCCTTGCTGCCGGCATTTTCCAAGTCACCGTCAACAATGATTTCGGCGAGTATCTGACTGGCGTACTGGCGCAGCTCGAAAATTTTGTCTGCTTTAATAACCGTGTAGGGTGCTTCTTCGGTTGCCATGGCAGTAGTCACTCCTGTTAACTGGCTCTCGGGATGAGAACAAAGATCAGCTCAATATCCCCAATCATAAGCTCAGTTTTGATATTGCGCAATATGTCTTCGACGATCCGTTGCATATCAGTAAGCATGATCGCATTGAAAACAGGGAAGAACACTGGCAGACCGTCGGACAGTTCGCAGGTCGACACGTTGTGTTGGTAGCACATAACCGTTTTGGTTAATGGTTCTGGTCGGATAAATCCCTGAAAATACCTACAAATCAGATGTTATCCGTGCGCTACTGCTTTTCCCAGGTTACTTTCAGCTCGAAAGGCAACAAAGAAAGAAAGGATCGGTTATGAAGAAGGAACTTATCTAAAAAACAGATGGCAGAATTAGAAGTTCTGGATGCCATGCCTGATGAGGATATAAACCTTACGGATATTCCTGAATTAAATATACTGTCCTAGGAGTCTGTCGGACTTAGGGAATCGTCGCGAAAATTCGGCTGGGCGAGAGCAGATTTCGACGATTTTGAAGGTCAATAGTCGTTCTATTGACCGAAAAAGCGGTGAAATATGATCCGTTCAGACGGATTTGCAGCAG